>CAYXVT010000092.1:8687-13394 GCA_964468105.1 Uncultured Candidatus Berkiella sp. | reverse complement strand
AACCACCAGTAACACTTTATGGTTATTTTTTGGATTTACCACTTAAAATCAAAATTGGCGTAATAGCTGGGGTTTCTTTATTGTTAGGTGGAGCAACCTATGCATTGAGCCTTATAGCTACGACAGTAAGTGCTGAGCTATCTGCGTTAGTGTTTACTTCTCTTGGTGGAGTTGCCGCAGCGGCGGGTTATTGGAGAAAGACAATTTTTGCTTATGTCAATGAAAAGTATATTCAAACAGATAAGCAGCGACATAAAGCTGATATAGAGACTGTTAAAGCACAGGTTCTTCCTTATGCTCAGAAGCTTAGTATTAATAAAAGCAAAAACCTGATAACTGAGTTTGCGCAAATGCTGGCCAAGTCACCCAAAAGACCATTTGATGCTCATGGAGCTGCTGTGCCAAATAATAATTTATCATTTACTCGCCTTGACGCTTTGCACTTTCAAAGGCAAGAGTTAAGTGAACTGGCGGCTGTCTCACCTAGTGAACAAGGCCAATTTGAAGAAAAAATCATCAAAAAAGCGAAGGCTATATGTTTATAGGACAAGTATAAGTTTTATAACTCACAATAAAGTGTCATCTTAGTTGAAATATATTGATAGCTGAATAACTACGCGTTAGAATACAGTCCATTCATGGTTACCTGGGTTCTAACGCATGTTATATCCATTTTCACAAACAGCTGATGAGCAAATATATCAACATGCTCTCATTAATCAGTATCTCAATGCCACGGACCATACCCAGAAGCTATTTTTAATTGATGATTTTCATAATACATTTGGGATACATACATCAATAGATGTTTTCCATAATACTTTTTTGCATCTTATTGTTCGCACAAGCTCAATTGACATAATTCATGTATTGAGTACGTATCCCGTTGCTGTTAATTGCCAAAATATGTTTGGCGAAACACCGTTATTACAAGCGGCGCACAATCACAGAACAAAAGTTGTTACTTTATTAAAATCATTCGGAGCTGATCCTGAAGTTAAAGATAGTTTAGGTATAGGCCCCAGCGATCTGTTCGATGAAACAAATATCATTTTTAAAACAGATGACGAACCGTTATATACTTTTGCAAGTGAAAAAATAAGAGAAATAACAGATCCGGCAAGTTTCAGAAAATTCATTGAAGCACTAAATGAGCTAGGCTTTGGGCTACATTCGCCTATTGACGATGAAGGGAATACTTTACTTCATTTATTTGCAATGAAGGGGTCTCATCAGGCGTTGCGTACACTTTTAACCTATGTAGGGCCAGACAGTTTTAATAGTCAAAACGATTTTAATTGCACTCCCGTCATGATGGCCATATTAAAATCGCGTTATACAATAGCAAATGCTTTGTTATGTCATGGGGTGGGTTTGCCTTATCAAAATGAAACGCTTCTTGTGATGTCAGAGAAGGGCATGTTGGATAAATTTAAATTTCCTCCTAAAACCATTCAAAAATATCTTTACGCAAATAGAATGTTAGCTTCCTCCTTGAATAACTTTAAGATTGAAGCAGCGGTTTTAAGCCTTCTTCAGGCAGGTTTTATGTTAGATGAGCCTATTTTAGAAGATGAGGGGTCACTCTTACATTGGCTTGTTATATATGCACCATTTCGTGTCGTTCAAAGAGCTATTCAAACAAAAAGATACACGTCGCTAGATCCTCAAGATAAGTTAGAGCAAACCCCCCTTATGTTGGCGGCAAGGGACGGCAGGCAAAAAGTCGTTAGTCTGCTTTTTCGTAATGGAGCGTCAACAACAATGAGAGATGCTTTTGGATTTACGCCGATAGAACATGCTTTCACTTATCCTCATCCAATTCAATTCTCTGCCGTAAGTGCGCCCATCCAAACTATTGGTGATTTTATGATGAATTGGATGAAACCACGAACGAAAGGTATTGAATTATTAACCGATAAACAAAAATGTGTGAAATTATTCCATCTTTATACCACCTTTATTCGCGAACAAAAATGGACCTATAAAGGTGTGCCAGATGAAACCGTGAAGGTTGTCGATCGTGTATTGCAGCATAGTTATATATTTGATTGTGCCGCAGATATGCAATCCACCGTTAACTGTTTTGACTTGGCTGGTGGGTTTGGTTATCTTTTAAAAACCTATGGATTGAAAGATATTAGTTTGCATATATATGAAAACAACATCTATAGTAAACCATTTACCCCTAAAAATCACAGAATAAAAGGGGATTTTGTTTGCTTTGACCCCAAAGCTCATCAAGCGATGGTCGCAGATGGAAACCATTACAGATTCGGGCAACATTGCGTAGTGAAATGTATGGGAGCTTATTACGATCCCACTTTTTGTTGCTATTATACTAAAGCCGATGACGTTAACCTATTTGTGGAAACGCCACCTCCTTCGCCAGCATGGACACTCACTGAGCTTCAAGAGAATCATGAACCATTAGTAAATGAAAAATCACTTTCTTTTCAAAACCAGTTTATGGAGGCTCTTGAAAGGATTTTCTTAAAATCGCAATGGGATATTTTTCAAAGAAAAGGTAAATTCATTATAAAGTCAAAGAATAATCAATCCCACCTTACGCTATATCTAGAAAATGACTTATTAACCTTTGGAGATAAGCAGGGAATAACGGAGAACACCCTCGTAAAAGTTGGGGTTGCTTGGAAAGAATCTTTGCCCAAACCAATCCAATCCCTTTACAGTGTATTGAGTCTTAAAGGCTCTATTCAAAGAAATTCATCCAAAGAAAATTTTCACCCTGAATTTGTATCAAGCCATGCTTTCGAAACTGCGAGAAGTCCGAGGATCACAGGGAATTAACCCCCATCTGATAATTTATTCCTTTTATCTTTGAGGCTTGACAACCCTGAAGGACTTGAGCTATTGTCTTTGTGTAATAGTACGTTAATACGTTAGGTGACCCTATGAAAGCTAAAAATGCCCATCCAGAGGCAAATGAAGAATCTGAGCATCGACTCTATGAGGCGATTGTTCAGCTAAAGAGCATTGAAGAAGCTAAGAAATTTTTTGAAGATTTATGTACTCCTACCGAGCGTCAAGCCATGGCCGATCGCTGGTTGGTGGTAGAGCCTGTTAAGCAAGGCACGCCTTATCGCACCATTTATGAAGAAACGGGTGTGAGCGTAACCACCATCGGCAGAGTGGCAAGATGTCTATCTCATGGTACGGGTGGATACAATCTGATCTATGACCGTATAAAGAGGAAAGGCAATGTCAGTAAACGCAAGGCTAACCATAGCCATACAGAAAAAGGGGCGCTTGGGTGATGAATCCATCAACCTGCTACAACGTTGTGGTTTAAAACTTCTCTCTTCTAAATCCTCACTTTTTTATTCAGCTGAAAACTTTCCCATCGATTTGCTCCTTGTCAGAGATGACGATATACCAACGCTTATTCGCGACAAAATCTGTGATCTTGGCATTGTTGGTGAAAATGTTCTGCAAGAACAAGAAATTCAAACACAAGAACCCTTTGAAAGAATTATTAAACTCGGTTTTGGTAAATGCCGTTTATCCATTGCTTGCCCAAAAGAAATGAATTTCCAAGGTCTGTCTTCATTGCAAGGCAAGAAAATTGCCACCAGCTATAAGAACGTACTACAAAAATATCTTGATGATAATAACATCCAAGCCAAGCTTGTTAATATATCTGGATCTGTTGAAATTGCACCTCAACTCAAAATGGCCGATGTGATTTGTGATTTAGTTTCAACCGGCCGAACCTTAGAAGAAAATAATCTTAAAGAAACCATTGTATTGATGAAGAGTCAGGCGGTGCTTGCCAAGTCTGATGGTGCGTTACACTCCCATAAAAGTGAAATACTAAATAATTTGCTATCCAGCATGGAAATCGTTCTGCAAGCAGGGGCTAAGTAGGTGCAATATGAAAAAAGTCATTTGGAATAAACTCTCAGCTGTTGAAAAAAATCAACTACTGCAAAGAAGTGTTGTTAACGATGATGAACTGCTTCGTCAACAAACACTCGCTCTTATCCAACAAGTTAAAGAGCAGGGAGATGCAGCGCTTATTGCCCTAACAAAACAATTTGATAAAGCAGCGTTAACGACTTTACAGGTAACACAAGAAGAATTTCTCCATGCTAAAAATGAAGTATCGCTTAAAGATTTAGAAGCCATTCGCTTTGCCATTCAAAGAATCAAGGCTAATGCAACGGCGCAATTACCTGAAAACTGGCTCTACGATAGCAATGATGGCGTGGTTTGCGAACGCTTGTGGCGTCCCATTTCGCGAGTCGGACTCTATGTGCCAGGGGGGACAGCCTGTTTAGTCTCAACGCTGATGATGGTGGCCGTTCCTGCATTGATTGCAGGATGTCAGCAAAAAGTGCTTTGCACTCCTCCCACAAAAGAGGGCAAGATTGCTCCTATGCTTTTAGTGGCAGCCCAGGAATGTGGGATTACGCAAATCTTTAAAATCGGCGGTGCGCAAGCGATAGCGGCACTGGCATATGGTACACAAACGGTCCCTAAAGTAGATAAGATCTTTGGCCCTGGCAATCGTTGGGTGACCCAAGCTAAGTTATTATGTTCTCAAAATGAAAGTGGGGTGAGCATTGATATTCCTGCAGGTCCATCAGAGATTTTAGTGATAGCAGATGCAAGTGCAAATCCTGCGTTTGTTGCAGCCGATCTGTTATCGCAAGCAGAACATGATATTGGCTCGCAAGTACTCTT
>CAYXVT010000092.1:7680-8677 GCA_964468105.1 Uncultured Candidatus Berkiella sp. | reverse complement strand
GTGTTAGCTCTTGTGGATGAACAGCTTGCCATCTTGGCTCGACAGCAGATTGCAGGAAAAGCGTTAGAAAAATCGTGTGCCATTAAAGTCGATTCAATCAATGAAGCAATAGCAATTAGCAATACTTATGCACCTGAGCATTTAAGTTTGCAGGTGGATAATCCACGTCAATATCTTAATACCATTGAGAATGCAGGAACCGTTTTTTTAGGCAATTGGACTCCGGAAACCTTAGGCGATTATGTGACTGGATCAAATCATGTGTTGCCAACAGCCGGTGGTGCAAGAATGCGCAGTGGTTTATCTGTGCTAGATTTTATGAAAGCCGTTGGCGTACAAGAGGTCACTAAAGAGGGCCTGCTAAAATTAGGACTCTCGGCACAAAGATTAGCCTTAATGGAAAAATTGCAAGGTCATGAGAACGCCGTGGCATTGCGTTTAAGAGAGTTACAAAATGACTAATATAGAAAAGTTAATCCGCCAAGACTTGCGAGACATACAACCCTATAACATTGGTCGTCAATTGAATGATGATCAGATTTGGTTAGATATGAATGAATTGCCGTGGGATGTTAGCGGTCTTGGCAGAAATCGTTATCCTTTGCCAAATCCACCAGCGTTATTGCAACGCTTAGCGGAATTTTATCAAGTGAAACCTTCGCAGTTACTGCTCACACGTGGTAGTGATGATGGTATTGATGCATTGATGAGATTGTTTTGTCAGGCCTATCAAGACGCAATAATCATCAGCTCACCGACCTTTGTGATGTATCAAGTATCGGCTAAGTTGCAAGGAATTAAAGTGATTGATGTGCCATTGGATAGCCAAAATGACTTTGCTATTGACATGCCCAAGATTAAGCAATGTGTTTCAGACAATACGAAAATTATTTTTGTTTGCACGCCGAATAATCCAACAGCAACGTTAGTGCCAGAGGCAGATATCTTAAAATTATGTCAAGACGTAGCAGACTCTGCCATTGTGGTTGTAGATGAA
>CAYXVT010000092.1:0-7670 GCA_964468105.1 Uncultured Candidatus Berkiella sp. | reverse complement strand
CACAAACACCCAGCATGGTTTCTTATCTTGATCAAACGCCTAATCTTGTGGTGCTGCGTACCTTATCCAAGGCATTTGGATTGGCTGGGATCCGTTGTGGCATTATGCTGGCTCAAGCACCTCTCATCAAATTTGTTAATGCAATGATGCCGCCGTTTGCATTATCAGAAGACACCATGGAAAAAGCTTCCCTTGCAGTTCAACCAAGCTATGTCTCTAAAGTAAAAGAATATATCCGCATCATTCTTGAGCAAAAGGGAATAATGGGTCAAAGCTTGATGAAATTTGAATTTGTCGAAAAGATCTGGCCAAGTGAAGCAAATTTTTTGCTGATTAAAGGAACCGATGCCAATAGCATTGTGGATTTTTGTGCCAAGCGAAATGTGATAATAAAAAACTTTAATGGAAAACCACAATTAAGTAACTGCGTTCGAGTGGCAATTGGTACGCCAGCTGAAAATGAAAAGTTAATAAATATCTTGAAAACATTTAATGAGAAAGCGCAATGAAAAAGAAAATACTTTTTATTGACAGAGACGGCACACTTATTGTGGAACCTGAAGATCAACAGATTGATAGTTTGGGAAAATTACAATTAATGCCAAAGGTAATTCCCGCATTGTTACAGCTACAAAACGCCGGTTTCAGATTTGTGATGGTTACCAATCAAGATGGATTAGGGTCTAATCGATTCCCCATGGAAGATTTTAATGTCGCTCATCAAATGATGTTAGGTTTGTTTAGTTCTCAAGGAATTACTTTTGAAAGCATTAAAATTTGTTCTCACACGAGCCAAGATAATTGTGATTGTCGAAAACCCAAAGTAGGCTTAGTGATGGATTACTTAACCGCTCAAGTTATCGATAGAGAGAATTCTTTTGTTATTGGCGATAGACAAACTGATCTCCAATTAGCCACTAATATGGGCATTAAAGGAATTTTATTGGATAGCACAACGGGTTGGGAGGAAATTGTCTCTAAAATTCTTGCAGGTGCAAGAATTGCGCAGTTGATAAGAACAACGAAAGAAACGCATATTGAAATGAAGGTAGATTTAGATAACCCCAAAGTGATCTCCATTGAGACAGGGATTGCCTTTTTTGATCATATGTTAGAACAACTAGCTAAGCATGGTGATTTTGGTTTGTGGGTTAGTGTTAAAGGTGATCTTCACATTGATGATCACCATGTCGTTGAAGATACAGCATTGGCCTTAGGGCAAGCGTTGGCAAAAGCGTTGGGCGATAAAAAAGGGATTGGTCGTTATGGTTTTGTTTTGCCAATGGACGAAGCATTAGCACAAGTGGCAATTGATCTTTGTGGACGCGCTTATTTTGACTTTAAAGGGAGTTTTGAACGCGATAAAGTGGGTGCGTTATCCACAGAATGTGTTCCCCATTTTTTTCGTTCACTGTCTCAAAACTTAGGTGCAGCACTGCATATCAGTGTGACGGGTGAAAATACGCATCATATGGTGGAATCTGTTTTTAAAGCAGTTGGCAGATGTTTACGACAGGCTTTTCAGATAGTGGGTGATGCCATACCCAGTACGAAGGGGAGTTTATGATTGTCCTTGTTGAAGGATGCGGAACCAATCTCGCATCGATAGAATTTGCTTTAAAGCGCTTAAAGAAAACATTCTGTGTTTCAGCTTGCATTGAACAAATTAAGGAAGCGTCCCATGTCATCATTCCAGGGGT
Source organism: Uncultured Candidatus Berkiella sp. (assembly GCA_964468105.1). Taxonomy (GTDB): domain Bacteria; phylum Pseudomonadota; class Gammaproteobacteria; order Berkiellales; family Berkiellaceae; genus Berkiella. Next base: position 5,970 of record CAYXVT010000092.1, on the reverse strand, counting down.
TTCTACGGCAAATAGAGCGATCCATCAATTAGAACGACGTTCCTTAATTGATACCATAAAGTCATTGCAACAACCTGTGCTTGGTATTTGTTCGGGTATGCAGATCTTGTTTAATTGGTCCGAAGAAGGTGCTGTGGGAGGATTAGGTGTATTTCCTGATAAAGTCATAAGAATATCGAATGAAACGACAGTGTGTGTGCCTCATATGGGATGGAATACTTTATCAATTCAAAAACCTGAATGTCCATTACTTGTAGGTGTTCAAGAAAAAGATTATGTTTACTTTGTGCACAGCTACGCAGCACCAATAGGTAAATTTACAGTAGCTAGTAGTGAATATGGTATGATTTTCTCCAGTGTGGTGGCTCGGGATAATTTTTTTGGAACTCAATTCCATCCTGAACGGTCAGGTAAGATTGGAGCAAAGATTTTAAGTAATTTTTTAGAATACTAGGATTAATAGAATGCTTATCATTCCGGCGATTGATATTAAAGCAGGCAAGTGTGTCCGTCTTTATCAAGGTAAGTTTGAACAAATAACAGAATATGCAGGACACCCTTGGGAAATTGCAAATCGGTATGCAAAGGAGCATGCCAAAGAACTTCATATTGTTGATTTAGATGGTGCCAAAGATGGTGAAGCGGTGCAAATGTCACGTATAGCGCAGATTTGCCAATTGGAAGGACTGAATATTCAAATCGGTGGTGGGATCCGCACTCATCGTCATATTAAAATTTTATTTGCAGATGGGGCTGCTCGCGTTGTTATTGGTAGTTTAGCTGTCTCCGAACCTGAGAAAGTGAAAGAATGGATGTTGGAATTTGGACCAGAAAGAATTGTATTGGCTTTTGATGTGAATATAGATCAAAAAAATAATCCCATGGTGGTTACTCATGCTTGGCAGACTCAAGAGAAAAAAACCTTATGGGAATTGATTGACATGTATTCTGATGTTCCTTTAAAGAATGTTTTATGTACGGACATTAGCCGAGATGGGACATTACAAGGTCCAAATATATCTTTGTATGAGCAGTGTCACAAGCGTTACCCAGACCTTTTATTCCAAGCCTCTGGTGGCATTGGATCTTTAGACGATTTAGTTGCTCTAAAGAAGCTTAAAATGCATGGTGCGATTGTTGGTAAGGCTTTACTTGAAAAGAAATTTACGTTGCAAGAAGCATTAACAAAGGTTAATTAAATGTTAGCAAAACGGATCATTCCTTGTTTAGATGTTCAAAATGGCAAAGTGGTAAAAGGCGTTAATTTTCGTTCTCACCAAGTGGTTGGCGATATTCTTGCATTAGCTTCTCACTATGTTGCTACTGGGGCTGATGAGTTGGTTTTTTATGATATAACAGCAAGTAGTGAAGGACGCACTATTGATAGCGCTTGGGTATCAGATGTTGCAATGAGTCTTGATATTCCTTTTTGTGTTGCAGGCGGTGTCAGAACTTTGCAAGATGCAGAAAGGGTACTCAATGCCGGTGCAGATAAAATTTCAATTAACAGCCCCGCTTTGGAAAATCCTGACTTTATAGATCAATTAGCGCTCACCTTTGGAACACAATGTGTCGTGGTGGGTATCGATAGTTTAAGCCAGAATAATCTGCATATGGTTTGTCAATACACTGGCAGTGCAGAAAAGTCACGGGTAACTCAAAGAACGACAACACAATGGATAAATGAAGTACAAGCAAGAGGAGCTGGTGAAATCGTTCTTAATTGCATGGATAACGATGGTGTGCGTAAGGGTTATGCATTAGAGCAATTGAAAGCATTACGTTCATTTGTGAAAGTTCCATTAGTTGCTTCAGGCGGCGCTGGTGCATTATCACATTTTCTGGATGTATTTGTTGAAGGCAATGTTGAAGGAGCCTTGGCCGCAAGCGTTTTTCATTCAGGTGAAATTGAAATTCCAGAATTAAAAAAATATTTGGATCTGCATGGCGTGAGGGTTAGACAATGAGTTTGGTGTTTGAGGAATTGTCCCTAGATTGGCAAAAAATGGATGGTTTAATTCCCGCTGTTGTTCAAGAGGTAAATACTAAAAAGGTATTAATGTTAGGATACATGAGTGAGGAATCACTTCGCCAAACCTTAAACTCAAAGCAAGTAGTATTTTATAGCCGCAGTAAAGATAAATTATGGATGAAGGGGGAAACATCCGGAAATTATCTTCAATGGTGCGACATTGCCCCTGATTGTGATAATGATGCTTTGTTAATTACAGCAAAAGCAATTGGTCCAACTTGTCACCAGGGAAGTGTTTCTTGTTTCCGTTCAGAAGGAGCTGCGTCTATCGATATGATTGCTCAACTTGAGCAAACAATCATTGCCAGACAAACAGAAAATTCATCTCTTAGTTACGTTGCCTCGTTGTTTGCGGCCGGGATTTCTAAGATGGCGCAGAAAGTGGGTGAAGAAGGCGTCGAGGTTGCACTGGCGGCCGTTGCTGATACGCCATCAGCTTTATGTGAAGAAGTAGCCGATCTCCTTTTTCACGTGTTAGTGTTGCTAAGAGCCAAATCGATAAATTTTTCTGATGTGTTATCCGTATTGGAGAGCCGTGCACAGAAACGTGCGTCATAAACGAATCTAACTTATAAATAATCCACTGGATGGTTATTCAACCTGATAAAAAACCATGTTACAGTAAGCCCCACCTAAAAATACGTTCACATACACTCATTCACTCTTCGTATTTGAATTTTAGGCGTCCTTCTACGCTAAGAAGCTACGAACGACAAGTTGTTGTCTTCCTGCTTGCCCTCCGAAGCTTTTAGCGTAGGAGGGTTACTTAAAGACTAGACGCCTAGCCTAAAAATCAACTACTGTGAGTGAGAATTCAGTATAGATTTGACCGAGGCATGTAAACATCTATTACATATAGATAGTGGAGATCATAATGCGCTTGTTGCGAAACCTTACTGGGAGATTTGTTGGATTATTTGTGCTGCGTGCGCAATTTATTCCAATAGGTAAGTTAAGTGGCCTAAAGTATATTTGGACAAAATTATTCTATTCCAGAGCAGAGGTAACGCGCCTCAATGGATTGTGGGCTCATTTTATTGCACATAATGCAAAGCATGAGGAACATCATTCAGGATTGTCAGTTAATGTTAAACGTGAATTTCATAACACCCCTGATGGTGCAAAGTTAGATACCATTGAACTGGTTGCCAAAGACAAAGATCCGCAAGAATATGTGATATATGGTTGGAATAGAAGTGATTGCTATGAATTGCACCTCTCTCGATTAGCAAGTGATGCACTTAATCTCAATAAAAGAATAATCAGTTTTAATTATAGAGGCGTTGCGCATAGTGAAGGGACTGTTTATAACGAGCGCTGCCTCATTAATGATTATTTGTTTCAAATTAACCGTTTACTTGCGCAAGGTGTCGATCCCAAAAATATCAAATGTTATGGCCACTCTTTAGGGGGGGCGATTGCAACCTTTGCGATTGAGGAATTGAATCGTAAACAAAAGGCCATTAAATACGTCGATGATCGTTCCTTTGGCAATTTAATTGAAACATCCGTTGCGCTTTTTTTTAAAAGACCTAATAGTCGTCATCGCATCGTGTCTGTTGGTACCACTGTTTTGGCCTCGGCCTTATTATTGCCTCTGGCAGCACTTGGTGTTTTCACTTTAATGCAAACTGGGATGTTGTTTTGCGTTGCCATGTTAAGTCTACGTTGGAAACAATCTTATCGTTTATACGATAGAACCGTGGGTTGGGCTTTAGAGAAAGGCTTGCGGGCAGCTATGATCTATGGTGGATGGGAACTAAAAGCAGCAGAAAAGTTTGATCAGATCCCAATTGAAAATAAAATTCACACTGTTATCCATAAACCGAAAAGTCCTCATTCCAAGACATTAGGAAGAAGAAATTTTAATCCACATTCTCATAATGATAAAGTCATTCTCTTCGATGATTCTTTGCATAAAAACTCAAAGGATTACCGTACACGCAAGAATGATCTAAAAGTTCAACTTCAAAAAGCAAAGCGTGAAGGCATTACCACTAAAATAGAGAGCATTAAAAGCAAATTAGGTGATTTAAGTAATGCCAAGATGACTGGTGGTGGTCATATGTCCGAGCCTAAGGAATTCCTCACCTGGTATAAGTCCTCTGTTGCAAAAAGATGTATCACTTTGCAAGAGCGCTTATATGCCTTTTTTGAGCCTGAGGGGGATCACTTACAGGTGAATCCTAGAAAGTACAAATCATTTTGAGGTCTTTCTAAACATAGGTATTGATGCACTAACCTAAGGCAGCGTATTATCTAACACGCTATTAGACCATTTTATTTATTAAACTACCTATCTAAATGCTTCGTGTAAAGTTTAATAGCTTTCTGTTAAACGGATTGTGATCTACGGCCAAAGGATCGGAGTAATGTCAGTGCTTCAAAACAAGCAACAAGAGATCGATTTTTTTGATAATCTAGGCGATGGGAATGAATATAATGTATTCACTGATGCTGCTAATCAAAAAATTATTGATACGGCAGTGAGTCTTTTAAAAGTATCCCCCGGTGCTCAAATTATTGATCTGGGTTGTGGTTCAGGCGTCTTCACGCAAATGCTTCAACAGCGCGGCTATCAATGTGCGGGATTAGATCTCAGTAAAAAATTACTCTTGCGTGGCAAAAAGCAGATGGCAGGGATTGATTTTTTACAAGCCGATGTAGAAGCATTACCGTTTCAGGATAACAGCTTGGATGTGGTAATGCTAAGTTGCTTAGTGCATCACCTCCCCGATCCTAGCTATTGTGCAAAAGAGGTGTTTAGAGTGCTAAAGCCTCAAGGGCGCTTTGTGGCTTTTGATCCTAATCGCTTAAATCCTTTTATGTATCTTTATCGAGATCGCACCTCACCCTTTTATAGCTCAAAAGGGGTAACGCCCAATGAACGACCCGTACTGCCTAAAGAAGTGCGAACAATTTTTGGAAAAGCCGGATTTGAGGTGAAGTCATCTTACGTCGATGGGCTAACCTATCGATATGTTGCTTCCGATACCGCCAAGGGAATATTACCTGTTTACAATATGTTTGAACGATATTTATTTAAGCCTTTTTGGATGCAAAATTTGCGATCATTTGTATTTACTTCAGGCACCAAACCAACTAGATAAAAGAAAAAAATGAAAAAGAACACACTTTCGATAAGTACACTTATATTTAGTCTTGGTGCCTTAAGTGGGTTTGTATTGTTGCTGCTTCGTGCGCATCAAGTGATTTCCTTTAGTGAAGTTCATCATGTGGTCACCAGTGGCTATGAAGAAGAATCCTTATATGCGATGTGGAAATATTTGCATGGTCTTCCTATCTATTCCGATCCGCATCAGATCCCCTTTGCCGCATCCTATTTTAATTGGCTATTCTATAGTTTATATGGCTCGTTTATTTCAGCAACCGTTAATCTATTTGCTTTAGATGAAGCCTGGATCCCAACCGTTGGTCGCTGTATCACCTTAGCTGTGGTGGGTATTGGTTTTTGGGTAAACACGCAATTGTTTAGCAGTAAAAAAATAAATGCACATCCATTACCTGTTTTGATAGCCATTTCTTTAAGTGCTGTTTTATGGCTTGGACCGTTAATTGGTTTTTGGGCGATGACTGTGCGCCCAGATGTGATCGCTTTATTTTTTGATATGTGCGCTGTCGTTTACTTATTAAAATATCTTCCTCGACATGTTTTTCTGGCTGTTATCAGTGCTGCCTTGTGGTGCTACTTATCTTGGGCTTGTAAGCAAGTCAATATTGTTATGCCATGTGCTATAGGGTTATTTTTGCTCATTGAGAGAAGATGGCAAGCCTTTATTTTATTTAGTGTCTTAATGGGAAGCGGTTATGCACTCACTTTACTTTTAGCAAATTATAATCTTCTCAAAACGCTGTTCTTTATCAATACAGCCATTCCTCTTTCTTTTGACGTTTTTTCTACAAACTTAATGGCCTTT
>CAYXVT010000091.1:0-13481 GCA_964468105.1 Uncultured Candidatus Berkiella sp. | reverse complement strand
CTACTTAACGCTATCTCTTTAACTCAAACAGAAGCCGGCACCGCTTTTAGCAATAGTACTGTTTATATGGAAAAATACCTGGAAACGCCTAGACATATCGAAATCCAAGTATTAGCTGACGGTCAAGGTAATGCCATTCACTTAGGCGAAAGAGATTGCTCAATGCAGCGTCGCCATCAAAAAGTACTAGAAGAAGCGCCTGCACCTGGCATAACAGAAAAACAACGCAAAAAAATTGGTAAAGTGTGCGTCGACGCCTGCCTACGTATTAACTATCGTGGCGCTGGTACTTTTGAGTTTCTTTACCAAGATGGTGAATTCTATTTTATTGAAATGAATACCCGTGTCCAAGTTGAACATCCTGTTACTGAAATGATCACGGGCATTGATATTGTCAAAGAGCAGCTTAAAATTGCTAGCGGACAGAAATTGTCTATTCGTCAAGATGATGTCCGAATTCAAGGTCATGCCATTGAATGTCGAATTAATGCAGAAGATCCCAAAACCTTTTTGCCTTGCCCTGGTAAAATTACTTGGTACCATGCGCCAGGTGGTCCTGGCGTTCGTATAGATTCACATATCTACAGTTCCTATCAAGTGCCACCGAATTATGATTCCTTGATAGCTAAACTAATTGCTTATGGCAATGACAGACCTGAAGCCATTAGACGGATGCGAAATGCTTTAAATGAAGTTGTTATTGATTGGATTAAGACAAATATTCCACTTCATCAAGAGTTGATACAAGATCCGAATTTCAAAAATGGTGGCACAACCATTCATTATTTAGAACAAAAAATTAAAGGTAACGACTAAAAGTATTTAGTTCTCACCATTCCTACGTGCCGCGATGATTATCCTTCGCGGCTTCCAAATCGATGTAATTACAATCAATTAGATTTCTCATGCTAACGTTTTATATGACATACAGCATTTGAGCTTCCAACTATAATCTCCAGCCTTTGTAGTCGCTTTGAGGGCCTTAGCATGAAAAATGAACATATCCTTTTTTACAACCGCTTCGTTACCGCTGTCCAAGAAAACAAACCTGCCACTGTCGCTGAACTTCTTACGCTTTACCCATTTTTAGTCAATTATCTTGAAGAGCCTCTCTCTAAAGAACTTGATCCAGTCACCCCCTTTTTCTTCGCTGTTAAAAACACCGCCAAATTCGAAGTGGCTCGCATTCTCTGTGCCTTTGGCGCATTTCATAAATGGGGAAATCTGCGAAAAGATTCTGCCTTTTGGATGCCCAGAAATGGTGCCCCTATTCCCGTCTTACCTGAAATGGCGGCTTTAAAAGAGGCCGATCCCCAACAATTAAAAACTGAAATAATTAATAAATATCATTTGCAAACAATAGAGCAGCTTTATATTCTCACGGGGGTTGCTCCAGAAAATTGTGATAAAACAATGGATAAAACGATGAAGCAGGGCCCTCATTTAAGATTCACTTTGCATATGACTGATTCATCGTCAATAGATTTGAGTCTGGTTTTAAAATTATTTGGTATTCAATATTGCGCTGATTTGTATAAACCGGAACAACAAAAAATATTTATCACCATAACGCCGGATCAATACCCGCAAATCAATGCGCTTTTTTCAAGCAACGTTGTGCCACCTGATATTATTGCAAAAAATAGAAGCATTGATATCGATCAATTAACACCTGAAACAAAAGTTAAATTATTTGATCTCCTATTTTCACGAAAAGGCATGCACGATAGGAATCACAAATATCCCATGGTGGGTGTGATGTCTGTTCTTTCTCGTTTTATGATGGAAAATAGTCCTTGTTTTCAAACTGGATCGTCATTGATTAAAAAGCGAAAAAAGATTGAAACTGAAGAATCCGCAACCACGAGTTCTGGGCTTGTGGATAGCTTATCCTCTGTGTATTTACCAGGCTTAGAAGCTACAAGAAGGAAATTAACGACTTCTTTACCAGAACCTTTAACGCCTGAAACAGATTTAATTTCGTTTTCTAATACGATTTAAGCGCAATGGTGGGCTTAGCTTTTAGCTTGGCCCACCTAGCGACACTAGCTGAATTTAGAAACCATATTTTTGAACCGCAGCTTTAACCCTTGTTCCTCTGCGTGGCGGTTTTTTCGCTTCAGGTTCAGCTGCAACAACCGCTGCTGCTTCCTCTGCTTGTCTCGCCGCAGCTTCATCAGCCACTGCTTTTCGACGAGCTTCAAATAAAGCCAAGACAGCACTTGGTTTAGTTAGATCCTTCGCTGCAACTTCTACAGGTGCTTTTGCCGTTTCAATCATTAGAGCCTGTTCATAAGCGTCTACTTTGCCTTTCACACCCGTTAATTCTCCTTTTGCTGCATTTAATTTCTCTAAAAGCTCAGGGGTGAGTTTTGGTCCAATAGGACTAGAACCGGTAAATCGCGTTGAATCAGTTCGCGCTTGTTCTTCTGCTGCTTTAGCCTTCTTCTCCTGCTCTTGTTGATGGGCTTCATTTTGTTTGCGAGCTTCTTCTGCACTTCTTTGCTCATCCGCTAAAGCTGCTGCTCTTTGCGCTTGAGCATTTGCAGCATCTTCATGTATTTTAGCCAATTTGGGAGCAATTTTTTCCGCAGCCTCTCTGGCTAATTGTCCTTCCAAAACCGGTGCTTGTTTCAACGCTGCTAAACGATCTTTTTCTTCTTTGGCTAAACGCGCGCTATGATCTTCAGCCGTTTCTGGATGGGAAGCGCCCTTTTGAGTTCTCAAGAGAGCTTTTGCTGCTTGTAATTCAGCCTCACTTCTTTTAACGTCGTCTGATTTTCTCTCTTGTTGCACAGCGGCGTTTTTTGCTGCAAGAATTTGTGCTTTAAGGCCATTCTTCGCTTTTAAATCTAAATCTGCTTGTGCTTCTTTAGCTAGTTCAGGCTCAACTTCTTCAGCAACTTTAACCGTATGTTCAACGGCGACCACGGGAACAGAAGTTCCAACTCTATCTGCTCTGGCAATAGGATCATCAGGAAGTTTCACTATTGGCTGTTCATGATCAGATTGATCCGGGGTGGCAGCTTCTGCAGAATGATTACTTTCATTATCTTTAACGATGGGACCTGCGGCTAATGACATAACTTACCTCTTAAATAGTAAAGAGTAAAATAAACGGCGAGGGAAGTTTAACAAAAATTTTGGTGATTAAAAGAAAAATTTAATTTTTCCGTGAAATAGTCAGTCATTTTCAATCAAGAAATCTAACAACGAATATTAAGCGGCTTATTTAAGAAGATTACTTTGACATGGCGCAACATAATGGGCATTCAAAAATAATCGATGAATGCCCTCGTCCTTTATTTCGCAAACGTTTTAACCATTTCCATTTGTTCTTGCTCTGTGAACGCACAAAATGTTTGAGTACGTACAAAACCTCTATTACCAACCACGAGTGCAATTTTTGCCATGGTCTCTGCATTAGGCGCATCAATAAAGCAAGCCACATCATATTTACCCATCAACAAATAATGGGAAATGACCTTACCACCATGTTCTTGACATAATTCCTTGAATTTTTTAATTCTGTCTCCACTTTCACTGATTGATTCCATCGCTTTGTCAGTATATTTACCTAGCATTAAATAATGAGCCATAACACTACCCCTTATGAAACTAATAACGTGATCATAGAGTGTAGCAAAACCTTAAGAACGGTGTGCTGTACATAGATCGATTAGATAAAATTCAAACAGGATTTTTCAGCCTTAGATAGGCTTATGCTATGCTTTTAAATAGAAAATATAGGAACTATCAACATGATGGATTGGCTAAAAAAAATATTTGGTGGAAAAGCCCGTCCCCCTATTAATAAATCATTTAATTATCTTGAAGTTTTTTCTCAATTATGTGAAAAGCTCGAACATCAAGGTGTTTCATCTCATAAATTTAGCGTCTTTAGTATGGCACGATATCAATTTGGTCAATTTAATGAATCTCTTGACAAGAACAATATGAAAGATGCCTTAGAATTTCTGTCCAAATTCAATCATTCTGTTGAGGCATTGGTGAAAGACATCAATAGCCATGGTCAAATGACCAACGAGATTGCTATTCTTCTACAAGAATTAAAAAACCTGTCTACCACTATTTTGAAAGATTTTATTAATCAGCCAGAGCCATAAAGAGCGTATACACCCTTCATTCCTTACTAAAATATCGTTATACTCAATCCAAATTGTTGCCCACCCTACTTAGAAAGGCTCAACCCATGTCTTGGCTAGAAATTTCTTTTGAAATTCATAAATCGCAGGCTGAACTCTATAGTGAAAAGCTTGAAGAACTCGGCGCAGTTTCAGTGTCCTTTTTTGATGCTGGCGAAGTACCGGTGCTTGAACCTTTACCTGGAACAACGCCTCTGTGGGACAAAGTCAAAATAGTTGGGCTTTTCCCTGAAACAGCACAGATAAATACTGTTGAGACAGCAATACACGCCTTATTACCTCAAACCATAATTAGTATAATACCCTTAGCAGAACAAGACTGGACTCGCACTTGGCTTGAACATTTTCAACCTATTCAATTTGGTCAAAAACTCTGGATTATTCCTTCTGATTCACCGCTACCAGAAGATAAAGAAGCGGTGGTGGTAAAACTCGATCCAGGACTTGCTTTTGGTACTGGCACTCACTCTACAACTGCCTTGTGTTTACAGTGGCTAGATGCGCATCCCCCTCTTAATCAAACTGTTATCGATTATGGATGTGGTTCTGGCATTCTAGGGATTGCAGCATTGAAACTAGGCGCTAATAAAGTTTGGGCCATCGATTATGATCCCCAAGCGATTGCAGCAACGCATGAAAATAGACAACGCAATGATCTTGAAGTTGAAAGTCTATCCGCGCTTATTCCCGAAGAAATGCCTGCCGATCTAAAAGCACAAACAGTATTAGCAAATATACTCGCTGAGCCTTTAATTCAACTTGCCCCAGTGCTACAAGCTTGCTGTGCTATAGGGGGTAATTTAGTCATGTCTGGTCTACTAACTAAACAAATTGATGCCGTTCGCGCCGCTTATGAACCTTGGTTTTCCTTTGAAGCAATTCAAACCCATGAAGATTGGGTGCTTTTATGGGGCATTAGGGTATAATTCCCTTCCCAATTAAGAGCACCGGCCATGTCAGAATCATCCACAAAAGACGATAAGTTAACCAACTTTAAAATTGGTCCTTATAAAATTGAGAACCCTCTTATTCTTGCCCCTATGGCTGGCGTTACCGATCGTCCGTTTCGCCAGCTTTGTAAAAATTTAGGTGCCGGTTTAGCTGTTTCTGAAATGGTGGGCGCCAATTCTTTATTACATGGCAGTGAAAAAACCAAACGCCGTGCTAATCATGACGGTGAAACCAGACCTTGCTCGGTACAAATAGTGGGAGCAGATCCCAAAATGATGGGACAAGCTGCTGCCCACAATGAAGCCGAAGGTGCTGAAATAATTGATATTAATATGGGATGCCCTGCTAAAAAAGTGTGTAACACACTTTCCGGTTCAGCTTTGCTCAAAGATGAGCCTCTGGTTGCGCGGATCCTCAATGAAATTGTTAAATCGGTTAAAATTCCTGTTACTTTAAAAATTCGCACCGGCTGGGATCCCAGTCATCGCAATGGCGTTAATATAGCCAAAATGGCGCAAGACTGTGGCATCGCGGCGCTTGCCATTCATGGACGCACTCGTTCTTGTATGTTTAATGGCGAAGCAGAATACGATACCATTGCTGCCATTAAGCAAGCCGTTTCTATTCCCATCATTGCCAATGGTGATATCACAACGCCTGAAAAAGCAAAATGGGTTCTTGAAAGAACTGGGGCTGATGCCATCATGATTGGGCGTGCCGCTCAGGGAAGACCCTGGATTTTTAATGAAATAATGCATTATTTAAAATTTAATGAGCATTTGCCTGAACCCTCTGTTGCCACCATTCGAGATGTCATGATCAATCACATGAAAAATCTCTATGAGTTTTACGGTGAAGCTAGAGGCATTTTAGTCGCTCGCAAACATGTCTCTTGGTATAGCAAAGGCCAACGTCATGGCGGCGCTTTCAGACATGCTTTTAATCAACTCAGTTCCGCTGAAGCTCAATTGGAATCAGCTGATCTCTTTTTTGCCAATTTAATGGAAAACAGCAATGAGTGATTCTCACACAACCCCATTAAGGGAAATTGTCGCAAAAATTATTGGTGAGTATTTTTGCGCACTGGATGGCCAGCCAGCTAAAAAATTATATGAAATGGTTATGAAAGAAGTGGAACTTGGATTGTTTAAAACGGTCTTAGATTATAGTGGAGGCAATCAAAGCAAAGCCGCAGAAACGCTTGGCCTTGCTAGAGGTACTCTTCGCAAACGTCTTGCTGAATATGGATTAGAATAGTTATGCATGAATCAACCGTTATACAACGCGCTTTACTAACAGTCTATGATAAGACCAATATCATACCGTTGGCAGAAAATCTTCACTTACATGGTGTTGAAATCATCTCAACAGGTAACACCGCAGCGCTCCTAAAAGAACATGGAATCCCAGTTATCACCGTTAACGAATACACTGGTTTCCCGGAAATCATGCAAGGACGAGTCAAAACCCTACACCCAAAGATTGCTGGAGGCATTCTAGGGCGCCGCGACATTGATGCCGATGTGATGCATGCACATGATATCCATGATATCGATCTGGTTGTAGTGAACCTTTATCCTTTTGAACAAGTCAGCGGTAATAAAGCGTCTTCGTTGGAAGAAATTATTGAAAATATTGATATTGGTGGCCCCACCTTAATTCGCTCAGCTGCAAAAAATTATGAATGGTGCACTGTATTGGTTTCGCCTGGCGATTATCAATCTTTTATAAAAGAGTTTGAAGCAAATAAAGGCACCATCAATGAAACTACTCGACTTAATTATGCATCTAAAGCTTTTGCGCATACGGCTGCTTATGATGGCGCCATTGCAAACTTTTTTGGTCAAACCGTTGATAAGCAACCTTTAGAAGGGTTTGGTCAACATCTTTCGCTAAATTATCAACTCAAAGATAGATTGCGTTATGGAGAGAACCCTCACCAAAGCGCTGCCTTCTATCAAGAAAAAAACCCTAGCAAAGACAGTATTGCCCAAGCTTTGATGCTACAAGGAAAAGAATTATCTTATAATAATATCGCAGATAGCGATGCCGCTCTTGAGTGTGTGAAATATTTTGAGCATCCTGCCTGTGTCATTGTTAAACATGCCAACCCTTGCGGTGTCGCAGTTGGCTCAAATATTTTAGAAGCTTATGAAAAGGCTTATGCTTGTGATCCGACTTCTGCCTTTGGTGGCATCATTGCTTTTAATCAAGAAGTCGATGATAAAATGATGAAAGCTATCTTCGACAAGCAATTTGTAGAGGTAATAATTGCTCCGGGATTTACATCGGGAGCTCTATTGATTGCCAAACAGAAAGAAAATTGTCGTGTATTGCAATATCATGCTGATAAAGAACGTCATGAACAGTTTTCGTTAGATATTAAAACAGTCAGTGGTGGCATTTTGGTTCAAACCAAAGATAACAGTAGTATCATGACTATTTCTCGTGACATTGTCACTAAACGTGCCCCCACTCAAGAAGAATTACAAAACCTGCTTTTTAGTTGGCATATCGTTAAGTATGTTAAATCTAATGCCATTGTGTTTGCTAAAAATGGTCAAACCATTGGAATAGGCGCAGGGCAAATGTCTCGTATTATCAGTACTGAAATAGCGGCAATGAAAGCAAATGAAATTGGCATTTCACTAAAGGGGGCCGCAATGGCTTCAGATGCCTTTTTCCCCTTTAAAGATAATATTGAAAAAGCAGCTTCACTAGGTATAAGCGCCATTATCTCTCCAGGCGGCTCAAAACGAGACAATGAAGTTATCGAATGCGCCAATCAATATGATATTGCGATGATATTTACCGGAACAAGATGCTTTAGACATTAAGAGAATAATCAATGAAAGTTTTAGTTATTGGCAATGGTGGTCGTGAACATGCTCTTGCATGGAAGTTGGCCCAGTCCCCTCTTATCAAGCAAGTTTTTGTCGCACCAGGAAATGCTGGCACTTATCGTGAACCGAAAGTTGAAAATGTCGCCATCAACCCGCTTCATTTTGAAGATCTTGTTAATTTTGTCAAAAATCAACAAATTGATTTTACCGTGGTTGGCCCAGAAGCGCCTCTGGTTGAGGGCATAGTCGACTTTTTCAAATCAAAAGATCTGTTATGCCTAGGCCCCACCAAAGCTTGCGCACAGTTAGAAGGTTCAAAAGTTTTTTCAAAAGCATTTATGCAACGCCATGGCATTCCAACCGCCGATGCCAAAGTTTTTACTGACAGTGAATCAGCTGAAAAATATTTAACGCAATGTCATTACCCCGTGGTTATTAAAGCGGATGGTTTAGCCTCAGGCAAAGGGGTTGTCATAGCTCAAGATAAATCCAGTGCATCGGAGTGCATTGTTGAAATTCTATCAAACAAACGTTTTGGTAATGCGGGCAATCAAATCATTATTGAAGATTTTATTGAAGGTGAAGAAGTCAGTTTTATTGTGCTTTGTGATGGTGAGCATTATATTCCCTTTGCCACTTCTCAAGACCATAAAGCTCGTGATGATGATGATAAAGGACCCAACACGGGTGGTATGGGCGCCTATTCTCCGGCACCGCTTGTCACTAAAAGCTTACATGACAAAATCCTCTCCACCGTTATAGAGCCGACTTTGAAAGGGTTGGCGCAAGAAGGAAATCCTTTTCAAGGGTTTCTCTATGCTGGCTTAATGATTGGCCCGAATCATAAAATAAATGTTTTGGAATACAATTGCCGATTCGGCGATCCTGAAACCCAACCTATTTTAATGCGTTTAAAATCAGATTTTGCTCAAATGTGCTTAGATGCTCTTCATCAAAAATTAAACACCTATACACCTGTCTGGGATCCCAATGTCGCTGTAGGCGTCGTTCTCGCGGCCAACGGCTATCCAGATAATCCACACCTAGGTGATGTTGTTCCCACTTTAAACGATATTCCCCCAGATGATTTTTATAAAATATTTCATGCTGGCACCAAAATCGAAGAAGGTCGTATAGTTACCTCAGGTGGTCGTGTGTTATGTGTCACTGCGCTTGGTGAAGATATCCGTGAGGCTCAAGCAAAAGCCTACCGTTTAGTGAAAAAAGTGGCTTGGGATGGCGTGTTTTATCGTAATGATATTGGGAATAAGGCGCTACATAAGTAAAATGCCAGAACTTCCAGAGGTTGAAACTACTTGTCGAGGCATTAAGCCTCACCTGCTTAAACAAACCATTTCAAAAGTCATTGCACGCCATGAGCAATTACGTTGGCCTATTGAAAAGAAAGTCCTTCAGAAGCATCTTAAAAACAAACCTATTCTTGAAGTAAGTCGGCGCGCAAAATATATACTTATTCGTGTTCCTTCGGGTTCATTAGTCATACATCTTGGCATGTCTGGCACTCTGCGTATTGTGGATAAGAAAACGGCTCTAAAAAAACATGACCATTTTGATTGCGAACTTAGCAATGATAAGGTCTTGAGATTCAACGACCCCAGACGCTTTGGTGCCATACTCTTTTCGCCATTTGATGAGCCACTGTCCCTGCTGGCAACGCTTGGCCCTGAACCGTTAGGTAAAAATTTTAATGCACAGTATCTACATAATAAAGCACAAAAACATCGTTGCAATGTTAAAGCCTTTATTATGAATCAACGTATTGTAGTCGGGGTTGGCAATATTTATGCAAATGAATGTTTATTTTTAGCAAAAATTCATCCTGAACAAAGTGCCAATACTATCACTGAAGTTCAATACGAACGTCTTTTTAACGCTATTCAAACCATTTTGAAGGCCGCAATAGAAAAAGGCGGAACAACCCTCAAAGATTTTCGTCAAAGTGATGGCAAACCTGGGTATTTCAGTCAAGCATTAAGTATTTACGGTAGAGAGGGCCTGTCGTGTTTTCACTGTAAATCAATAATCCAATCAAATCGCATAGGTCAACGCGCCACCTATTTTTGCCCAAGTTGTCAAAAACTATAGCCTTTTATCGGCTTTTTTTCACTTTATACCGAAAAACATTATTAAAGCAGATTATTATCTGCTAGAATTTTAGCGTTACCTCTTTTCCCCAATATATTATTCGGATTAAATAATCATGCGTCGCACACTAATGGTTGGATATATTGCGCTGGCATTAGCTCAAGCCGGTATCAGTATTACTGTTGTGACCAGCAAATTTTTGCTTGGCTATATGCCTATGTTCATGTTATTGGCAGGTCGTTTCTTTTTAAGCTCATTTATTTTGGCCATTGTCTTAAAAGTAACGAATACAAAAATTATCGATCCCTTACATCCGCAAGGCAAACTAAGTTCTACTGACTGGACCTATTCCGCCTTACAAGGTTTTTTTGCTGCCTTTTTATTCAATATCTTTTTTGTCTGGGGTTTACATCATACCACGGCAACAGCTGCCGGCATTGTTGGCAGTACATTACCCGCTATCATAGCGATTTGTGCCGTATGGATGTTAAAAGAACGTCTTAATTGGCCTAAAGTCTTTGCTCTATTATTAGCTATGTTGGGTATTTTGATCATTAACCTGGATCACTTTGAAGGTAATATTAATTTAGAACATACCTACTTTGGTGATTTTCTGGTTTTCCTTGCCATGATTCCAGAAGCCATGTACTCGATTCTGGGTCGAAAACTTGCCGGCCGAGTCACACCTTTAGGGGTATCCTTGATTGCTAACGTGGTGGGTTTTGTCACCTTACTCCCGTGCGCACTTTTTTCAGGCACTTTCGATCTGAGCGTCTTTGCAAGCTGGGAAGGCAGCTTGATAATAATTGCTGCGGTTAGTAGCTTAATTTTCTTTTGGGCATGGGCTTGGGGATTAACCTTTATCCCTGCTAGTACTGCTGGCATTTTTGGTGGTGTAATGCCTGTTGCAACAACCATACTCGCCATTTTCTTCTTAGATGAAGATATTCATTGGTATGATCTGGCTGGCATGTGTTTAGTGCTGGCTTCGATTTTGATTGGCACCGGTTGGCGACCTGCTTTCTTGCGTAAAGCTCAGACCGTTTAAAGTTTTGCCAACACTAATAAATCAGCTTGATTATCTAATATAGCAAGCGCTTGCTGGTCCGAATAATCAATCGATTGATCAACATTGGCCATCACACTGTCCATATCGCTGATATCATTAATCTGAAGTGGTTCACCAATATAGATGATGACTTTGGAGAAGGGTTTGGGTAATTGGTATTTATCCCAAGACTTATTAAATTGCCATTTTGAAGAGTAAGCAACCCCAAGTGGGATTAAACCAACACCGGCTTTGTGAGCAATAAAAGCAGCGCCTGTTTTGGCTTTATGATAAGGACCTCTTGGACCATCCGCCGTAATGCCAACTGAATAGCCTTCTTTAGTAATAGCAATCAAATTCACTAAGCCACTGAGCGCTTTACGGCTGGAAGAACCTCGTACCAGCTTATACCCTAATCGTTTTAACCATTGCGCTAACATCTCGCCATCGCCTGAGGCACTGACAAAACAAGCGTGCTTACCTTGACCTAAGGCAGATTTAGCTAAAAGTAAAATGGGGGCAAACTGCTTGTCATGCCAAAAGGCAAAGATATGCTGGCGCTCAACAACAACTGAGGGATGCACACGGATATCGACCCTTAAAGTCTTAACCAGTAACTGGCTAATAAAGTGGCCGACAGCGCCTACAAGTTTGGGGGACAATTTTGCCATTTTTCAAAAGAAAGATGTTTAACTTATATATGACGAAATTATACGTTAAACTCTTTCTTTTTCAAAACAAAATGTCGCCTCTATTAACACTTTTTAGAGTTTGCAATTACGATGCTTGGTTCCCTGTCCAGGAGACTCCATCAAAGATCGCGTTTGTAATACGGTGTGCAAATCTTGACAAAGTTGAGCTGTTCTTTGTGGTTTCCAAGAACCCCAAGGTTTTAAAGGATCAAATTCACCTTTCATCGTATGAGGTAGGTTTAACAATTGTTCCCATTTAACATCTTGGTCTTCTTGTTTATTTGCATTGGCAAAGGACCGTAAACTTTGAAGTAATCTATCGCGTTTAGCATGCGCCGTAATTTCACTAAATCCTTTCAATTTGTTTGGGTAACTCAAAGATAATTTTGTGCAGGCATGTGTCATTGCTTCGTCAAACACATTTTCAACCACATATTGGCAAATGCGTTGATCTACCATTATTAAAGGGGAATTCGCGCGCATAGTACCAGGAAAAACATCGACCAAAGAACCAGGCTCAAAATTTGTTTTTAATTGACGCTCAGTGTTTTCACTCTTACAAAACGCCAAGAAAACTTCCAAGGTTTCTTGGCATGTCATGAGTAAAGCTTCCGTTTTACCCGGTTTTGGTTTTGAAGAAACTTCTGGCAAAAAAGATGCAAATTGGTAGGTTGTTTCTGATAATTTCAAAGCAAGCTCTGTGAGCTGCAAGGCTTCTTGCACCATGAGTTTTACTAATGTTAAAAGACTTTCATCAACACTATTAGTAATTTTACTCATATCCTGTTTTGCCAAAAACGCCTGTTCTCTGGCAGCAAGCACTTCTTGTGTCTTTCTACATAATAAAATTAACTGATGTTTAAACCTGGCAAGAATAAACATTTTCTGATCAATTAATTTTTCTTTTTTCAAATCATTTTTAAGGTGAGCGGTAAAATCATCAAACGTTGAATTAACTAATTCTCCCCAAGTAAGGCCACCCCCTGTTTTCCCCACTAATCGTAAACGGATATTGTCTGTTTTACTATCAACAGCACCCAAAGTTGCAAAATCTCTTATATCTTTTCTCTCAACAACTGGCTTGGGTAAACTTAAAGGATCATCTAATGATAAGCCTTTCATTCCTTGAACAAGACTACTTTCCGGTGGTGGTGGCAATAAATCAGCCGGTGAACTTGGCATTAATAATAAATTAGGATCTAGAAGTGCCGGAGCAGGTGGTTGAGCTCCTGGTTGCGCCTGAGGTTGACCTTCTTGTGGGGGTTGACTTGGTGCTGCCGCTTGAACTCCTTGTGGGAGTTGACTTGCCGCCGCCGCTTGATCTCCTTGAGGTGGAAGAGGTTGTCCTCCTGCCTTAGAGGAACTGGGGGCAACAGGAGGCAGTTTCTCAGACTGTTCTGCAACCCCAACAATCATTAACTTCTCTGCTAATAATTTCTCAACTTGAACTAGCGTGGGATCTTTTTTTCCAAGCTTATTCCCAAGATGTTTATCAATGCGGCTTATTAAGTAATTAATGGCGTGAATAATATGCATGATTGTTCCTCCTGAAGGTTAATCCCAAAGATCTGCTTTATCTTGAGATTGAGGAAAATCCCTGCAATCTAAGTTAAAGCTTTGGGAACAAGTGTCACAAAACTATAATCATAAAGATGCTTTTCATCTTTCTTAAAGT
>CAYXVT010000090.1:5986-13570 GCA_964468105.1 Uncultured Candidatus Berkiella sp. | reverse complement strand
GTTGGTCACCCATCTCGCCTTCAATTTCGGCTTTTGGTGTTAAAGCAGCGACAGAGTCGATAATAATCACATCTACGGCGCCAGAACGTACGAGCATGTCCGCAATTTCTAGGGCTTGCTCACCAGTATCTGGTTGAGAAATTAATAATTCGTCTAATTTCACACCTAACTTTTCGGCATAAACAGGATCAAGCGCATGCTCAGCGTCAATGAATGCAGCCACGCCGCCTTTACGCTGACATTCTGCAACCACTTGTAAGGTTAATGTGGTTTTACCTGAAGACTCTGGTCCATATATTTCAACAATACGACCTTTTGGTAAGCCGCCAATGCCCAAAGCAATGTCTAAGCCTAAGGAACCTGTTGAGATCGCTTCGATATCTGCAATTGCGCCTTTGTCGCCCAGCCACATGACTGAACCTTTACCAAATTGACGATCGATTTGTGACAATGCTGCATTGAGCGCTTGTTTTTTGTTGTCATCCATGGTGTTGTCCTCGCTTAACAATTAATATTCAACTCATTCATCCCACTTTGCTTTTATACGTCGTTGCCTGCGCCACCTAGCAATCCTCATTTACTAATGTGTAAACTCCGGGTTGCTAGGGGCTTGTCGCCTCGTCTAAAACCAAATTGGTTTGAATGCATATACAAAGTGAAACTATTATCTCACAGAAATTCCAAGAGTGATAATTTTTGTTACCATATTCAAATAGATTATTATTGGAACAAATACAAATTAGAAATCAAAATGACAAAGAACAAAAAAACAGATTCAGCTCCCCAAGTTACCCATACTCCCATGATGCAACAGTACTTGGGTATTAAAGCGCAGCACCCTAACCACTTGCTGTTTTACCGAATGGGTGACTTTTACGAATTGTTTTTTGAGGATGCCAAAAAAGCTGCCGCATTATTAGACATCACCCTCACCGCTCGCGGTCAATCTGCTGGGGAAGGGATCCCAATGGCAGGCGTACCTTTTCATGCGGTTGAAAATTATCTAGCCCGCCTTCTGCAAATGGGCGAATCGGTTGTGATTTGCGAACAAGTTGGCGATCCTGCAACCAGCAAAGGACCAGTAGACAGACAAGTTTCACGGATCTTAACGCCAGGCACTGTCACCGATGAAGCCTTACTGGATGCTAAAAAGGAAATCTTATTGGTTGGCATTCATTATGAGAAAGAGATTTTTGGAATAAGTAGTTTAGAGTTAAGCAGTGGCCGTTTCGTTTTACAAGAGGTCAATTCAATAGAGGCTCTGCAAGGAGAATTGCAGCGCTTAAATCCTGCTGAACTTCTGGTTAATGAAAATTATCCCTATCTATCGAGTTTGAAAGAGATCTCATTAGTACATAAACGCCCGCAATGGGATTTTGACTACACAACAGCAATGCGACAACTCTGTTTACAATTAAATACGAAAAATTTAAAAGCTTTTGAATGCGAACACCTCAAAGTCGCCATAACCGCTGCTGGTTGTTTACTACGATATGCCCAAGAAACGCAACGTACAGCTTTACCCCAAATTAATCGCATTAGTTTTGAAAAAAATGCAGATTTTGTACAGATGGACTTACATAGCAGACGCAATTTAGAACTCACGCAGAATTATCATGGCAAGCCGGAAAACACCTTGTTATCTGTTTTAGATCACACAGCAACTGCGATGGGAAGTCGCTTACTTGCACGCTGGTTAAACCGGCCTTTAAGCACACGAAGCATTTTAGAAGAACGCCAGCAAACGATAAGTACTTTTCTCAAAAACGATCATGTTGAATCACTCCATGCTTTACTCAAACAAGTCGGAGACAGTGAACGCATTTTAGGACGCGTTGCACTTCAAAGTGCAAGACCACGCGATCTCATCAAACTGCGAACGGCCCTCTCTCAAATCCCAAAAATAAAAACATTACTCAAGAAGAGTGGCGCCCTCACTGAAGAAAAGCTGGAAAAATGTCAATCACATCCTCAGGTTTGCGCTTTATTAAATAAAGCGATTATTGATAATCCTCCGGTTGTTATTCGAGATGGTGGCGTGATTGCCAATGGGTATGATGAAACGTTAGATGAGTTACGCAGTTTAAGTGATAATGCAGATGAATTTTTACAAAAACTGGAAAAGAAAGAACAGGCACGCACCAAACTAAGCACGCTCAAAGTCGGCTACAATCGCATTCATGGATTTTATATTGAAATTAGTCGTGCTCAAGCTGAGCGGGCGCCAAAAGATTATCTGCGAAGACAAACATTGAAAAACGTTGAGCGTTATATCACACCAGAGCTTAAAGTTTTTGAAGAAAAGGTGCTCAGCAGCAAAGAGAAAGCGCTTAGTCGTGAAAAAATGCTCTATGATGAATTGCTCAAAACGTTATTAATTGATTTGGTCCAAATGCAGCAAACTGCCAGCATCATCGCCGAAATCGATGTACTCAACACATTAGCTGAACGCGCTAAAACATTAAATTATCAACGTCCAGAACTCGTTGAAAAACCTGGCATCAGCATCATTGGCGGCAGACATCCAGTCATCGAGCAAGTATTAGAAGAACCCTTTATTCCCAATGATGTTGAGTTGAATTCGGATATCTCAACATTAATGATCACAGGCCCTAATATGGGCGGTAAATCCACTTATATGCGCCAAACTGCTTTGATTGTTTTGCTAGCACATATTGGATCTTTTGTACCTGCCAATAGCGCTGTGATTGGGCCCATAGACAGGATTTTCACAAGAATTGGCGCAAGCGATGATTTAGCCAAAGGTCAATCTACTTTTATGGTCGAAATGACTGAAACCGCCAATATTTTGCATTATGCAACGAAAAATAGCTTAGTGATTATGGATGAAATTGGTCGCGGCACAAGCACTTTTGATGGCTTGGCATTAGCCTGGTCTTGCGCTTATGATTTAAGCCATCGGATTAAAGCTTTTACTTTATTTTCAACTCATTATTTTGAACTGACCCGTTTGTGCGATCAATTATCTAACATCCAAAATATTCATTTAGATGCAAAAGAATATGATGACAAACTCGTCTTTTTACATACGGTCGAAAAAGGACCCGCAAATAAGAGCTATGGTTTACAAGTGGCTGCCTTAGCGGGGATCCCCAAACAGGTTTTGCAACTTGCCAAAGAAACGCTCGCTAAATTAGAACAACAACAACCACTACAAAAAAATAAAACATCACCGCTACCGCTAAAGAAAAAATCGGGAGTCGAAGATAAATTACGAGTGCAAATACAGAATCTTAATCTTGATGCCTTCACCCCCAGGGAAGCATTGCAGAAACTTTATGATCTAAAACAATTATGTGACGAAAAAATAACGGATTTGGCATAACTTAAGTTGAGGAATAAAAATGAATAGTATATAACAACTCATTCTAAATATCCCTAAAGCAGAATTACATTGCCATATAGAAGGAACGCTTGAACCAGAGCTCATGTTTGAACTTGCCAAAAGAAATAACATTAAACTGCCCTTTGCCAATCCAGAAGAAATAAGACGTGCCTATGAATTTTCTAATCTGCAATCTTTTTTAGATATCTATTACCAAGGGGCAAATGTTCTTCGAACAGAGCAAGATTTTTACGATTTAACCTGGGCTTACCTATTACGAGCAAAAAAAGATAATATTTGTCACACTGAGATCTTTTTTGATCCGCAAACACATACTGTACGAGGTATTCCCTTTTCAACAGTTGTTGATGGGATCCATCGCGCATTAGAAGATGGCAGAAAGAAATTGAATATTCCCTCTCATCTTATATTATGTTTCTTGCGGCACCTAAGCGAAGAAGAAGCCTTTGCAACGCTTAAAGAAGCCCTTCCCTACAAAGATAAAATTATAGCTGTTGGTTTGGACTCAGGAGAAGCTGGAAATCCCCCAGAAAAATTCCAACGCGTATTTGAATTCGCGAGCAATGAAGGATTCTTGACTGTTGCCCATGCTGGCGAAGAAGGCTCTTCAGTTTATATATGGCAAGCGCTTGAATTATGTGATGTTAAACGTGTTGACCATGGCGTGCGATGCACTGAAGATGATGCTCTGGTTAAACTGTTAATTGAGAAGCAAATCCCTTTAACGGTTTGTCCGCTCTCAAATGTAAAATTACGTGTCTTTAAAACGATGGCAGATCATAATATTAAGCAATTATTAGACAAAGGCATGTGTGTCACTATTAATTCAGATGATCCTGCCTATTTTGGCGGTTATGTTGTAGACAATTTTTTAGCCTGTCAGGATGCATTAAAAATAACAGCTCAAGATGTGGTGAAATTTGCAAAAAACAGCATTCATGCGAGTTTCTTAGAAGATACTCAAAAAGCCGCTTATTTGGATTTGATTAATAGAACAGCGCAAGAGATGCAGGTTGGTGTTTGATTTATGAAAACGGGCCGGCACGGTGACCGGCCCCTACCAATGTTCAACACACTTTTCGATTATTAATTATCCTAAAAATTTAGCAAGATTTGGGTAGGGGCCGGTCACCGTGCCGGCCCTCTGAGGTTATTTCAATGAACCGCCGGTCCCATCATCGCTTTGGGTTGGGCAAAATCAATCTTTTGTCCATTGACGATTAATTGTCCCTGTTTAAAAATCATATCAGATGAATAGTTATCGCCATTCTCGACCAAGGCAGAATCTTTCACCCATTTCGCAATCGTTTCAGTTACCTTTTGATCTACTTGCGCAGTGAGTTCTTGCTCAGACAACACTTTTGAAGCAACATCTGTTGGATTTTGTACCGTTTGGTTTTGAGTTGCTTTAACTTTATCATTAGCAAGTTTAGCTTCTTTCATATATTGATATGTTAAAAGATCACGCAAGATGACTTTTGGCAGAACAATGCTTGCGCTTGCTACAATCGATTGCAAAATTTGCGGCATATTGCTGACATTTGATGCTTCAGGACCACCAATAGCAATATTTAAAATACCTTTTACATCACCTTGACTCGTATGAACTTGTAAATTATCAATACTAAATTCAGGTCGTGGCTTTAAAAAATCAGGAATTAACGTAAGGAGATTTTGAAAATTTATGCCCTGTATCGATTGATCATGTGTTTTCATTTTATGACTGAGTTCTAAGATTGACCTTACTACTCGTGCATCTATGTTTTTCAAAGAATTCGCATATTGAAGCTGACCATATTGTCTCTCATTGATCATACTTTTCTCAATGATTACTGTGCCTGAGAAATCAGTCATTGGTCCTTGTACGTCCATTGAGCCATTACTTGCTACCCCTTCGAGAACCATTTTAAATTTATCATCAGGCTTCTCAATGGATAGTTTTTGGAGCGTTACCAAGAATTTGCCTGGCCATAATCCTTGGGGCGACTTTCTTAGATCCGTTTTATAAATAAGGTTTTCAGCAAAATAATGCACACCTTCTAAATCAAAATCGATGCCTGGCATTCTCATTTGACCGCTAAAGTGTTTCATATCACTACTGAGTAGCCATTCCCCTTGAAATCCTTTCCAAGCGATACGATTAGTATCGGCATGTTCTTTTAATTTTAAAGTGGGACTATCAATGTTTATTCTTACAACACCATCAATTGTCCTTTCACTATTAATATTAAACAATTCAGCATGACCAAGTTCGGTTATCAGAATCTTTTTTGCATCGTCATTCAATAATAAGGTGGAATGAATCACCGCTCTGGCAAAATGCCAATCTCGAAAATTGTGATCTTTAAGTTGAACGAAAGGCCCATGACGAATTTCATGTTCAATAAAGACATTATATTCTTTAGCTTTATTATTACCGCCTTTAGTAAAGAAAGTGAGTTTAGTTGTGGCGTGAGATTTACGCCATCCTCTTTGATACTGAGTTAAGGTGATAGTAACAGGCATCGTATCTGCATCAGATAGTACCTTTATAACATCATGAAATTTTGTTTCTACTAGTATTCCCGTCAGATAAGGCGCTCCACCACAAATAATGCCTAACAAGAGAACATAAAGAACTATTTTGCGTTTCATGCGCTTCACTCTCTTTTATTAGTGAGTGTATAAACTCAATTAATTATTGTTACTTTTGAAAATGGTTTTTCAATTATGGCGTAATTTTCCAAATTTAGCATGGAATAAGAAAATGGGAGAGAGGATAGAAGCAAACTTGACGCTCACAGGCTCTTTGCGAGATAGTTTACTGATCAACACCTTTTATTTTAATGGGAGAGGAAATGAGCACCCTGCTTTGGTTAATTTTCTGGCTAGGCGGCTTTGTTGCGTTAGCCTTAGTGCGCGCATCATTGATTGTTGCAACAGTAGCCATTGGAGCGGGTTTAGTCATAACCACTTTCCTTTCTCAACTTTCATGGTTGAGTCTACTTTTGCTTTGGGTCATTTTTGGTGGAGTCGCTTTTGTGTTGAATCAAGCTGACTATAGAAAGCGATTTTTCATCCAACCCGCTTTTGATCTGATGAAGAAGTCTCTTCCAAGCATGTCTGAAACCGAAAGGGTCGCTCTTGAAGCTGGGACTGTTGGTTGGGATGGAGAACTCTTTGGCGGTGCACCGCAATGGGAAAAATTATTGACCATTAGCGCACCAAAATTGAGCGAAGAAGAACAATCTTTTCTTGATGTCCAAGTTAAACATATCTGCGAAATGGTGAATGACTGGGAAGTTACCCATCAGCGATATGATTTATCAGAAGATGTTTGGCGTTACCTGAAAGATGAAGGATTTTTTGCGCTCATCATTCCCAAAAAATATGGCGGCAAAGCTTTCTCGGCTTACGCGCACTCAGAAATATTGGCAACGATTGCAGGAAGAAGCTTAACGTTAGCCTCAACAGTTGCAGTCCCTAATTCATTAGGCCCTGCTGAATTATTACTTCATTATGGTACCCAAGAACAACGTGATTATTTCTTGCCTCGTCTTGCAAGGGGTGAAGAGATCCCTTGCTTTGCATTGACCGGACCTGATGCCGGCTCAGATGCAGGAAGCATTCCTGATACAGGTGTTATTTGCAAAGGCCAGTTTGAAGGTAAGGAAATCATCGGTATTAGACTCAATTGGGACAAGCGATATATTACACTTGCCCCCATTGCCACTTTATTAGGATTGGCATTTAAGTTATCTGATCCTGAACATCTCATTGGTGATAAACGCGACCTCGGTATCACTTGTGCGCTTATACCAACAACTTTACCAGGAATAACTATTGGTCGACGCCATCTTCCTGTGAGCATTCCTTTCCAAAATGGCCCTACACAAGGTAAAGATGTTTTTGTTCCATTAGATAGCATCATCGGCGGCACCGCCATGGCGGGTCATGGCTGGCGCATGCTGGTAGAGTGCCTATCAACTGGACGAGCTATCTCATTACCTTCCTCAAGTGCCGGTGGTGCAAGAGTTGCCGCATTAGCTGCGGGTAGCTATAGTCGCATTCGTCGTCAATTTCGTACATCCATTTCTCAATTTGAAGGCATTCAAGAAGTGCTGGGAAGAATTGGGGGATTCACCTATATCTCGGAAGCTGTACGTTGCTTAACGGTTGCGATGATTGATGCCGGCGAAAAACCACCAGATTAAGTCCTCATATGGAATTCCCAAAAA
>CAYXVT010000090.1:0-5976 GCA_964468105.1 Uncultured Candidatus Berkiella sp. | reverse complement strand
ACGCCCAGGGCTTCGGAAAGCTTGCGCTTGTCGTCCTGGCTCTTGGGCTCGATGCTCATGGCGATCACGGGCTCGGGAAAAACCATCCGTTCCAGGGGCTATTTCTAAATATCATGTGACAGAACTAGGCCGTAAAATAGCCAATGATGTGATGGATGTTCATGGTGGTAAAGGGATTATGATGGGACCGCATAATTACCTTGCAAGTGCTTATCATGGCGTACCCATTGGGATCACGGTTGAAGGCGCTAACATTCTCACACGTAATATGATTATTTTTGGCCAAGGCGCAATTCGTTGTCATCCTTTTATCTTGAAAGAAATGCAAGCATTGCAAAATGATAATTTTCAAGATTTTGATCATTTTTTTAGTCAACACATCAGTTTTACTTTAGCAAATGCTGCAGGTGCCTTCTTTCATGGCTTAACTTTCTCAAGTTTTGCAAAAAGTCCTGTCAGTCATTTAGCAAAACCCTATTTTCAACAATTAGGTAGGGCAAGTAGTGCTTTTGCGCTGGTAGCAGATGCTTCAATGGCTCTGTTAGGTGGGAAATTAAAGTTCAAGGAATCTATCTCTGCCAGACTTGGCGATCTACTCTCAATGATGTACATCATGTCCGCAGTTCTAAAGCGTTATCAAGATCAAAACACGCCAAGTGAAGATTTCCCTCTTGTTA
The DNA here is from genome assembly GCA_964468105.1 of Uncultured Candidatus Berkiella sp. Lineage (GTDB taxonomy): Bacteria > Pseudomonadota > Gammaproteobacteria > Berkiellales > Berkiellaceae > Berkiella. The sequence continues at coordinate 5,299 of CAYXVT010000090.1, read as the reverse complement.
AATGGTCGCTTGAATACTGTCTTGCTAATTATTGGCGTACGATGGATGAATTACTGCGCAATTTACCCCACCGCGGTATCGCAATGGCACTTCGAGTGATAGTGATGCCACTTGGTATCCCTCGTCATATGCCAAATGATCATTTAAATCGTGAAATCACCGATATTTTGACTCAACCTAATGCAGCCAGAACCCGTTTGGGAGGGAATATCTTTATTTCACAATCTCAGGATGATTGTATTGCAGTGCTTGAAAAAACATTTCAAGAAACAGTGCGTTTAAGTCCATTACTCAAACGAGTCTATGATGCCATCAAAAACAGTGATTTGGCACAAGGTCCTTTGAAACAATGCATTGAATCTGCACTTAAGGCCAAAATCATTACCGAAGATGAGGCAAATGATCTTTATAAACTAGATATCCTGTCTCATATTGTGATTGCTGTTGATGACTTTTCTGTTGCAGAGCTCACCGGCAAAGAATCGTTATCAACGTCAGCTCATGATAAAAAGCCAACGGCAAAAGACGACTTCGATAAACCCAACCGAAGACTTAACTGAAGAAAGGGGCCTGCGGGCCCTTTCTTTATTATACAGTCGGTTGTGAAGGAGGTGATTCTTCGGCTTGGGGTGGTGGCACTTCCTCTGTTGTTGAAGGAGCTGGCGTTTCTTCTGGGTTAGCAGGCGAAGGCGTTTCTTCTGGGTTAGCAGGTGTTGGCGTTTCTTCGGGTGTAGGACCCTTTGGAGTTTCCTCTGGAGCAGGCTCTTTCGGCATTTCTTTAGTCTCCAATTTAATCTCCTGCTTCTCTTGCATTTTTGGTTCTTGTTTCTCTTGCTGCTTAACTTCTTTTTCCGCCTCGATTTTTTCTTCTGGCTTAGGTTCTTTTTTTTCTTCCTGCTTTTCTTTTTGCTTAGGTTCTTTTTTAGCTTCGATCTTTTCTTCTTGCTTAGCTTCTTTTTTATCTGCTTGTTTTTCTTCTTGCTTCTCCTGGGCTTTAACTTCTTGTTCGGCTTCGTTTTGCGGTTCTTGCTTAACTTCCCTTTCTGCTTCTTGAATGGGTTGTTCTTTTGGCATCTCTTTTTTCTTTTTAAGTTTCAAAGGATCCATCACATACAAAATAACGCCTATCAAGGCTATCATAAAAAGAAAACCAAATACTGCCAGAAAGATGATGAGGACTTTTCTAGTATGCGCTCTTTTAAGCTCAGCTTCCTTCTTGGCTTTTGCTTTCTCTATTGCCATTAGCTTTGCTTGAATTTGTTCTTTTGTTGGAACAGGTACTTTAACTTGTTTTACATTGGAAGTTTCCTCTTGAGCATCGTCTTCCTTCGCACCAAAAAGATAAGGTTGCCAAGTTACGAGTAAGTCTTGCATAAAGGATGAATATTGAGGTAATGGCTTAAGCGATATTTCTTCTATTGGTGAATTTTCAGCTGCCAAATTGTCTGTTAGTTTTTCATGTGAAAAAGGTAATAGTCTTGCAATCTGTTGTTGCTGCAAACGTTGCCAAGCTTGATTACTTTTCATTAAGTTGTTTTGTTCAAGTTGTAAATAAGCTTGTTGATATAAAATTTCAAGATTTGCTTTAGGAAAAACAACATGAACTGGACGAGAGTCTTTCAAGTAGCCTGCTAGAACTACATCTATTTTAGAAAAATCCTGATCCACAGGCAGAGTCATTTGCCAATGATTATTATCGATTTTATCAAGCATGAAATTTTGTGTACTACCATCGATGCTAAGGATATTAGCCGATAATTGACACGTCGCCATATCTAACAAGGGTGACGTAACGTTGGCACTAACGACTATTTGGTCATTTTCAGCCTTGACATCAGTGGAAACAACTGCTGGATAATCATGTACATAAAATTGTTGTTGTCGCTCACGCTGAAATAATAACCCTACGGCTGATATATTTAAGCGATAAACGCCTGGGACTGTTTCAAGATGATAATCGTAATGAAATACCCCTTGATAGCTTTTATTGTGATTATGTTCATCTTGCGTTAGAAATATTTTATACAGTTCTGATGTAGCAACATTCTGGAGCGTTGCGGTTATTTGTGTACTATTTAAAATATCTCCAGTCGTTATTTTTTTGCCATCTTCTTGGAGGAAAGCCGATAAGGCTAGTGTTTCGCCGCGTAATAAATTATTGGGAAATTGTGGTGTTATAAACTCTAAACTACTCTCAACGATCACCTCAGGATAAGATAAAAGATTTCCTTGAACCTGCCATAATCCTGCTTCTGGTCCTTTGATTTTGATGGCATAAAGTTTTTCAATTTTTTGCCAGGTGACATTTTCATTATTTTGTTGAAACGGAATATATTCTTTACCTTGAGGGGTCACAACTTGAACGGATTTGAAATTATCCGTTGTGACCAGAATCTCAATTTCTGACACGCCTTTATCAACAACAAATCGATTCGCCGTAACCGGTAAACTCGACTTCGTATTGTAAGTCTGCGCGAATGAGGTGGATGCCCCCTTAGCAACAGTATTTGTCACCTGATTGGGGCTACTTGTCCTAGAGGTTGCTTGGGCAGCTTCTGCATATGTAGTCAGGGAATAAACATACAATACAAGCCCCAAAAATAAAAGGCCAAGATTTAATATGGGTACCCGTTGTGTATGCATTGCCATAGAAGCTTATCTATCTTGCCACGAAAATATTTGGTTTTCTAACAATGATGACAGCGCAATTCTTATACATCAGATACAACTACTAATAACGCATCCAGTATGTCAGGGTTGAAATTTACGTTTACTAAAGAGTTTCTCTTACAGTGGAATAAGCCCTTAATGTATAATGTTAAGAGTTTTAGTGCTGATTATTACTTGTAAATGGACACCCTTCGCAAACTATGAGTACGCAAGCTACATTAAGCAAAAATACATCGGTCATCGCGCTAAAAGGTGGGATGTTTACTTTAACAACTATTCAGTTGCTAGATTATAATCTCGAAGAGTTGTCCTTAGAGTTAGATGAGAAAATTAAACAAGCCCCCAATTTTTTTCAACATGCGCCTATCATCCTTGATCTTCAACGTTTAAAAACTCAAGGCGAAATGGTTGATTTAGCATTACTAATGCATACCTTGAAAGCCAAAAAATTGATCCCCATAGGTGTACGTGGCGCAAATAAATTGCTTAAAGAGGCTGCGATTCAAGTAGGACTTGCAATATTCCCTGAAGAAAAAGTTATCGCTAATAAAAAGCGCATAGAAGTTGAAGAACCCAAGCTAAACGAACCCACAAACATCGGACAAACGCCAAGCCGTCCTGAAAACACTGCGGCTTCATCAACCCGATTAATTACGACGCCTGTCCGCTCCGGTCAGCAAATTTATGCACAAGGCGGAGATCTTATCGTGCTTGCTTCGGTCAGTCATGGTGCCGAACTACTAGCGGATGGACATATTCACGTGTATGGTTCCATGAGAGGCCGTGCATTAGCTGGTGTGATGGGTGATAAAGAAGCTATGATCTTTTGCAGAAGTTTAGAAGCTGAGCTTGTATCAATTGCAGGCCAATACCGTCTTAGTGAAGATCTGAAAGAAACTTGTTGGAAACAACCAGCCTGTATTCAATTGCAAGACGATCGCTTAAACATTAAATCGGTATAATTTTACTCAGAAGATGAGGACAGATAACCTTGAATAACACTCAATCAAAAGTCATTGTCATTACCTCAGGTAAGGGTGGCGTTGGTAAAACAACCACTAGCGCAGCCATTGCCGCAGGTCTTGCTCAATTAGGACATAAAACCGCTGTTATAGATTTTGATATCGGATTGCGAAACCTAGATTTAATTATGGGCTGTGAACGCAGAGTCATTTATGACTTCGTCAATGTGATAAATGGCGATGCAAACTTAAGCCAAGCCCTGATTAAAGATAAGCGCACTGAGAACTTGTATATTTTGCCTGCCTCACAAACCAGAGACAAAGATGCCCTCACAAAAGAAGGTGTTGCCAAAGTCATTGATGAATTAAAGAAAGAATTTAAATTCATCGTATGTGATTCTCCTGCAGGTATTGAGCGCGGCGCTTTAATGGCTTTATATTTTGCCGACGAAGCGATTGTTGTTACCAACCCTGAAGTATCATCGGTGCGAGATTCCGATCGGATCTTAGGTGTATTGGCCAGCAAATCACATCGCGCTGAAAGTAAAGGGGAACCTGTTAAAGAACATCTTCTCATCACGCGTTATTCTGAAGCTCGGGTCAAAAGAGGAGAAATGTTAGCCATTGAAGATGTGCTAGAGATTCTTTCGATACCCCTTATCGGCGTTATTCCTGAATCTCCTGCTGTTTTAAATGCATCTAACCGAGGTATTCCTGTCACTTTAGATACTCTAAGTGACGCTCGCACAGCTTATGAACATGCCGTTCGTCGTTTGCTGGGTGAAAGTATTCCTTTTGAAGCGCCAAAAAATTGGACACGAAAGCTCTTGGATAAACTCACCACTTTTCGGAGCCCAGCATGATGAATTTCAATTTTATTCGGTTCTTTTTCCCTCAAAAGCGCTCAGCAGCATCGGTTGCTAAAGAGCGGCTTCAGATTATTGTTTCTCATGAAAGCACGAGAAAAACTGGTCCTGATTTTATTAAGCAGCTACAAACCGAATTAATTGAAGTGATCAGTAAATATATCAAAGTTGACCAAGATCTGATCAAGGTTCAACTTGAACGTAATGGTGATCATTCCGTGTTAGAGCTGAATGTGACATTACCGGATGGAAATTCGTTAATTAAAATGAGTTCAGCATCTTAGGGTATTGTATTGTTTTCGTAGGGTGGGCAAAGCGCAGCGTGCCCACCATCTTAGATTTAGGATTTCGGTGGGCACGCTGCGCTTTACCCACCCTACATCAGATCAGATTACATCGTTCTTGTTAAGCTCTCACCTTCGTGTTCTTCTCTTCTTCTTCACGCAACGCTCGACGCAATACTTTGCCCACATTGGTTTTTGGAAGTTCTGTTCTAAATTCAATCTCTTTAGGAACTTTATAACCTGTTAACTCTGTATGACAATGGGCAATGATTTTTTCAGGTGTTAAGAGAGGATCTTTGCGCACCACAAAAGCTTTTACAATTTCACCATGCGCTTCTGATTTCACCCCAATGACAGCGACTTCACGTACTTCTTTCATTTCAGCAATAACGTCTTCTACTTCATTAGGATAGACATTAAAACCAGAAACAATAATCATATCTTTTTTACGATCCACAATTCGTATAAAGCCTTCATTATCTACTGCTGCCACATCCCCAGTACGTAACCATCCTTC
>CAYXVT010000089.1:0-13590 GCA_964468105.1 Uncultured Candidatus Berkiella sp. | reverse complement strand
GCTTCATAAGCATCTTTAAGCATAACTTGTCCATGAGATTTAAAATAGAGAAAAAAATGTCTAAATATGTGTTGATTATTAAAAAAGGTATCATTCGTTTGATGCGCATCACCCTTGAGTCCAAAATTATAAGCTTCTAAATAGTCCTTAAATTTTACGAAAAAATAGACAAAGCAAGTATAATTGCCAATCTCGCTGTGTGCTCGCCAGAAATTACAAGCGGGATGATCTCTGGTGCAAGGATGATGAATGTGTGCGCCTCTTGAGCCAATGGGGTGCTTTTTAAAATCGGCTAATTCCTGGTTGTAAAACTTTTCTTTGAAATAGGCCTTAAGCCAAGCTTCATTGTTGCAGACAATAAATTTTTCACCATTGGGAAATGATTTTACATAACGAAAAAAGGTGACACCAAGATACTGTTTTAATGCAAATATAACTTTTTCTGCCTCTGGGCAAAGCGCTATTAATTTTTGTTGTTTTTCTGAAAATTCTTCTTCCGTCATAGGTCACCATTCAATTGGAATTATTGATTTATAATCTATAGACTTATATAAGAAGTAAAAGGTTCATTCTTATACAGTGCTGATAAATAAGGAAAAAGGCGCAAGGGTGTGCAACCACACCTATTTTTAGTAGCAGGCAATAGCATTGGGAATCATTGATAATGCAATAGCAACTATTTATAATGCGAGCTTCCCCGTGTTTTTAAAATCCAATAAATAGGTAACCTCTACTATGAAACGCGGCCCAACGCTACATGATGCAGCAAAAGATAATAATTCAGCCTTAGCCTTCGATTTATTGCGTATTGGCTGGTCAAAAGATGGGCATAATGAAGAAAAGCAAACACCTTTGCATGTGGCTTGTGCGAGCGGTTCAACCGATGTTGCTAGAGTATTAATAGAATATAAAGCAAATCTCTTCGCAACGGATTCAAACGGCAATACGCCAATCATGATTGCAAAGGCGAGCAGACACAAAGAATTAGTACGATTATTAGTGGAGCAGGGTGTTCGTTGTCCTGCTGATGTACCTTTGAAAGCACTTGGCTTACCGGAGGATCTATCTGCGTTACATTTTGCGGTTAAAGCACGTAATGCAGTGTCATTGCGTAAAGAGATTGACCTCATTTCGGATGAATGTGGAGATGATATTGATAAGTATTTTGAATCGCTGAATGTTCGCGATAAATTGGGTTTAACACCACTTCATCTTGCAGCACAATTGGGACATCATGATTGCGTATTTGAATTGGCCAGCGAAGAAATTAACACCGATCTCCAAGATCGTTATGGTAGAACACCATTACATCTTGCTATTACAGGAGGTTATGAAAAGTGCGCTTTAATCATTATTCATTGGTCTAAGAATGTTGATATTGCTGATCAATGGCAACATACTCCATTATTTTACGCTCTTAGATTAAGAAATGAGAATTTAATAAAAGCACTTGTTTTGAAAGGTGCGGCTACTGAGAATCTTCTTGAGTTGGCAGAACAGATGCAGTGTTTAGATGTGATGACCCAAGAAAAGGCGGTAGAAGAAAATCCTGCAAAAGAAGATGCGGTAAAACTACTCACCCCTCAATTTGAAAATTTAGTGTTGCAAAAAAAGCTTTCTCAGGAGAAATTGTTACAAGATGCTGTAATGGAACTAGAAGAAGACAAAGCAGCAGTTCTTGATTCACAATCAGAACAAAACCTATCTTCTGATTCTGCAACGAAAGCGGTGGTGACCGGGAATGCAGAGCAAGAATTAGCGCCATCCTCTAATGGAACTTCGCAAGGTCCTAGAAGCACAAGTCGTCAGAACAAGAAAAAGAAAAAAGTCGGTGGAAAATAATATAGCAGCTTGCTTTTTTTTGTGGCGTTTAATTGACTTGAGATTTCAGCTAACTTAATGTCGTAGTTCATTTTCTTACTTGGGTTTAACTAATGAAAGTACTTAATTCTTACGATATTGCTATGGTTTCAGGTGGTTTGATATCAGATAGTTTTTCAGAGCGTGAAAATAATATTATGGGGTATGGTATGCATGCCGCCATCGGTGGTTCGTGGACACTAGGTATGTTCGGTGTTCCTCTTGGCATCATGTTGTTGTCACCCCTAGGATTTTGGTATGGTGCAGGCATTGGTTATGCAGCTGGTGTCGCTTTATTTCAGGGTGCTCTTTTTATAGCAACGAGTGATACTGAAGTTAAGCTTAAGCAGGTTTAATTCTCCTTCTTCATCTTCTTATTTTCAAATACCATCCTTCGGGGTGGTATTTTCGCCCAATACTAATGGAACCATATTGAAAGTGTGATAGAATGAGTTTCTTAACTACAATAACAATGAAAACGTAGTAACTACACGAGAACTGCACTATCAATCCCCAGATTATTCGATTCTTTACATTAGCGATGATTAATAACATCTTCAGGAACCATCCATGACATTTGATACCCTTGGTCTATCAGAACCATTAGTAAAAGCCGTACTTGAAAAAGGCTATAACACACCATCCCCCATTCAGCTCCAGACCATTCCTGTTGTCTTGCAGGGTAAAGATGTGATGGCTTGTGCGCAAACAGGCACTGGCAAAACAGCAGGTTTTGTATTGCCTATTTTAGAATTACTCAAAACAATACCTCCTGTTAAACATAATAAAGCGAGCGTATTGATATTAGCGCCAACCCGAGAACTGGCTGCGCAGATCCATGAAAGTGTTTTAGCTTATGGTAAAAATGTACGAATCAGTTCCGCCGTTGTTTTTGGTGGTGTGAAGATTAATCCGCAAATGATGAAGTTACGTGCGGGTGTTGATATTCTGGTGGCCACACCAGGTCGTCTTTTAGATCTCTATCAACAAAATGCCATTAAATTTGATGATATTAAAATATTAGTGTTAGATGAAGCAGACCGAATGTTAGATATGGGCTTTATTCATGATATTAAGAAAATTATTTCCATGTTGCCGAGAGTGCGCCAAAATTTATTATTTTCTGCCACCTTCTCAGGGGATATCCGGCAACTAGCCAAAGGATTGTTACAGCATCCTGTTGAAATTAGTGTGAGCCCGCAAAACACCACAGCAACAACGGTTAGACAAAAACTGCATCCAGTTGATAAAGGCCGTAAGGCTAAGTTACTGAGTCATTTAATCCTTAATCAAAATTGGCAGCAAGCGTTAGTATTTTGTCGAACCAAACATGGCGCCAATAAACTCGTCAAACTGTTAAATCAGGATAATATTACCGCTCTGGCTATCCATGGCAACAAAAGCCAAGCGCAACGCACCAAGGCGCTGGAAAGCTTTAAACAAAGTAATGTTAAAATTCTCGTGGCCACAGATATTGCAGCCCGTGGTATCGATATCGATCAGTTGCCACAAGTGGTTAACTTTGATTTGCCAAACGTACCTGAAGATTATGTGCATCGCATTGGTCGAACGGGCAGAGCAGGCTCAAACGGACAAGCGATATCTTTAGTGAGTCTTGATGAGATTAAACAGCTACAAGATATTGAGCGTTTAATTAAATTTAGTATAGAGCGTGAAGAAGTCGAAGGCTTTAAACCCCTTGATAGATTACCTCAATCTAGACAGCAGCCAAAATTGCAGTACGCTGAGAATTAAACCACTGACACAATAGGGATAATTATGTTAATGAAAACAAGAAGAAAGAAATTAGAACATTTCGTTGAACAAGGCCTATTTGCCAGCCGCTGGTTAATGGCGCCTATGTATATTGCCTTAGTGGGTGCCCTAATCATATTGCTCTTTAGCTTTATGAGAGAGCTCTTCCATTTTGCAACCCATATCATGACATTAGAGCAAAATGATATTGTGCTTGGCATCCTGTCACTTATTGATCTTTCATTAGCAGGGAACTTACTGCTGATAGTCATCTTTTCTGGTTATGAAAATTTTGTGTCAAAAATTGATACAGAAGATCATGAAGATCAACCGGAATGGAAGGGTAATGTTGATTTTAGCACCCTGAAATTAAAATTAATTGCCTCAATCGTTGCTATATCAGGGATCCATTTGCTTAAAGTTTTTATGGACGTTGATAAAGTTTCCGAAAGCCAAATCAAATGGATGGTGCTTATTCATTTGGTCTTTGTTGTTTCAGGCGTTTTATTGGCTACAATGGATCGCATTGCAGCAAGTACAAAAATGATAAAATCGAAGTAAAATAATGAAATGCCAGGCATATGATCATGCCTGGCATTTTTAGTTCAAGCAGTAATTTTCTTCTTTGGTTTTTCCTCAGCCAATTTCGCTTTAGATTCCACCTCTATTCTTCTTGCATGCTCACGATGAAGCGCAGGTAATTTACACCAATGGTGAAACAAAGGCGTCGCACCTTTTGATTTTGCACCGATACTCACCACATTGGTAGCCTGGGCGGGTTCAAGTTTAGCAGTGACCGCCTCTAATGATTCAGTGACAGATTTTGGTTGTTTGCTCATAAATTCTGTGAAGGAAATGGGCGAACCGGCCGTCTTTATGCTTTGTAAAGTTTTTGGATCAATCTTTTGTGCAGTCAGTTCAGGATATTCTCTAAGAAAGTAACGGATCACCCCGTATTGACCAGAGGCATATAACCCAGCTTTTTCTTCATCGGTTAAATTAAATTTCAATGTCGGTACACCCATGGTATCGCAAAAAGCAGTGCGTGTTTTATACTGACTTTGATGAAAATCAGCATTCTGAGTATCAAGCATAGCTTCGGCTTGAGCGATAGCACATTCCATGGCGGTGTTGATTTCAGTTGGTGGGGGTATAACACCATTTTCGTAATAATTAATTTCATCAAGACTATCTAATCGAACCGTAAATACTTCACTATTAAAAACACCAGGCTCCTTCTCAAACACATTAGAAGGACAATTATTTTGTATGCCACCATCGGAATATTTACAACCATTTATTATCCAAGGTGTAAAATAGCCTGGAAAACTCATGGAAGCACGAATGGCATCTGCAATCGGGACTTTTTTATTTTTTTCGTCTAGATGTGAGAAAGTTTCGTTAAGCTTTGTGTTGAGGTTACAAGCGACTGCAAAAATATCTTTCATATTTTTATCAGGATTGGCTTCTTTAATGTTATGCCATTCTTCGAATGTGCAATTTTTATTACCGGTAACTTCTTCAACAATATTTTGGAATAGGGTGTGAAATTCATCTGCTCGAAACAGGCCAAAGTATCTTAATACAGTGTAGGGAATTTTTAAATAATCTCTCCATCCACCTGTGGCTAGTTTTGAAATATCTAAATTGGAAAAGAGCCCTTTCATTTTTTCTACAGACCAACCAGTCGACAGCACTAAAGCGCCAATGGCCCCCACAGAAGCACCAGCAACGGAATCGATGTCTTTCAATACCCCTAATTTTTCAAGCGAGTCGGCAACGCCAATATAGATATTTCCTTTGGCGCCACCGCCTTCTAAAACGGCTTTTGTAGGGAGTTTTTTCTTATTACCACCAATCATCTGCTGCGCTCCTTGCATTAATAAATATTCGGGTGCTTAAAAAAACGTGAGTATACACGCATATGTTTTGGCTATCACCTGGCTATTTATATAGATGAGAAAGGTCCCTATTGAAGGGACCTTGCATTACATTTTTGGCAGAGAAAATGAGGTGGAGTCTGTGCTTGTTTGCTGGATATGTTGACGATTAATATAGGCTTGGTTGTTCTCAATTAATTCTTTCAAATTTCCTTGGCCATCACTGTGAACCATCATATTTAAAAGATTCTCAAGAGTACTTCCTTTATATTGCGCATCTAATTCTGTCGTAATTTTCATGAGGTCTATTAACTCATGATTGTCTTTGGATTGATTACATTTTGTTAAAATGTTTTTTAAAATAGAATCCTTTTGATCATGCATCGACAGCCCAGCCATCACGCCGCGCGTCCATCCTTGCACTTTGTGTTGTGCGGGACCCACTTGAGGTGGTGGAAGCTTATTTTGCAATGCAGCTACAATGTGCTGATTATGCATTTCAATGGTTATATTTTCAGATTGAACAGATTTTTCTTTTTCAGTGTGAACCACAGGTTCATCTTCTGATATTAACTTTGTTTCAACTTCTGATTCCGATTCTTTAGGCTGGCTAAAAAGACCTTTAATTGAGCTAATCAAATCCATGCTAATTCTTCTACTTAATCAGTGCGCCATACGATTAAGTATAAGACATTTTTCTTTGACATATCACCAAAGAGTCAAGGGAAGGGCAAGGAATCTTGCCCCCTTATTATCACATGCCGAAACGCTTTTTTTGAGCTTCGGGGGTGTAGACAATTGCGGTATGCTTCTTGATAGTATTATCTCGAATAAATTGAATAATGTTTTCAGCTGTCACCTGAGGATTGCTTACTGCGATTGTAGCTATATATTTACCATCAACATCATTTATTGTTGCTTGAGTAACGGTACCTTTCTGTGCTAATAGTTTACCGGTTATATCTTTTATACAGCCTTGGCACATAATAGTAGGAATTTCAAATTGAAAAACATTTGGACCACCGTGCATAAGTAAATCTCCTGTCAAATTATTTATAAAATTTCAAAATGAGGGGCTGGATCTCATGGCGGCATTAGGATACACGGTTTCTTCAAAAGAAAAAACCCCTTGATGTTTTTTAAGGGTGTTTTCACGAATGAACACAATAAGGTTATCCGCCGTCACTTTGGGATTGGTTACCGTAATTTTAGCTGTTTGTAATGCTAAGTTAAGTTCTACGTCTGAAACTTCAGGTTGCGATCTTAATGCGTTTCGAATATTTTCCAAGTGGGATTCATCTTTCATACAAGGAATATTTAAATAATAAATTTTGTGAATTATAGACACTTTCTGAGGCTTCGACTCTTCCATACATTGAGGACCACTTTTTTGCATAATCAATCTCCTGTTAGATGTATTCTAAAGAAAATGAAGGATTAGAACTGAGTTTCTGCTTTTGAATAGCAATTTTAATTGAGATATAGGTTCCAAGTCCTATAAGCATTAACCAAATCGAAATACTGACTAAGCTACCTGTTAGCTGGTAAAGATAATTTTCAACTACCGGTGTTAAGCCACCAATAATAGCCAACCCGAGGGTGAAGCTCAAAGAAGTGCCTCGATAGCGAAAGGCCATCGGAAATAAGTTTTTTAAGCAGGCATTTGAAGGCCCCAATAATATTTCATTAATGATAATCAAGACTGTTTGAGCCATAACAATCATATAAAAAGTACCTTGGTCAATTATCCACAACAATGGGAAAGCCAATATCACAAGTGATATAGCACCGAATTTCATGACCGCCGCGGGTGTTTTTTTGTCTGCAACTCTTCCTGCTATCACTAAGCTTAAAATGGCGATAACAATAAGAAAAGACTGTAACAACATAAGGGTTTGCTTTGAGAAAATTCCTTGTGTCATCAATACAGGATTTAAGAGAGTGATAACGGTCGTAAAAAGAAGGGTGGCAAAACCCCCAATAAAGATCCCAGCAATTAATTGTGAAGGATACTGTTCAATCAAAGCACTTAAGCTATGGGTTTTAGAAGAGCTCACTTGAAATTGGGGTGATTCCATTAAACTTTTACGATAGATGATGCCCAGGATCCCAATTGCGCCGCCAAGAAAAAAAGCCACACGCCAACTCCAATTGGGCATACCCTCTAGCGTAGTAACATAAGCTATGAGAGTAGAAAAAAGACTGCCAACCAACATGGTGGCGGTTAATAAGCTACCAATGAGTGCTTCATTTTTATTTTGGGCATGTTCAACCACATAGATCCCGGCGCCATTATATTCCCCACCAAAGCAGAACAACTGAACTGACTTGGTAACAATAAGCATTACACCAGCCCACATGCCAATCGTTAAGAAGGATGGGGTCATTCCCATTAGAATGGTCGCAATGGCTATGCCATACATTGAACACATTAAAGCTTTTTTACGGCCATATTTATCGCCGATATGTCCAAAAAAGAGTCCCCCTAAAGGTCTGGCAATGGAAGCGATTAAAAGCGCATAGAAGCCTTTCACTAATGAATCATAAGCGGTTGCCCCAGGAAAAAATAAAGGGGATATCAGAGGCAAAAAAATAGCCAAGATTGAATAATCGTAATATTCAATCATGGTACCCAGAGATACCGCAAAGAAGGAGCGTTTAGAAAAAGGTTGTGTCATAAAATATATTTCAAAGCAAACTAACTTATTGTTGATGCTTAGATTTCAGTTATACATCGCACCTGGCTGTTTTGCAATGAATGTTACCGAGAATAGTAATCCAAAGACAGCACTATCTTGCATATGATAGATTTTGAGTAAGATGAGTTAAATTATAACAGGTTGGCAAGTTAACAAATATGGATAGTCAACTTTCTGCAATCACTGCTCGTAACCTTAAATTCAAGGTTCCCAAAGTAACCTCACGTTATTGGTTTAATGGCTCTGCAGTGGAAACGCTTCACATCAACACATTGAATAATAGCATTCCTTATGGCGAACGTTTCTTTGTTGAGGCCGTAAAGCCTTATATCAAACATCTAAAAGATAAAACGCTTAGAAAAAATGCCATTCAATTTGTTCGCCAAGAAATGAATCATAGTAAAGAACATTTCAGACTATATCTAAAAGCGATAAAACCTTTTTATCCTAGATTGAAAATCAGAAACGATTTTTATCAAAAAATATTTCTGATAGTCGCGTTTTTTATGGGACGTAAAATTCGCTTAGCGATGGTTGCCGCGATGGAACACTTTACCGCTGTGGCAGGTGAACTGTATTTGGGGCATCCTGAGTACTTCAATGGGGTTGATGAAAAAATTCGTCTTTTGTGGCAGTGGCATTTTATAGAAGAAATTGAACACAAAGCAGTAGTTTTTGATATCTTCCAAGCGGTTGGTGGCAATTATATCCAACGCATCATTGGCTTTCTGATTACAGGCACTTTTTTTAATGTGTGCTTTGCCAATTATTATCTGCATATGGTTTGTTACGACAAACTATACAAATCCAAACAATTTTACATTGATGTGTATCATTTTTTCTGGGGCAAGAAAGGACTCATTCGCAAGATAATTGGGCCTTTCCTGCGTTACTTATTACCAGGATTTCATCCCAATAAGTTGAAAAATGCCATTCCCTTACAAGATCGGATGCTGCAATTGCTCTTTATTCAACAGCAAATTGAAAAAAGGGAATCTCTCTAAGGTTTATCTTTGAGAGGAAGAACATTCGGGATTGGTAATAATCGGTAGGGAATAGAGAGCATTTCCTGCAGGAATAGCTCTTGAGATATACCCAAAGGCTGACAAATGATTATCTTGCGCAGTAAGCTGCGCTAAATGAATGTTAGGGGTTCCATTGCGATTCACCATGACCATCGGCACATACCTAACGCCATTAATAATGGTTTTATCCCCAGACTTTGTTAATCCCAGTAAAAGAATGATAGTTGAACGAGTTCGAGTTGAGCCTTGAAAGCTGACAAAATTGCCCAATGAATAACTGATAAGCGTCGCTCGTCCATCCGTGGTGGTATATTTTTCGACTGGTTGTAATACATGCGGATGAGCTCCAATCACCGCGGTGGCACCGGCATTCAAAACTTGTTTAGCAAAAGCTTGCTGAGTTTGATTAGCTTGTTCTTGATATTCCACTCCCCAATGGGGTGAAACAATAATAGCATCCACTTTTGGTTTTAATTCCTGAATGGTTTTTAGGATCCATTGCTTGTCTTTTGGTTTGTAACAATACAACATTTGAGCATTTGTATCAGCTTGGCCATTGGTATGTTCTGTGCAAGCTATCCAGGCGATCTTAACGCCTTGGGTGTCGATCCTTTTAACAAAAGAATCTTCTGAATTGCTTTTGCGTGATCCCACATGGGCAATGCCAACGGAATCTAGCAAATCGAGTGTTTTATCCATGCCAATGGCGCGTCTATCCAATGCATGGTTATTGGCTGTTGAGACGATGCTGAAGCCTGTCTTTTTTAAATCTTTGGCTAATTGGGGATGATAATTAAACATGGGAAAATCAGAATAGACATTAAAATCCCATTGATAGGAATCGTTTACTTTTTCACCATGACTATTAACACCAATTGCGATTGGCCCTTCCAGATTGGCATAAGCGATATCGGCACTTTTAATATAAGGAAGGGCTTCTAGCCATAAACTTTCAAATCCTTTGCTAGAGGCTTTTTGTTGCAAAGGGCGATGAAGCAATAAATCTCCCATCGCAGCGATAACAATTTGTTTTCCTTGAGTGCAAGCATTTGGAAAGGTGATGGTTTTATTTTCAGCGTAAGCGTAGTGACAAATGAACAGTGCAGCTAAAAGAATTAGCCTAGAAAGGCTCGGATTCCTCGTCTTTGCTATATCTTTTTGATGATTCACTATGAACTCTCATATCGTAATTTGATATGAGTATAGGATACATTGCGGTAGCAATGATCGTTGCTAGCCCCCCGTCAGTTGCTCTTAGCAACGCAACGGGGGGATCGGATACCACCCCACCCTCTCCCTCTCTTAGCTGCGGTTAGCAGCGAAAGATTAAGATCCGCCGCTTCCGCGGCACATTTTTTTATATTTATATACCCCCCGTTTCATCGCTAAGAGCGATTATACGGGGGGCTAATAACATGCCTCGCTTCCGCGATGCCAAGAGAGCAAAAAATTCTTGGCTGGTAATTTAAATTAGGGATTTAGGGGCGCTAATCGCTTCAATTAAAAAATGCATCAAAGGCGCCATTTCTTGACAGGCTTTGATATAAGTTTTGAGGAAATTTTTGCTACAAACTTGTGCATCCGTAAAAGAAATAGAGGTAATAAAGTCCTTTCTTTTCAGATCTTCAATAAAAGGATGCTCGGCATTAAACCCACGGGGTGGTCTGATGAGACTGGTGCCTTCTAGGGGGATCTTCTTTTTGAGTACTTTTTCCCATTTTTTCGGGTGCTTCACTATCGCGGTTCGAATTTGATGTAACGCGATAGGATCGGGGTGCCAGGAACCTGCCGCAGCAAAAGAAGCATCCGGTTCTAAATGTAAATAAAAGCCGGGCGCGTGGATCCCTTGATTAACAGGTCGAAAAGGGAACTGCAGACCCGCATTGGTTTTGTAGGGTATTTTCTCTTTAGAAAAGCGTGTGTCACGATAAATCCTAAGTAATGAGCCGCCATTTGATTTAGGATCGACTTTAAGGTTATCGCATATTTTTAAAAGAGGAGCTCTCACTTCACAGATAAAATCCAGTAAAGGATCTTTTACATGATCTTCATAGCGGTGTTTATTTTTTTGAAACCATTCACGATTATTGTTTTTCTTGAGTTGTTTCAAGAAAGTAAATAAATTTTTATCGAAAGTGCTTGTCATGGTGGTTTTCATTTACAGGGTGTTTGAGGTTGCAACTAAGAGATGATTACGACTTATCTCCTAGCTGCATCATGGCGAATAGTCTTATGAGCAGCAACCTTGAGCTAATTTAGATAAAAAAGCGCCAGCAGCTTGGAAAAATCCTGTTTGAGCTACAACTTCAGTAACTTCTACAGTTTCAACAGCTTCACCATCATTGGAAACAGATACTTCTTCAACTTCATCGTTTCCACCAGAAACGAGAAACAACTCTTCTTGATTTAATGTTTTCATTGTATCACCTTCTGTTTTTACAAAATAAGAGTCACGAATACTACTTTCTTACTCTTAGAATATCAATACGGAAAGCCAAATTTCTAAAACCCCAGTAACCCGATGCCCCTAAATACGTGGACTCTTAATCCATCAACAAACGTAGAAAACAAACTTAATCGATGGTTAGACATTGAATAGTTGTGATAAAAAGCTTAGAGTCGATTAACTATCAGATGAGTTTTGGATAGCACCAATGAATAAAGGCGTACAAGCAAGTACACGTGGAAATAGCTCCCCACCAGGAGAAACCACCACAATCACGGATGAACAGTTAGCTCAAAGGCTTGAAAAGTTAACTTTTGCAGGCAGCCCTCCAAAGCTTGGAAGCAGCCCTCCAAAACTACTTAGATCCTCCTTAGATTCTCCTCGCGGCGTTCTTACTAAATCAAATCTGACGGCTTCTTCCGAAACGACACAAACGCTCGGTTGTATGGAAGTAATAGAAGATTATGATAATGCCATTTTTTTATTTGCTGATATGAAAGGCTTTTCCGAACTTTCAAAAACTCTTAGTTCTAGGGATATAGTCGCAATATTAAATCCAATATATTCAAGCTTTGATAGCATAATTCAAAAGTATAGTTCTGAGCTTGGTGATTATACTGTTAAGCATGAGGCCGATTGCATTATGGTTGGTGCAAGCAGTAAAGACAAAGATAGACAAGCACAGCAAGCTAAAGCGATGGTGTCGATTGGATTAGAGATGACTCAATATCTTATGCATACCAATGGGGATAAAGCGAGATTTCGAATTGGTTTGAATATGGGGGAAGCTTCATTAGTTCAGATTAAGTCTCAAGGCACTCTTCATAAGGATTGGATTGGAGAAGGTGTTAATTTAGCTTCGAGAATGGAAAGTTCAGGACATGCGAATCAAGTACAAGTCACAGAAAGTTTGCATCGTTTAGTAGAGAATGACTTTACTTGGTCTGAGCGCACTCATTGTGTGAAATCCTATGAAAAACTGACAACCTATTTTGCCATATGCCCAAAACCAGTGGAATCTCCAAAAGGCTATTATCCTTCTAATCCTAATCCAGATAGCACAACACCCCGTCCACCTACACGTAAAGCATCTTTATCGACACCGATAATATCCATTTCAACTGAAGATTTGCTTAAACACGCTAGTAAATCAGTTCCTAAGTAACTTTTGGGTGATGATCAAATTTTCCTTGAGTGAGGAAGGTTATCACCTGATGGATGACCTTTTTGTTACTCATTATCGAGGTGTGATTTGCTGCTAACACGATATGATCTGTCATTCCTTGAAGTTTAGTGCTTTCAATGGTGACTTTACCATCATGCTTTCCTGGTAGCAGAAAATAACTGATGGGATCCAGGCATCGATCACCTGCAATAATGCCAAATTCAAAGTTTTTCTTTGGTATGGGATGGGTTTTTGCAGCTAAGGTAGTCAGTTCTTGTCCGGCGGGTCCGTAAAAGAGCTTGTATAAAACATTAGTTTTGAGAAAATCAGCCACCTCAGAACCTTGATTAGGTGGGGCTAACATAACAATTCGTCCCACATTATTCAGCTCATATTGAGATAAAAGACCCCGTAAAACGAGCCCACCCATTGAATGAGTCACAAAATGAACGGTATTGCCTGGTTGGTTCACATATTTCTGTAGCTGTTGATAAACGTCCAAAACTAGACCAGATATGTTCTTCTTACGGGAAGGATAATCAATATTGATAACGTGGTAGCCAACCTGGGATAGTGCTTTTTCCAATTGTCGCATTGATCTATATGTACGGCCTATCCCATGTAATAATACAACCATATTGTTATTATTTTTGTCAGTCGATAGACTTTTTGTCATATTAGACAACCTTTATCATCCAAAAGAGTAGGACTTACGTCATTGTTAACGCTTAAAAACATTTATTTTTCCGTCGGCCAGTTT
>CAYXVT010000088.1:12309-13717 GCA_964468105.1 Uncultured Candidatus Berkiella sp. | reverse complement strand
CCTAATTGATACTAAGTTTATCAAATTAGGTGTCCACCGTCAGGGGATCAGGCCACCGTTTCGGCAAATCCTATAGGGGGAGAGGGGAAAGTCAGATCCAAACTGCTACCTATGATCCCGGTTTGTACCTAAATGCAGCCTCTCCCCTTTACAAGGGGAGAGGCGCGACCTGTCCACCGAAGCTTCTGAGCGCAGGTGGAAGCGCAAGAGGGATTTTATCAAGAGCGATTTGATACTTATCGTAATTCAATATTTGCCCTATCCACTTTCCCATTCGCATCAACCACCGCAATAGTATAATACCCAAGCTTTTGCGGGGTCCAAAAATGCTTTTGTTGCCAACTGCTTTGTGAGATAGGTTTTCCATCGATAAGCCAAGTATAAGGGCGTTTACCGCCGTTGACAGATAAAGGAAGGGCTTTAAATTGCTCACCACTTTTCTCAAGTTCAATCACCGTGTCATCAATTGGGAATAGCAAGGTCGGTGCTTCTTTCGCTATCACGTCATGATCATGAGATTGAGATAAATTTTTCAATCGGATTGTTGGCGCTGCATTATATTGAGCAGGTTGTGGTGCATTTTTAGGCAATACGTTAAAGACTTTCTTTAACAAGGGAACAACCAACGTGCTGGCAGCAGCTTCACCCATCGGGGTGCCATCAGGCATGCCGGTCCAGATCCCAACCACATATCTTTCATCATAGCCAATCACTAAAGCATCACGATGCCCATAAGAGGTGCCAGTTTTCATTGCTATCTTGCGAGAATTATCATTGTCGGATGATAAGATAGTCGTCACCTGTTGTGCGGCAAACGCAGAAAAAAGCTGATGATGTTGCGCTAGCTCATTTGATTCAATATAGGAAAGGGGCATGATTTTACCATCCCTAGCAAGACCTGCATAAAGGGTGACTAATTGTTCCAGTGTCATCCCCATGCCGCCTAAGGCCACAGCAAGGCTTGGACTTTCAAAAGATTTAGGAAATTGTGGTGAAATACCAGCTTCTTTGAGTAACCCCAAAAATCGAACCACACCAATTTGATTTAATAGCGCTACAACAGGAATATTCAATGACATGGAAAGGGCTTCTTGAACTTTAACCACCCCATGAATATCTTTATCAAAATTGCGAGGATAATAAGCACCAAATCGTCTGCGCTCATCTAACACATAAGTGTCTGGTTTAACCAATCCTAAATCAAAGCCTAGACCATAGATAAAAGGTTTAAGTGTTGAACCAGGAGAGCGAAAAGCACCAATATAATCCACAAAACCATTTGATTGTTCATCAACAAAATCACGTGAGGCAATATAAACCATGGGTTTGTTTTGAGTATGATCAACAATCAATATCGCCGTGTTAGATTGCGCGGGCAAAAACCGTGAATAGCTATGTAATAAAAATT
>CAYXVT010000088.1:7451-12245 GCA_964468105.1 Uncultured Candidatus Berkiella sp. | reverse complement strand
AGGCCTCGGTTTCATCAATCAAAGCGTTTGAGAGCATAAAATCAAGTATATGAGTTCTGGCTTGCAGTGCTCTATCTGGATACAGAGAAGGTTGTAAACGGCTAGGGGATTGCACCAGCGCAACTAACAGAGCCACTTCACTTGGGTTTAATTGGAGTGCACTTTTATGAAAATAAGCCATTGATGCAGCGTTAACACCCTCAATGTTGCCACCAAACGGGGCTAAGGTCATGTAGATGCTAAGTATTTCTTTTTTTGAGAAATGCCACTCTAATTGTAAAGCGCGAAAGCATTCAATTATTTTGGATGAAATCTTACGGCGCCGTGGTTCTAACAGTCTTGCTGTTTGCATGGTGATGGTCGAACCACCAGAGATAATGCGACCATATCTTATCCATTGATAAGCAGCTCGTACCAGTGCAATGGGATTGATCCCAGGATGTGTCCAAAAATATTTATCTTCTCGTTCAATCAGCGTTTTGAGATAAAGTGGGGAAACATCTTCAACAGCTGTATGAAGCCGCCATTTTTCATCGCTACTATGAAAGATATGTAGCGGCTCATGATTGGCCATTATCATGGTGGAGTCATCATGATAACGGCCAAGATTCAATGGATAAAGGCTATCGCTTACCCAAAAGGCAATGAAACTTATGGCCAAAAGGGTAAGTGAAAAACGGAGAAGTCGCGTTAGCCTTTTCAATGCATTAACCAGATTTTATCATTATTTTTTGCTCATCAGTATAAGCAAAATACTGTGGTTGATACATTGCTTCACACAATAGCGGTGGATAGCTATAGCTGCCAGGCGTGATAGCTCGCACCATATAGGCGGCATTAAAATCATTTTGAGAGCCAAGTTCATAGGCTGCCATAAAACGATCATCTCGGCCTTCAATGCGACTGGCATTGGTGAGCGCACCTAACCAGGAGAGTTGTTGTTCATCGCGCATATCAATTTTCGCATTCTCAATTTCAAAACCACCAGGAAGAAGATCAACCACTAAGACATGATTGAGCTCTTCTTTGACACGGTGTCCTTTAATATTGACCACATAGAGTTCGCCTGGTTTTAAATTCTCTAAATCAACAGGTTCACCACTTCGGGTATAAACAGTGCGCTTTAACTCAAATCCTTGTTGTGGTAACGCTTTCACATCGACAGGCTCGCCACTTAGAGAGAGCGCATAATAGATGGGATTTGTTCCTGTGTTATGAAGAACAACCGTTTTCTTTAAAGCGTCATGGCTAAAATGAGCATTGAACGTTGCGGATCCTGTGTGTGATTTTTGATCTAAAGTAATACTATAATCCTTGCGGGCATCCTTTAGCGCGCTATCTGCTCTAATTAACCAAGCTTTTTCTTGTGTGCTTAAATAGTGAGCATCACGAGCTTTATCCACAAGTTCTTGCGTTAAAGTGATGAGCTTTGGATGGTGTTCAGCACTTTGCGCAAGCAGTGTTACTAAAATGGCAGTGTTACGTAAATCAGAACCAAAACATCTTAAGGTTTGTGAATCCTCTTTGGTTTGAGCTATGGACTTATCAAACCATTTTGCCGCATTGGTTGCATCACCATAATAAGCAAAGGCACCAGCAACAAAAGCCATATCATGGCGCATGACGATTTCTTTCTCATGACTGTCAGTAAAGAATCGCAATGTTCTTAATTGGCCTTGACCTTCTTTTGCTAGCATATAATGTGCATAGGTAATAACAGAAATATCTTCAGGTTGCTGAATTGATCGTTGGGAAGCTTCTTTAATCCATTGATGCAATTGAAGATTAAGCGCAACAGGCACAGAAATACCTTTTGCTTTGAGTTCACTTAACACATCACTGGCATAAAGGGTGAGCCAAGGTTCAGTTGAACCACCAAAACTCCAAAGAGAAAAGGAGCCATCAATTTTTTGCAAGGATGCTAATTGATTAAACCCTTTTTGAACTGCTTCTTCTTTTTTATCCATAGTTGAATGAGCAGTTGCGAGTAAACGACTTGTTGTTTGCTCAAGGCAATAGTACGGATAAGCTAACAATTCTTTTATCAGTTCAGCACTCCCTAGTTCAGGAAGGGATCCAATGGCAAGGTTTGCTTGGCTATTTTGTTCTTGAAAGTCTTTGAGTAATGTTGGATCCAATGACTTTGATGCGCCTGCGTCTAATTTGCCATATTGAGAAAGCGATATCGATTGTACTTTTGGACGAACAGATAATTGCCAATCTCGTTGCAGGTTAAAATTGCTAGGGCCTTTCAGGGTAGCTTTGATGTTTTTTATACCATTATCATTAAAGCTCAGTTCATACGGCAAGCGAAGCTCTTCACCTTTTTTCAAACTAAATTTATTGGAGACATCGCTACTGTTAGTTTTAAAGTGCATTGCATAATCGCCAACAGGTGCATCAACATTTTTGATAATGAAAGGGATTTGTGCCGTATCCCCAGGTGCCAAGAATCGTGGCAGAACAGGGTATAGGTCGATTTCATCGCGTACAGTAAGATTACTTTGTGCATGGCCTATGCCATTCTCAGTCCAAGCTATCACCATGACACGAAGCTTTCCAGAATAGGCTGGAAGATCAAAGGGAATTGAAATGGACTCTTTTCCTTTTCCTTCAACAATACCTGAATACAAAGAGACGACTTTATAAGCACGCGCTGGGAGCTGCGTCAGTGCGCGCGATAACACGGTTTCGCCACCACCGACTTCAAATGAACCCGGGTGTGCCCCATAAGGATTAATTAATAGTCCATAACTATCGCGTATTTGAAAGTTAAGGTTCGTTTGTGCAAAGAAATAACCATAAGGATCGGGAGATTTAAATTTCGTTAAGGAAAGCGTACCTTCATCAACCAGAGCGACCACCAGACGCAGATCTTTTGGTGCTTTGGAAGTTTTAACATTAACATTTACTTTGGCACCAGATTTAACAATCTCTGGATGTTCTAAGTTGACATCAATTTTATGTTTTTCTTGCGTTTGCTTATGTTCTAACCAAGCAACACCTATCGCTCGTCCTGGCATCTGCGATGTAGTAACATCACTTGGCCGGTATACGGTTGCCAATAAATAATTTCCCGGACTTTGATCTTTCTTAATTGGGATCTCAAGCGTTAAACCTTCTTGCCCAATCTTGCCAGTATGTACAGCTTGGAACGTTTCACCTGCCCAGGCCAGAAAGAGTTCACCACTAAAGGGGCTCTTGATAAATACTTTTGCTTTATCTGGGTGAGTTTCATCTTTGGAAAATTCCATTTCCAACAAGTCCGGTCTATCAGGAGCCTCGTCCGTACTGTACCAGCCAGCAGAGAAGCGAACGCTGGTTGCGACACCAGTTTTCTCATCGATGACTTCTAATCGATACGGTCCGTATTGTACCGGCAATTTTAAAGCCGTTGGTTCTTTCCCTTCCAAGGTGACTTTGCCATTAGCAATAACTTTGTCGCGGGTGACTACTTCATATTGCCAATTAAGGTTTGAACGAAACCAGACATAATCATGTTGTTCTTCATAAAGGGTGTAGTGTAAATCAGACGTTTTTTGCAGCTCACCTTTTTGATTGATGGCAATAAGGTCAAAAACGGCCTCTGAATTATTTTTAGTTGTATTGCCTTTGAATCTGGGTGAGATCCCAATGGCATAGGGTTGGTGCCAATAATGGGTTGTTAATTTAGCAATTTGCGCCCGTCCACCAATCTCGAAAACGGTGGCCGTGGTTTCAAGTTGTAAAGGATGCGTTGTTTGGGGCACTAGATCGATTTTAGTCGTTAGCCAGGCTAACCCTTGCGCATCTGTCACGGTGCTTGGGAGCTTAAAGCGTTGTGGTGTCCATTTTTCTTCTATGAGACCAAATTGATAGCCTTTCCATTGTGGGAAGGGATCAGTAGCCATGATCAACTTTGATTCTGCTTCTACCTTTAAATCAACGCCAGGCGGTCCAAAATAATACTGAGCATTAACCTTCACTGTACTACCTTGACCTGGGGTAGCACTTTCATTGTCGCTAGAGGCTTTGACTTCTATGCGTGGTGGAACAAAATCATTCACCTCAAATGAAACATGATTAATTTCAGCCCCTTTTGCATCAACAAAAATAGCAGCCGTCCATAATCCGGTTTGTGCTTGACCACTAACGGGGTAATCAAGCGTATAGGAACCATTGCCTGCATCTTGAAGCACCGTTTCTTGGGCTATTACACCATCGGGTCGATATAATTTCACAGTTAGGGGAAGTTTGGTAATCGCTTGACCTTTGGTATCGCGCAACAAGCAGAGATGGTGTACTGTTTCACCAGGACGATAGATCCCACGATCTGTCGTGATATACCCTTCAACAGCTCCGGTGGATGAGCGACCTTTTGTTCCTCGATCACTTAAATCAAAGGATTCATTTCTTAAATTGAGAATAGTGAATTGTTTACCTTGATGAGTAGCGGTTATGAAAGCTGGCGTATTGCCACCTTTACCATTAATCAATTGCTCGTTGAATATCGCACCGCCATCGGCTCGGGACTTTAGTTTACCAAGTTCACGGTTATTGCGAGCGATTAAAGTGATTTCAACACCAGATAGAACTTTAGCAGTATCAAGCGAGCGTGCGTAAACATGCAAGCCATCAGGTCCTTGATAGGTGCTAAGGCCAATATCGCTGATCACTAAAGCCTGGGAAGCAAATTCATCGTTATCATAACTATTTTCAGAAACACGTGCTTCAACGACATAAACTCCGGGTTTTAGTTTTTTACCCATGATTTTGTCAATCTCAAGACCTGAGATGGCTGTTTTGTCGATTTCA
>CAYXVT010000088.1:0-7441 GCA_964468105.1 Uncultured Candidatus Berkiella sp. | reverse complement strand
CCGATAAGTTCCTTGCCAAAGGGTTTCACCTTGTTCTTCTTGTAAATTTTCTGAATCCCATCTTGATAGACGGTTGGTAAACCAATTAGATTGTATGCTTTGTATGTTACGCTCAGGTACATGAATAATTTTGATTTTCACTTCTGAAACGTTAACTGCCACAAACGGAACTATTTGTGGGCTGTTGCTTGCCAGAATAAACCCGCGTTCACGGAATCGGATGACAGGTTTGCGATGCGGGATAAAGAGATTCAAGGTTTGGGCTTCACTTAATTTGACGCCATCCCCTGGTAGACCCGCTTTAAAACTCAGTTGATAATTGGCACCAAAGCTTAATCCTTCAATGCACAGTTGATTGCCTCTGGCAATAACGCTTATATCTTTTACTTTAGGGGTTAAGGAAATGTAATCTTCATAATGAAAATTTCTGGTTTTTACCAAAGGATAGGTCCAAGCTATACAGGCACTTGCCATATCCGCACGTTGTGGAATATCTAAGGAATAGGGAGCAAATTCCCTAGGGTAATTTTTATTTAAAGTTTGAAGACGATTTTCGATTTCTTGTTGTTTAGCCAGGCCTAGAGCAGTTTGTCTGAGATCATCAAATTTAAGCTTGGTCTGGGAGGCTAACCAGGATACAACTGCTTTATCAAGGTTATTGTCTGCAGCTTGATAGGCTTTGACTAAAGAGGCTTCAAGCTCTTCATCGAAATTTTGGTAAGTATCATATTGTTGTAAAGAGATGAATGATTCTGAGAGTAACACCCAGGCTTGAAAGTCTTTTTCATTATCGGCTAGTGCTCGATAAAGTGCATATCGACTGCCATACCAATCTTGGCTATCAAAAGCATGTTTCGCATTAACTTGACGTTCCAGGCGTTCGAGCTTTGTGGAGGAAACGTTATTGTTGTTTTTGATTTGTTTTTGGTAAAAGTCTTCGGCTTTTTGTACTCGTGATGGTTCAGAAAGAGTGTGGCTGCCCACATCGGCAAAAAGAGAATGATAAGACAATAGAAGACCGAACAAAACAGCAATTTTGTAAATTAAGGGTTTGCGCATAGGGTTACAACATCAAGGAATGATGCGCCTTTTTACCATAGCCATAACTAAATGCAATGGGGTTGGAATGGTTTTGAAAAATATATTTAGTAAAGTGCAATTATATTGTAAAAACCAGTAAATATTGTGATAGTAAGTGGTTTTTTTTTGCAAAAAGCGAGTAAGCCAACTATATCTTATTTTTGCGTTTTGTGTTCAATTAAAATATATAATGAATTAAAAGGACAACCATTTTTAAGAGATGTTATGACTACACCAGAGCTTATCAAACTGAATTCTGAAGATTTCCCCTTAATTCAGAACATAGCCGCCTATTATGAATACGATATGTCGCGTTATTGTGGTCATATGCCGGGTTGGGAATTTCCCATGAATGGCACTTATTTAAGTCAGCCCTTAATAAAGGGTTTAAAAACCTACTTTAATGAAAAGGACAGAGTACCTTTTTTAATCAGGGTTGATGAACACCCGGCTGGTTTTGTGATGGTGAATAAAGTCGGCACAACGCCAGAAGTGGACTGGAACATGGGTGAATTTTTTGTGCTTGCTCCTTATCAGCATCGTAAAATTGGAAGCCAAATTGCTGTTCAAGTGTTTAATCAGTTTCCAGGGACCTGGGAAGTGGCTGTTATCCCAGATAATGCCGGTGCCTTAGCTTTTTGGCAGAAAGTTATTTCAGCTTATTCAGACAATAGCTTTTCTAAAGAGAAGAAAACACTGTATCATCCAGAAAAGCATCAAATGGTCATATTTAAATTTTCCAGCAAATAGGCATGATGAGATGATTATATCTGTAATTGGAGCGGGTGCATTAGGAAAGTCCTATGGTGGACTTCTATCACTTTGCCATCATGAAGTTCATTATTTAGTGCGTTCAGAATATGAAGCAATCCAAAAGAGGGGATCCTTTAACCTTGATTTTAAAGGCGCTAGTAAATCTTTCGATATTTTAAAGCCAAAGCTTTATACAAAAGCAGATGAACTTCCCTCATCAGATGTTGTGATTATTGCTTTAAAGACAACTGAAAATAAGCATATTGAAAAATTATTAACCTCATGTTTAAAGCAAGAAACACTTGTATTAATTATCCAAAATGGCATTGGAAACGAAGAATGGATTTCTCAATTCACTGGGAATAATCCGGTGATCTGTGGTATTTCCAGTATGGGTGCGTTTAGGTTGCAACCAACCCAAGTTGAGATCCCCATTACGGGTGAATTACGATTGGCACCCTACAAAATTGAAAATTTAGCTTTTTGTGAAAAGATCAAAGAACTTTTTAAAGAGTGTCCGCTTTCGTTTTCGATAAAAATAAATGAAAACTACAAAGAGCTGCGCTGGCATAAACTGTTATGGAACGTACCTTTTTCGTCTCTTTCAATAATCTACAGCCAAGATACGGCAACCTTAGCCTCAACCCAACCCTATGCTTCTATTGTGAGAAATTTCATGGGTGAAGTGGTCGATATTGCAAAATCAGAAGGTGTTATCATCAGCCCGGATACGATCAACAAGATGCTAGCTTTCACATCTTCAGAGAAAGATTACTATCCCAGCATGTTTCGAGATTTTACGGAAGGCAAATCCATCGAAAAAGAATATATTATCGATAATGTGCTGAAAATTGCGCAAAAGAATGGGATTAAAACGCCGGTGTTGGCATTGATTGAAAATCATTTAACGCAAAAAATGAAAGACTAGCTGTAAAAAATCCCCCCTAAAAATAATCTACACTTTATGGAGTCTTTAACACCATAAAGTGAGCATATACAT
Organism: Uncultured Candidatus Berkiella sp.; assembly: GCA_964468105.1. GTDB lineage: Bacteria > Pseudomonadota > Gammaproteobacteria > Berkiellales > Berkiellaceae > Berkiella. The sequence continues at coordinate 4,608 of CAYXVT010000088.1, read as the reverse complement.
GCGTAAAACTACCAAACAACGTACTGTTACACCTCTTCATAATAAAACAACCACAAATACCATTCAAACAAAGCTTCGTGGGGTGGAATTGCTTAGAACGCCTTTGTTAAATAAAGGGGTTGCCTTTACGTTGGATGAACGCGAAGCGTTAGGATTAACAGGGTTATTACCCTCAGGTGTTATAACCTTAGAAGATCAAGTTGCCAGAGTGTATGGTCAATATTGTGCGCAAACATCTGACATTGCTAAAAACATTTTTATGCAAGCACTGCACGATCGCAATGAAGTATTATTTTATAAATTATTTACCACCCATGTTAAAGAAATGATGCCTATTGTTTATGATCCAGTTATTGGGGTTGCCATTGAACAATATAGCCGTGACTATCGTAGACCCCGTGGTATCTATTTATCAATTGATAAGCCAGAGTGCATTGAAGAGAGTTTCTCAAATTTGAATTTAGATTCAGATGACATAGATTTAGTGGTTGCAACTGATGCGCAAGAAATTCTAGGAATTGGCGATTGGGGAGTAGGTGGTATAGATATTGCTATTGGTAAGCTTGCCGTTTATACAGCGGTTGCTGGAGTACATCCTGGTAGAGTGATCCCAGTGATGTTAGATGTGGGAACCAATAATGAAAAATTATTAAATGATCCTCTTTATATGGGTTATAGACATTCAAGAGTGCAAGGTGAGCGTTATGATGCTTTTATTGACGCTTATGTCAAAGCCGTTAAAAAGTATTTTCCAAAAGCATTATTACATTGGGAAGACTTTGGGCCCGGCAATGGTCGAAGAATTTTACTTAAATACAGGGAAAAGTTTGCGACCTTTAACGACGATATGCAAGGAACTGGCGCTATTGCGCTTGCGGGTTTAATGAACGCACTGAAAGTGGCTAAAACCACTTTCAGTGATTCGCGAGTGGTAATCTTTGGGGCCGGAACGGCAGGTGTGGGTATCGCTGATCAAATCAAAGACGCCATGATTCGCCAGGGGATAGATCCGAAAAAAGCCATTGAACAAATTTGGCTTGTTGATAAACAAGGTTTGTTAACCGATGATATGGATAATTTAAGAGATTATCAAAAACCCTATGCTAGAAAAAAAGCTGAAGTCTCAAACAAGAAAATCACCTTAAGTGATGTCGTAAAACAAGTGAAACCAACAATTTTGATTGGTACCTCAACTGCACCTCGTACCTTCACCCAAGAAATTGTGACAGAGATGGCAAAACATGTTGATAGACCCATTATTTTCCCCTTATCTAATCCTACGGCACTGATAGAGGCTGATCCAGCGGATTTAATTCATTGGACAAAAGGGAAAGCATTAGTGGCAACGGGAGCACCTTTTCCAGAAGTTGTATTTCAAGGAGTCACTTATACTATCGGGCAAGCAAATAATGCTTTGCTTTATCCCGGATTAGGATTGGGTGTTATCGTTTCAAATGCATGTTTGATTAGCGATGAAATGTTTTGGGCAGCAGCACAAGCTGTTTCTAAAACAGTGCATTTAAATTCCCCTGGTGCATCACTGTTGCCGCCTATAGATACCTTAAGAGAAGTATCCGCTTCTGTAGCCGTTGCTGTGGCCCAAACGGCTATAGACCAAGGTCTTGCTCAGGTCGATTTACCTGATGTTGTCCAAGCGGTAGAAGAGGCAATGTATAACCCTTTTTACCCTGACATTGAGCCTATTTAGCGTGTATATAGTCTGAAAAATGAACTATAGCCAGCTAGTAATTGTCTTATTATTTAAACAGCTTTGTAATAAGGTTTAAATGAAACTCTTACTAGCATTAGTTATTGCCTATGCAGCATCGCAAGTAGCTTATGATCGTGCTTATCAGCATTCCGCATTTTTATATCGTTCACCTGCTGTAGAAATCTGCAATTTCAAACCGATTTTAGCATATGGCTTGACCTTTACATTGCGTGGCTATTTTGAGAAGGGTCAATGCAATATAAAAGCAAAATAGCAGATAATTGATTTCAGTAGATTCAGCTGTTAACATGCCGCTTGATTTATTTAAACAACAAAGGTTTGGGCATGTGGGTTGTAGATACAACGAAGCTTTATAAAATTTGGGTAAGCAAAAATCCAGATGTTTTTTTAGATGATGAAAACCAAGATCTTTTTTTAAAAGATCTTCAAAAAAACCCGCAAGCTACCTTTTCATTTGTTTACAGTTCTTCTCGCCTTGGCAAAACAGCTATTGATGAATTAAAAGCTTTTTGTGCTAAACATAAAATAAAACCTTTTGATTTTGACACCGATTTGCCACCACTGTTGAAAACAGAACAAGATAAAAAATTATATGAACTAGCCAAAAAAGAGTTTGAACTAGCTTGTGCAAATGAAGGTGGAAATTTAGCGGCCTCATCAGATTGTGATCGCGTTATTGTGCCTGTTATCGAAGAATGTGGAATGTATTCTGACTTTGATGTCAGTGTTGATTTTTCATCAAAACCAAGATTAGTAGAAGTAAAAGCGCCTGTGGTGTTTTCAGTTGAATTGGTTAAAGAATTAGGGGTAACTATACCAGCAATTAATAATGAATTTTTAGCTGTAGCCATTGATCCTGCAAACCCTTCCAAAATTCATCCTGATGCGTTAAAAAGGATTTCCTTTGTTCAAGCGGAAATGATTAAAAGATATGCCCAAGGTGCTAAATCTTTTTTTGAGCATCCCACCAAAAATTTGAAGACTGATATCAATCTTGAGTCTGAAGAGGCGAGATTCATTAAGCACTATTTTAATGAACATCCCAATGCAGATATCTTTGCTTTTAGAAAATATATTCAGCAAATGAACATAGTTGAATACATAAGAGTGATGATCTTAACCATGCCATTTGAAATGGATAAAGAGGCAATACTTGGAAATGAAGCTGAAATTGAAGCTAAATATGTCGCCTGGCTTGAGCAGGATAAACTCAGTTATATGGTATGGCGAGCAAGAGCTGAAGTTGATTTTGATTCCACGGTAACTACTTCAGACATAGTTGAAAAAAAATTAGCGCTATTAAAACATAATCTTTATATTTATTCTGTCACCAATGTGTCAGGGCCAATTAATTTCCATGCTGTTTATCAAGATAAAGTTCCTGCGCAGGGTTTTTCTATTATGGGGAATGTATTTGCTGCAGTTATGCAACCTGCAAATGCTTGGAGTGAATATCTGCAATTTTTTAGAGAGTCAAGTTTGCTGGGCAATGATTTAAGCACTTGTGTTATTTCCGATAATAACTTGGAAACACAGCGCAGAGCTAAGCAAAATCAAACCGATCCGCTTGCTTTGAGAGAACCTTGTTCTCATCAATCTTGGACACCATTAGGTGAGCTTGCAAAAGAAAAAAGAAAATTAAAGAGGGCGGGTAATACAATGCAAAGTGAAGATACAAAAGAAAGTAAGTTGTTAAGAAGCTAATCCGCTATTTAGAGATTTTTCTTTAAAAAATAGCAAATGGCATCTTGCGCATAACCTTGGCGTTCAAAATCGCAAACATAACCCAGTTTTTCATAAAAATGTTTTACTTCCTGAAAATCCATGGTGCAAACAGTCGCCATGGAACAACCCGATTCAATGCCAAGTGAGTGAATTTTGTCCATTAAGGTCAGACCCAGACCTTGGCTACGATAAGCAGGATCTACCCAAAGCTGATCGGTATAAATAGCGCCATACACAATCGAACCATTACAACCAGCAACAATTTCACCATCTTTTTCGCGCATGAAAAAAGCAAAAGGTGAAGCCTTTGTGGTGACTCCCCTGATAGCCGCTTCATAGTTGATCTTGTCGGTGAGCGTTTGGAGATCTTCTGTTGAGGGAAGTTGAGTAAATTCGATTTCCATTTAAAACTCCGCTTGCTTAAATTAAAATTTTGCCTTGATGCCTTAACCATTTTTTAGCAAAGTCAAATAGTGCTTTTTCATTATTTTGTGTTTGATAAGGGCTATCAAGCGCAAGGACATTAATTTGTGCATTTTTTTTATGGATAAATTCTAAATATAGAATGCCGATGATTTTGCTTGCGTGACGATAAACAAAGTGAAAATGACTTGGAGAATCTACAATGACCTCATCTATACCGGCGCTTTCGCCTGCAGGCGTAAGGACTTGTTCTTGATAGATGCGATAATATTCTTCCCGCTCAACATCTAAACAAGCTTGCACAAAACGAGCAGGGTTTGCTCCGATTTTCTCATCGATTTCTTGAATGAGAGAATCTTTAGCATTGCAGTAAGCCAGTATATCGTGAGGATGTTGTTTTGCGGTGTCAATTTTTAACGCAGCATAAGCTTTGAGATAATCGGGATGTTCTTTTAGGTATTGGGCAAATTTCAGATGACGTTCAATCTCTGGATCGCCTTGCTCAAAAACATGGACATTAAAGGCCTCTTTAGAAAAAAAGCGTCGAAAGGGGATCCCATTCTCTCCCTTGATGATATAACCAAGTGCGGCCATTGCCTCATTCGATTGCTCAACAGCAAGAATATCTCTCACCACAGGGACCATATCGATAATGGGTTTGGCATCAAGCCCTGGGACAGAAGTACTACCAATATGGTGGACGGTGATGAGATTTTCTCCCATAGCCT
>CAYXVT010000087.1:9999-13756 GCA_964468105.1 Uncultured Candidatus Berkiella sp. | reverse complement strand
TTAAGGACGTACACGAAGTTTTGGATGATGATGGCTTGTGGGTGATGCAGCTTTCGTACACACCAATCATGCTTCAGCAATGCGCGTTTGATAATATCTGCCATGAGCATAAGTTGTACTTATGGCTTGATAATTTATTCATTTATTCGATGCTGTAAGGTAATTACCATGAAGATCAATCATCAAATTTTCATTTTATTAGCGACTTTTGCGTTTTCAAATGTCCAAGCTTGCACGGGGATTACAGTTAAATCTAAAGATGGCTCCGTTGTTTCCTCTAGAACATTAGAATTCGCGATGCAATTGGATTCAAATGTTATTTATATACCTCGTGGCTATAAAACCCAAGTAATGTTTACAGGAGATAAAAAAGGCGCAAGTTGGAATCAAAAATATGCAGTGTTGGGTATTAATGCGTTAGGGCTTAACTTAATTATGGAAGGCTTCAATGAGAAAGGTCTCAACATTGGTGCATTCTATTTACCAGGTTTTGCAGTTTATCCAAAATTAACAGCTGAAAATGCTAATAAAGCCATTGCAGCAACCTATTTTCCATCATGGGTAACCGCTAATTTTGCAACGGTGGCTGAAGTTAAAAAAGCGATAAATAATATTGCTGTTGTTGATGCTGTTGCTGAAGGTCAACCTGAATCATTCCCATTGCATTTTCGTATCACCGATGCTACAGGCGATCAAATTGTGGTTGAATATGTTAAAGGTGGTGTAAAAATATATGATAATCCTTTGGGGGTTATTACAAACGATCCTGAATTTGATTGGCATTTAATGAATTTGCGTAACTATGTCAATTTAACATCTACCAATGTTCCGGTTCTTGATTTGGCAGGAGAAAAGCTGACTGCATTAGGGCAGGGTAATGGCATGCATGGTATACCAGGCGACTTTACACCACCTTCACGTTATATTCGTTCAATGGCAATTCAATCTGCCGCATTGCCAGTTGATACAGCTGAAGAAGGCGTTAATTTAAGCTGGCATATTATTAACAATACCGATATTCCAATTGGCGCAACTCGTGATACAGGACCTGATGGAAAGCCTTATTTGAACTATACGCAATGGACAAATGTTTCGGATCTAAAGAATTTAAAATTATATTTTAAAACCTATAATAACCAAGATGTTCGAGTTGTTGATATGAAGAAAATTAATTTAGATTCAAAAGATGTCAAGAAATTCAAGATGGATTCCAAGCCTGACTATAAAGAAATAACGGAATAAAATTATTAAAAAGATTGTATGTATGATCAGAAAACAGCGAATATAACTGGAGAAAATTATTAATAAGTTGAAAATAATTGAACAAATCATGAAATATATCATCTACACTTCGTTATGATTTCTCAACTTAAGGAAATAGCAAGATGAAAAAACTTAAAGTACTGATCCCTTTAATAGCATTAGCTGGTTTATCAGGTTGTGTTGTTGGACCAGGATATGATCACGGACCTTACTATGATGGTTACTACCATGATGGTGGTTATTGGCATAACGGACATTGGCATGATGGATATTGGCATGACGGTTATTGGTATGAAGATGGTTATTATCATCACCGCCATCACCACCATCATCATCGTCATCACCATGCTCATCCTAATGCCAATGCAGAAGGTCAAGCTCCACAAGGTGCTCCAAGACATATGCAACGTGGTGCTGCAGCTGGCAAACAAATGCAAAAAGCCGGAACTGCACCTAAGCAATAATGCTTTGCGGGTCAGATTTTGATAGGAGTACTTGTTAATTATTAGCAGGTACTCCATCAAAAGTAGTTCTGACTCGATTTTAATTATAAGGATATCAATGGATGAAAGTTTGGAAACTATCGCCTGTTAAAGAAGAACTTAATTCCAATGTATGGCAAGGAAGTGATCATAAAGGCTGGGTAAGAATCCGTGCTGAAACGGAAAGTAAGGCGCGCGAAATCGCTTGGCGCATGTTTGAAAATAAAAATGTTGGTACTACAATCCATTCTACTGATTGGTCCACAACACCGTGGAATGACTCTAAATTAGTTACCTGTGAATTAGAAGATGATAATGATATATCTTCTACAGAGGGTATCTTAGATATACAATAAAAGCTAATTTGGTGAGAGTCTTTCCTTAGCGTCCGTTTGTTCTTGTACAGCACGCCGAAAGCCAAGCGGATCAGCAATGTTTTCAAATGATTCTTGAGTACCGCCAGTTCCGATGACCGTAATCGTTCCATAATTACACATCCGACCAAAAATAGTTTGATCAACACTGATAGCTTCAATCTTCTGGAGTAAAGTTTCCATCGTGCGACGGCTAACAACCCCTATTTTCACGATGACGCGTTTATTGGTCACTGCATATTCACTTGATATATACGTTAAATAAGCCGGCACTAAAAGCAGGAGTCCTACTATAAAGCATAAGTAGGCAAAATTGGGGTTATAGGTGGTTTGTGAAATTAGCCATATACCCAGTGAACACAATGCGACAAAGAATATGCCAGGTTGGAGAAACAATATTTTATGCAGTTTGGCGCGATGCATAACGGTTTCACCTCGCATTAAGTTTGAATCGACATATCCCATCTAAGCTCCCTAAATGTAAGCAGTACTCATTTTGCTAACAGTTGAATGTTCATGATAACTGAACACACATAATGAAAATATAGTTGATTCATAGAATGAACTGCTATGAGGTTAACTTTTGGATATTGTTGCATATTTGTTAACAAAAATTAACATAAATGTATATTGATGATATTTAAGTTAATAGTATAAACTAGTATCTAGATAAATAGGGGCTTAATCTATGCAAACCAAACCTAATCTGCCATTTTTTACGCTGATATTGATGATTTCTTTTGCATCAGTTAATGCCGTTCTTTTTACACCGGCTTTGCCTGATATAACTTCTTTTTTCGTCATTACAGAGAATGTGGCTCAATACACCTTATCTTGGTTTCTAATCGGTTATGCCCTGGGGCAGTTAATTTATGGCCCAATAGCAAGTCGTTATGGTAGAAAGAACGCATTATATATTGGTATTAGTTTACAAATACTAGCAAGTTTGTGCTGTGTGCTATCAGGCTATGTTCACTCTTTCCCACTCTTGTTGCTTGGGCGTGTGTTGCTTGCGCTTGGCTCTGGGGTGGGTCTTAAAATGACTTTCACTTTAGTCAATGAATGTTATGAGCCTAAAATGGCCAGTCAAAAAATTTCTTATTTAGTGCTCGCATTTGCTATTACCCCGGGACTAGGCGTGGCATTAGGTGGCTATTTAAATGCCCATTTTGGATGGATGAGTTGTTTTATCGCAGGTGCAATTTATGGCGCAGTTTTGCTATTACTTGTGGCCAAATTACCAAAGATTGAAACAAAAAGTGATCCTGATGCTTTAAAGTTATCCCATTTGAAAAGTGCTTATACTGAGCAGTTTACTAATAAACAATTGCTTGCTGGTGGCTTATTAATGGGAGGCTCAACTTGTTTTGTGTATTTGTTTGCCGCATTAGCGCCCTTTATTGCTATTAATATCATGGGCATGAGTAGTGAACAGTATGGACTGGCAAATATATTGCCTTCAATTGGATTAATTATTGGTTCACTTGTGTCAGCGCATTGCGCTAAAAAATTCCCGCTTGGTGAATTGATTGTAACGGGGCTAGTGATTTGTGGTTTCGGAACGTCCTGCATGATGTTAGCAATTGTATTTAAAATGCCGGCCCTTTGGTCATTATTTATGCCAATGGTGATAATTTA
>CAYXVT010000087.1:0-9989 GCA_964468105.1 Uncultured Candidatus Berkiella sp. | reverse complement strand
AGCGATGAGTTTTGTTCAAGATAAAGCACATGGTTCTGCGGTGATGAGCTTTATTAATATGGGAACGGCAACGGTTGTGGTATTGAGCATGGGGTGGTTTTCAACCCAACCCATGCTATTACCCATTATTTATCTGGTGTTATGCATTGCAATGGTGCCAATGACAAGCTGGTTAACGAAAACGGAAGTTAGTGCGCAACAGATACGGTAAAGTAATCCAGCACAGACTCACAAATTATGATGTTATAAAGATATTGTTGTGAGTTCATCTTTGATATTGAGCCATTCATGTTCATATTCTAGAACATCATCATACCCTTTCAAAGCAGGGGTTCCTTGTGTCCAATGCACTAAGGAAACTTCTTTGGAAGGTGAGTGATATCCCACTAAATGATTCCATTTTGGTGGTAACTCGCCAATCCTATCTAGATTTTCTAGCCATTTGAATTGATGCAAATCATGATAGGGGGCAGAGTTAACATAATCTGCAGATAGTTTGGTGCATTTAGTATTGTTAAATAGCATTAAGCTTGACCAATTAAACATCTTATAAGATGTAACCGTTTTATTCATAAAGGCATGTTCACCTTCAATATCAGGGTGCTTAACTACCATGACATCATAATTATCGTCTCTGAGATCCCACAACCGAGTGATGTCATCTCTTAACATCATATCGGTACCATCCATAAAAATGGCCCATCCTTTGTAATCGCATAAACGCGGGACCAGGAATCGTGAGTAACTAAAATCGGTTAACTGATCGGGCGCTTTTTCTCTGGTAAAAATGCCGCCTAAATTGCTCAGTAAGAGTGGAGTTACACTAATGGGGGATGAGGCATGCTGTATCACACTATGTAAAAAAGTATGAAAGCCAAGTGGAAGGCGAGTGTCATATCCAACAAAAAGCCGAATAGGTAACTCATTTTTAGATTGTGTCATCAGGACATCCACTTTAATGAAAAGAGGCTAATTATAGCCTTGGCATCATAACCATTAAAATGGGTGTCCTCGTAACATTACTAAACCGCAACTCTGTCACGTTTAAATGGATGTCCTCAAAGTAAATCCATACATCACTTAAAAGTAACCGCTTATCGTCCTGCCCAAGAATATCTGATGAGATGACGCATTTAGCTATGTGAGTGAATGATTACTTTACTTCGGTTGTGGCATAATAAGCCATCTAAATGAATTACATATGTGGGTACTTATTATGTTAGGAACAAACCGTAAGAGTTTTAAATCAGCGATGCTTAAAACCAAAAAGACGATCCTTGTTTTTGAGGGTGGTGGTGCAAAAGGGCTTGTATATGCCGGTGCGATTAAAATAGCCGAGAAAAATGGTTTGTTCAAAGATATCGATAAAGTAGGCGGTAGCTCTGCTGGCGGTATTGTTTCATTCTTAGTAGGGACTGGCCATAATGCGGCTGAAATTGAGAAAATTATGATGGAGCTTGATCTTCAAGAAACGCTTCAAGACTCAAGTCCTATCATTTCAAAAGTAAATAGTACAGTCAATTTAGTTAATGAAACGGCAAAAATAGCCGTTCCAATTTATGGTTTAGCGCGATATGCCATGGATGCCGAACTCCCAATGGAAACGGGTGATGCTGGTGCCACAGTTTATTCTTTACTTAATGCCTGTTATGGATCAGGTGAATATACTGGTGCATGGAAAGGTGAGAAGTTTATCGCCAAGGCCAGAGAAATTCTAAAAGCCAAGTTAGGCGTAGACCGTCTTACTTTTGCACAACTTCATCAGCTGAAAATTGAGCGTCCTGAATTGGGTTTAAAAGATTTATATTTAACTGGAACCGATGCTGAAACTGGTGAATCTGTTATATTTTCTCATGAGAATGAAGAAACCAAAAATGTTGATATTATTGATGCATTAAGAGCGACCGCAAGCTTCCCCTTTGCTTTTGCAGCGCATGAAATCGTTATCAATGGTAAAAAGAGAAAGTTCATTGATGGTGGCGTAAAAAACAACTATCCAATGAATATTTTTGATTTAGAGAATGACAAAGGTGAACGCATCCCTAATCCTGCAGTATTAGGATTTAAAGTGGATGGTAAAAAAGAATGTGAGGAAATTCTCTTTAAAGAAGGCATACAAAATGGAACAAGGCAAATTGGAAAGTTTACTGCGCACACTCACAAAGGAGATGTCCGTCAATTTTATAGATATAACACAGTGCAAATTTATGATGCCGGTGTTTGGACTCTTAATTTTGATTTAGATGAACTCACTAAACTTATTTTAAAATTAAGTGGTGAAGAGTCTATGAAAGCTTTTATTAAAGAAGGTTATCATAAAACACCAGTGCATAATAATGAACTTATTACCACGCTTATGAAAATGGGTAATGATCTCAATGATGGTAATTATTCAGCTGTACAAAAAGGATTAATGACTTTACAGACTAAATATCCTGAGCATGCCGAACAAGTGGCACAAATTATTGTCAGAACTATGGAAAAATTTAAAATTGCGGGCCTTAAACCTGGTGCAACGGAAGCTTATAATGTTTTAATCAAAGAAGCAGAATTGATTGGTAAAATTAAAGCGGACAAAAGTCAAGCTGGTCCCATTATAAGAGACACTACTATTGCGAGTGCTGCAGTTGGTGGTGCTTTGTGGGGTGCCGGAATGTTAAACCCTGTTACTTTACCTGTTGTCGCTGTTGCAGGTGGTGCCGTTTTATTACATCGATATTGGAATTCTAGGAAAAATTCGCTAGCAACACCTATGGTTTTTACCATGGAAAACGTGAAAAATAAAATCAATGGTTATGAATTTAACCAGGCGCTTGAATTAATCAGAGCGAATAGCTCTACATTATCTTTAGCGGATATTATCGAATTTAAAAAGGCCCTTAACAGTTTGACAACCAAAGGTGTTTTTAATCAAACCCGTGCTGAGTATGATGCTTTAAATAGCTATTTAGAGGTTCAGGAAAATCACCTGCGAGCTAAAGTAAATGCAGCGGTTGATGTAGACGAATTGGTTGATTCGTTTGAGCATTTGAGACTGTCACCAGAGAGAAAAAGTGCTCCTACCGCCTAAGTATCCCCTCTTTAAGCGGATTTAGAGGGCCGGCACGGTGACCGGCCCCTACCATGATCTTGTGAAATTCTCATCTTTTGGAAATGAAGTCATCTATTAATTAGAATAGTTTAATGATCATGAGCAGGGGCCGGTCACCGTGCCGGCCCGTCATATTTCTTATCGGTCGTCCCCACCTGTTAAGCTGCACAGCTGTAGAAATTTTACAAATTGACGATTAATCCTCTAAGCACTTTCTTAAAGTCTTCAGGCAAGGGTATATATGAATAAAAAAGTCAAAGGGGCTATTCTAGCAACCATGGTAGGTTCTTTATTTGCAACGGCCAGTGTTGTTGCGCAAAACTCTTCTTCCAATGCCACAGTCAAATGTATTGGCGCTAATGCCTGTAAAGGTAAAAGTGCTTGCCAAACCGCAAGTAACGGTTGCCAAGGGCAAAATAGTTGCAAAGGTAAAGGCTACGTTATGGCAAGCTCGAAAAAGGCCTGCTTGAAAAAGGGCGGGAGAGTAGGGAAATAAGGACCAAAAAATGATATGTAAATCTACGCTATTTGGTGTATCCGCCCTTACATTAACAGCTTTGGCTATGCCCTGTATGGCGAATAAATTAGCCAAAGGTGAAGTGAAAGCAATTGCCGAGGAAGCTTATATTTACGCTTTCCCAATGGTAATGGCTTATGGGATAATGTATGAATATAACATCGATAAGCAATCTGGCCAGTACAAAGGTCCATTCAATCAAATAGCAAACGAAACGCACGTGTTCACACCAAAAGATACTACTGTTGTAACGCCCAATAGCGATACGCCCTATTCTTTGGTTATGATGGATCTACGAGCTGAGCCCATGGTTCTTTGCGTGCCAAAAATTGAAAAAGATCGATACTATTCTGTTCAACTTGTTTCTCAGTACACTTTTAACTTTGCGTATATCGGAAGTCGCGCTACTGGTAATGAGGCAGGGTGTTATGGTGTTGCAGGTCCTAACTGGCAAGGAGAAACGCCAAAGGAACTCAAAAAGATGTTTCGATCTGAAACAGACTTTGTAATGGGTATATACAGAACCCAACTTTTTAATCCAAAAGATATGGATAATGTGAAGAAAATTCAAGAACAATATAAAGCTCAGACGCTTTCTCAATTTCTTAATAAAGAAGCACCGGCCGCATCACCTGAAATCAATTGGCCTAAAATTGATAAGCAATCGGCAGCAAAAGATCCCTTTACTTATCTAAATTTCATTTTACAATTTGCCCCTACTGTGGGGACCGCTGAAGTTGAAAAATCATTACGAGAACGCTTTGCTAAAATTGGAATTGAAGCGGGTAAGCCCTTTTCAATGGATAAGTTTACACCCGATCAAAAGAAAGAATTAGAAATGGGCGTTAAAAACGCGATCGAAAAGATCAAGCTTCAAATGGTTGAGCTTGGTAAAAACGAAAACGGTTGGTCTGTATCAACCTCAGGTTTTGGAAATCGGGCCGCCAATAATGGTAATTGGACGTTACGAGCTGCAGCAGCAATGGCAGGGATCTATGGAAATGATGCTGTCGAGGCTTTATATCCAATGTGTAGAACGGATAATAGAATTAAGCCGCTTGATGGTAGTAAGCATAACTACACACTTACTTTCCCAAGAGGCTCTTTACCACCTGTAAATGCATTTTGGTCTGTAACAATGTATGATGGAAAAACTCAACTCTTAATTGAGAATCCAATAAATCGCTACCTGATTAATTCCCCTATGTTACCAGATCTTAAGAAGAATATAGATGGTTCGATTACTTTATATATTCAAAAAGAATCTCCAGGAAAAGACTTAGGATCCAACTGGCTGCCTGCGCCAGATGGGCCTATCTATTTAGTCATGAGATTATACTGGCCCAAAGAAGTGGCTCTTCAAGGCATATGGCAACCACCAGCAGTGCATCAGGCGAAGTAAGCGACTTTATTGTGGATGAGGTCCTTTCTTTTTAGGTGGTTCTTGAGGTGAGAGCTTCGAAGCTCTTTGATTTGTTACAGGTGATTTTTCTTGGCTCATCATGAGCGATTTTCTGGATCCATATGGAGATTGTTGCGGTGGCCTATTTTCTACGTCCATAGGTTCACGATCGACTTCAACCCAATCCTGTTCGCTTTCAATTTTGGCAAATGCGCTATTGAAAATATCATGTGCAGTGTTCTCTTTTAATATCGTAATAACTTCAGCTGTTTGAGTTTTAATAGCCCATTCAAGATCAGTGTAGCCATTATGACGTTTGATTTGGAAATCAAAAATATGTTCTAAGCGCCAGGGCGTTTGCCCTATATATCCCCATTTTTTGATATTTGCTGAAATATTACTAAGAATAATTTCACAATGGGGATTTTGAAGAACATAAACGAACGGCGATGTCCCATGGTTATCTATTTTGCTTGTTATGGCTAGCACGAACTTCTTTTCATTGGTTCCAGATAGATTTAGGACCATATTGATTGCTTCCCCGGTAGTATCTGTGGCCCCAAGATGGTGAAACAAAGTTTTCTTCTTACCTTCGGCATCTAAAGGATAGTAATATGGGTACCAAAGTTCATGCGAATAGCCATCATGGTCAAGGGTGACTAAAGATTTCACTGCATCTAGAGCGCCTGCTTGAGCTGCAGCGGTGATAGCATATTGACAGTGCTTAGGCCCCATATTTAGAGTTTTATGAAAGAAAGGATATTTTTCAAGAAACAATTTTAGAAATTTTACATTATTACTTTCTGCTGCTAAATACATTACTGTTTTCCCATTTATTTTTTCATTCGCTAAAGCAACCACCTGTTCACTCCAGGGATTTTTGCTGTAGCCTTTTTCAAATAGTTTAAAAGCAAAGTAAGCTTGCAGATCATTGCTTAGAGAAGCGCTTTCACAAAGGAAATTCATTCCTTCATCATTGAAACTTGATAAGACATTAAAACATTGATTAGGCGATAAATTGCCAACTTTATGATCTATGTCTGCTTCATTTTTAGCTTTGCGAATATCTCGTTGAACTAAAGTTACCACGTCGCGCAGTTCAGGTTTAAGAGGTGATAAGTGAGGCAAAAATCGCTCTAAATAGCTTTGCAAGGGAATTCCAGGAGCATTCAAACTTAGTTGTTCAACAGTCATTTTTCTACATATTGTGTTTAAAACATCTGGATTTTTGGATTCAAGGGCTTCATTTAATATTATTCTGGCAACGACTTCATTATCCTTTGGAAGTTTATCAAAGAAAGCATCATGATTAGTTTTAGTTTCTATATTTTTGAAAACGACAGGTAGTATTTCGATTAAAGATTCTTGATCCAAGTTTGTGAATTGTGCTTCATTGATCAATGTTGCTGATAATTGATTATTATTAAGATGCTTAACTACCTTTGCTATAAATGATAAATCATGTGGTAAATTACTAACCAAAACGCTGATTTTTGAATTTGCAACAATTAAGGAAATGGTTTTGCTGTCAATTGGCAGACTGGTTAAGACACTTTGCAACACAGATGCTGCTTCCTTTGGTAAATATTGTACTAATTTACCGCGGAAATTCAAATTGACATTGCTTTTGATTGCCTTTTTAATGACTTCGGAAGGTATGTTAGTAGTTGCTTTGAGTATTTGCTGTTCCGTGATGTTTGTAAAATTAATTGCAGCTACAATTTGAGGCAGCTCTTTATCGTTTATAGGTTCTTTTTCCAAGCATCTGAAAAACTTTGCTATTAAAGCAGAATTAACTTTATCATTTTGTTCGCCAGAACGTGGATTGTTTACTTGAAGCCTAAGTATATATTCCAATGGAATATCGATTCCTTTGTCAAGCAATAGTGTAGTTAAACTTGGTATGATTCTATCAATATCGAAATTGCGATTACCTACTTTAAGACTTCCCTTTATAAATGATTCTATCGATTCGGGGAGAATTGATTGAGAAGGGATAAGGTTGAATAACGTTTTTATTTGATTGGCTTTCATTTCTTCGGACGGGGTTAATTCCACTATCACTTTTATTAATATTTCTAATTTTTCTAAATCTATTTTATGCCCCTCTAAATAATCTATAAATTGATTTATAAATTCCTTAGGTCTTTCCCGTAGTAATTGAGGGTTTTTGTAGATGTCCTCAACTATACTGATTTTTAGGCTTTCATATATTGGTTTTAAGTTATCATATTTCTTATCATTTAAAACTGACTCTATGATTTCGGGTCCGACTTGAATTAATAGATTTCCTGCATGCTTTTCAAACAGTTTTTTAAACTCCTCCTCAGTAAAGGAATTAAATATTTTTTTAAAATTTTCATTGTGCTCGAATTTTCTGGTTTTTATTAATTCATGGATTAATTTAAATTGTTCAGTATTGCAGTTCAACATCAATTGTTTTAATCCAAGAAGATATTGTTGCTTTTCGGGTTCGCGAGTAAAAAAATTAATATAGTTTTTGGTGAATGTATTTAGAAGGTATTGTTTGTTTTCTTCATCTAGGTTGCGGAAAACTTTTGCGAAAAGTAATGGCTGCGTGCTAGCAAGCATTAAATAATTTTTTGGATGAGCAGGAAAACTGCCATCTTGTCTGACTTTCCATTCGTTGCTATTAAAGTCCACTTTTGCAAATAATATATCTACTAATTCTTGATTATCGATTTTCGATAGTGATGAATATGAAAAATCCTTATTTGTCAACAAATTAGCCCATTCAGTTATTTTATTATTTTTGTTTAATAGCTTAAATAAAAGGTCACTTTTCATTTTGGGTAGTTTTTCATAACTTTCTAACATGAATTTTACGAGCGTTATTTTTTCTTGTTCGCTAAGTGTGTCATAATGAATTGCCTCAGTTATTTGTTTTGTATACAGGGCAAACAATTCCTCGCTGACATATTTCTTACTAAGAATTTTCAAGAATTCGATTTGTTGTTCAAGATTGGTTTTGGGTAAACTTGAATCAAGACATTTTTGAGCTAACACTTTGTAATCATGATTGACACTATATTCGAATAATCTGAAATTTAATTCATCTTCTTCAACGATAGCGCCTTTATCTAGTAATTCGATTATGTTTTCTTCACGAATGTTTGTATTTAAGGCACAGGATAAAGCTGTCTGCCCCAAACGATTAAGCAGATTGATGTCATGTGCAGACACTTTATCAATAACCTGTTTGAATTCAACTGCAAAAGTTGAATCTGAACACACATTGTGAAAAATGCTATCATATTCATCACCGCTTTGTGTTAATTGTGCAGAATCATAACCTTGAAGTGTTTCAATCATTAATTCTTGCATCGATGGATTTGATGGAGTATAGGAAGCTGTTATCCATTTAGCTATTTCACCAGGAGTAGCTGCAACAAGCGATTTATTTTTACCAATAACATTATCAGCATAGGATTCTAAACCATATATTCCTAATGCGCTTTTTAAAACATCCAAGGGCACTTTATCGCCATAAGTGTTTCTAATATTATCAATTGCTGCATCAGCAGCTTGCTTTATAAAGAGTATTTTAACCTGTGTACCTGTTGGTAACTCACCTATTTCATTTGTTGAAATAGTTGCATCATCGTTTTCGGTGAATAACTCGCTGAGTTCTAAGGATAGAGCGTCGACATTTTCCTTTTTCATCATATATTTACCATAATAAGTTGTATGATGATCATAAATACTATTAAAAGTGTCAAGGATAATTTGCTGTAAATCAGTTGCAGTTGGCGGGATTTCATCAAGAGGGACATCAGGATGTTGGCCTTTTAATACATCCAATAGCGAAGGGTAGGTACCAGGGCCGCATTGCATCATATCTGGTGTGTTGGGTAATTCAACCCCTGCATTGTAGGCACTGTTTTCACCAGGTTGATCTATTTCAGGATTATATCCTCTGGTGCAACCCAATAATCGTTCCGTGATGGCACGTAAACGGCTAATCCTATCATTTTCTGATAATTGCCCATCTAGCATTTTGACGCCATCACTGTTTGCTTTTAAAGCTCGCCACATCAGCGCGATAAAGTCAGCATGAGAGTTATTGGTTACTTCATCCGGAGCCACATCAACTGCTCTAGGACGAGTTGCTAAAAAACGTATAGCGGCATCGATTTTTATAGGGGTAATAATATTGTTGGGATGATTATTCTTTAAATCAATGAGATTATTCATCAAATCAAGGATTTCTTCTTGAACTTTAACATCAGGATATCTTTTTTGAAGGGCTCGAAAATAGCGACCGGCTTGTCTATGTCCTTCGACATCATGAGCAGTTTGGGTATGTGCAACTCTTTCTTCTTCATCTAGTTGGTTGAGGTTAACACCATAGCCTCTATAAGCATTAATTGGCGCATCGGCATGGGGAATAACCTCGTTTGGAAGCTTTTGAATCATGAGCATAGCAATTTGATCGCAGACATTATTGGGTACATTCTCAACGCTTGGATACTCACTGTAACAGCGTAATATCTCTTGGATGCAGCTATTATTAGCATGCCCTTCAAATTGTTCAAAATCTGTAGGTTTTAGTAAAACATCATTAACGTTAAAAGTCTCAAGACCTGCTTTTTCAAAATCGATTGATAAAGGTAAATTAAGATCAGCGCCATTTTCTTTTAAGGCCCAGATTAGTTCTAATATTTTGCGAATACTGGCTTCATCATTTTTTTGGTAAAATTCTTGGAGTTTAAGATAGGCATGTTCCAGTAGTAACATATCCTCAACAGGTTGATTAAGATCGATGTTGCCATCAATAGCCCGAATTATAGCGATTGCCCCATTAAAATTGTTGTTTTGAATATGTTGGAGGATTTCTGGCATATCGTATGATGACTCTTTATATAGGTATCTTACGAATATGACAGAAAGAGGTGGGCGATAGTTCAAAAATGGGTGTATATAAGCGGAATCTTGAATTTTTGTAGGGCGGGCAAAGC
>CAYXVT010000086.1:8576-13985 GCA_964468105.1 Uncultured Candidatus Berkiella sp. | reverse complement strand
CATTTGGGTGATACAAAGCTGGTGGCTTCTATGGTTTGTAAGCCACTTGCTACCAGAAGCTTAATAAATTCGATTTTGATTTCAGTGGGTACGATCTCCTTTTCATTTTGAAGACCATCTCGGGCGCCCACTTCAACAATATTAATGTTATTTTCCATGGTTTAACTCATTCAAAATCGATTAACTCGCAACCTTCTTCAACTTGATCGCCAATTTTGTAATGGATCGATTTTATGAGGCCATCCGTAGGCGCTGATAAAGTATGTTCCATTTTCATTGCTTCAAGTGCGACTAATTTTGTTCCCGCATTCACTTTTTCACCAGACTTGACCCATATTTTGCTGATAATCCCTGGCATTGGAGCAAGCAGGGTATGATTAAGATCAAAATTTGAAGTCAATGTATTGATAGTAAACTGATCTTTTTTGAAAATATAAGCTTGACCATCATGAAATATTTCTATGATATTTTCATCGCTATAATACGCCACACTCTCTTGATGGCTGGCATAGATAGCATGAATTGTTTTTCCTTCAATCAAGCCTGTCACTTGCTCATCAATTTGATAAGTGGCACAGTTTAAATGAAGTGGCTTATCTTTATGTTGTGGGTGTTGAACTTGAATGTCGATTTTTTCAAGTTGGTAATGTAGTGTCACTGTTTCTTCAAAAGGTAAATTCACTCGCCAAGCATTGCCAAAGTTCCAAGGAGAGTTTGGTTCATCCAGAGCCTTAACCTCTGAATTTTTCTCTCTTTCAATGAGCAAGACAAGGGAAGCAAATAGTATATCTTTAGCAGACACAGGACGAGGTTTTGGTATTAAGGTTTGTAGATTTGATTCAATAAATTGTGTATGTACTTTTCCAGATTGGAACGCACTATTTTGTAAAATTAACCGTAAGAACGGTAGATTGGTTGTAACCCCGACTATATGATATTGGCTTAGAGCATGTTGCATTGCTTGAATGGCTTGGCTTCTGGTTTGGGCATGCACGATCATTTTTGCTAGCATGGGATCAAAATAGATACTGATACTATCACCAACTTGGACACCGGTATCTAATCGAAAGTTATCATCATTAGGTAACATGATACTTTTGATAGTTCCAGTCGCGGGTAAAAAATGGTTATAGGAATCTTCAGCATAGATTCTTGCCTCAATGGCATTCCCGCGGGATTGTATTTCTGATTGCGTTAAGGGTAGGTCCTGGCCATCGGCGACAAGAAGCTGCCATTCTACTAAATCAAGTCCTGTTACCATCTCAGTGACAGGATGTTCAACTTGTAAACGGGTATTCATTTCCATAAAGTAAAATTGATTATCGCTTGCAAGCAAAAATTCAATGGTGCCTGCGCCGACATAATCAATAGCATTCGCTGCATTAATTGCCGCCTGATATAAACGCTGTTTAACTTCAGGTGGGATATCAAGGGCCGGGGATTCTTCGATTATTTTTTGATGTCGACGTTGTAATGAACAATCACGTTCAAAGAGGTGAACGGCATTACCCGCCTTGTCACGAAAAATTTGAACTTCAATGTGACGTGCATTAATTAAGTATTTTTCAATAAAGAGACTATCATCACCAAAACTGGCTTGGCTTTCTCGTTTGGCAGTTTCAATAGCATCGTCTAAATCTTGTGGTTTCAAGACAACGCGCATACCTTTGCCACCGCCACCTTTGGCCGCTTTAAGAATGAGCGGATAGCCAATCTCTTGCGCTGCTTTTGTGAGTGCGGGTCCTTGTTGTTCTGTTCCCATATAGCCAGGCACGGTAGGAACATTGGCTTTAGCCATAATTCTTTTGGCTTCGTCTTTCACCGCCATCTGTGAAATGGATGTACTGGATGGCCCGACAAAAATAAAACCGCTATCGACGCATTGTTTTGCAAACTGCGCATTTTCTGATAAAAAGCCATAACCTGGGTGAATCGCATCAGCTTTGCAAAGTTTAGCCACGTGTAAAATATTATGGATATTCAGGTAACTCTTTTCAGATGGCGCGGGACCCACACAATAAGATTCATCAGCTAATTGGCAATGAAGCGCATTTTTATCGGGCTCAGCATAGATGGCGATTGTTTTTAAACCTAAGCGCTTTGCCGTTTTGATAATGCGACAAGCAATCTCACCGCGATTGGCGATTAATAACGTCTTAATCTTTCTCATATCAACTCTGGATCCATTTTGGTTTTCTCTTCTCTAAGAAGGCGCTTAATCCTTCTTTGCCTTCACTGGAAGTGCGAGCCTCTACTAATTTTTGAACAGTGAGATTGATGATTTCAGGTGTCAATGCTAATTTATTGAATAAAGCATTCACGGCTCGCATCGCATTGGGGCCATTGTTTAGTAAATTAGCAATAACATGCTCAGTGCGAGACTCTAACTGTTCAGGGCTTACTACTTCATGGCATAAGCCTATTCGGTGTGCGACGTGTGCATCGAAGGGTTGTGCGGTTAAATAATAGCTTCTGGCATGACGAGCACCAATAGCATTGATCACATAAGGGCTGATGATTGCCGGTATGAGTCCCAACTTTACTTCAGAAAAACAAAAGGCCGCTTCTGTTGACGCAATGACTATATGACAGCAAGCTACTAATCCAACCCCACCGCCAAAAGTGCCACCCTGCACCATGGCAACGGTTGGTTTTTGGCAATAATAGCTAGTATGCATCAAT
This sequence comes from Uncultured Candidatus Berkiella sp., assembly GCA_964468105.1. GTDB lineage: Bacteria > Pseudomonadota > Gammaproteobacteria > Berkiellales > Berkiellaceae > Berkiella. The sequence continues at coordinate 11,303 of CAYXVT010000086.1, read as the reverse complement.
TCATTTAAGGCGCCTGCATCTTTCAAATTTTCATCGAGGGAAAAATTGGCCATGCGTCGCATCCACTCTAAATCCGCACCGGATGAAAAACTTTTCCCTTCACTGCGAATGAGAATGATTTTCACAAATGGGCTCTGCTCCATTTGCTTTAATGCATTTGTGAGCTCAATAATCATGACATCGTCAAAGGCATTATGCCTTGTGGGACGATTGAGCGTTATCACGCCTACGCCATTGTCTTTAATTAATGACAAAATAGGTTGTTCATCATTTGAGATCATATTCTAAACACTCCAAACTTTGTTTCAGGTATTGGTGCATTTAATGCCACAGCCAATCCCATACCAAGGATATCTCTGGTTTGTATAGGATCAATCACCCCATCATCCCAAAGCCTGCTACTTGAATAAAATGGGTGTCCTTGATTGTCATACTGCTCGGCAATCTGATCTATAAACTGCTTTTCATCTTTAGGATCCCATTGCTGATTAGCTTTTTGCATTTTGGCTTTTTTCACTTGCGCTAACACGCTCGCTGCTTGTTCGCCACCCATAACAGATATCCGAGCATTGGGCCACATCCATAAGAAGCGAGGGTCATAAGCGCGTCCACACATGCCATAGTTTCCTGCGCCAAAGCTTCCGCCAACAATGACTGTTAATTTAGGAACACTCGCACAGGCAACAGCGGTGACCATTTTAGCGCCATCTTTAGCGATACCGCCGGCCTCATATTTTTTACCAACCATGAAGCCATTGATATTTTGCAAAAACACCAGAGGAATTTTTCGTTGACAGCAAAGCTCAATGAAATGAGTGCCTTTTTGTGCAGACTCACTAAACAAAATTCCGTTGTTGGCAACTATGCCAACAGGGTACCCATGAATGTGTGCAAATCCACAAATTAAGGTAGTGCCATAGAGCGCTTTGAAATCGTGAAACTCTGAACCGTCGACTATGCGGGCAATAATTTCTTTCATATCCATGGGTGTGCGTAATGATTGCGGAATGAGTCCATAAATTTCTGATTGATCAAATAGAGGAGGCTTTGGTTTTTGCAAAGGAATAGGAATGCTTTTTTTCTTTGCTAAATGTTTAATACAATCACGGGCTATCATTAAAGCATGTTCATCATTTTGGGCATAATGATCAGCAACCCCAGAAATGCGACAATGCACATCAGCGCCACCTAATTCTTCTGCGGTAACCTCTTCGCCGGTAGCGGCTTTGACAAGTGGCGGGCCTGCAAGGAATATAGTTGCTTGTTCTTTTACCATAATGCTTTCATCGCTCATCGCAGGTACGTAAGCCCCACCTGCTGTGCAAGAACCCATGACAACGGCAATTTGTGGTATGCCTTGGCTAGACATAACAGCTTGATTGAAGAAAATACGACCAAAATCATCTTTGTCTGGAAAGACTTCATCCTGATGTGGAAGATTAGCACCGCCTGAATCTACTAAATAAATACAGGGGAGGTTATTTTCTTGAGCAATGGTTTGGGCGCGCAAATGTTTTTTTACTGTGATGGGGTAATAGGTCCCCCCTTTGACAGTGGCATCATTCACAATCAACATACATTCAAGGCCATGAATGCGGCCAATACCGGTGATGATTCCGCCTGCTGGAATGTCTTCATCATAGAGTTCATAACCCGCTAATGCACTTAATTCAAGAAAGGCAGAACCGGGATCGAGCAATTTGTTGATACGTTCTCTGGGTAACAGCTTGCCACGAGAACGGTGCAATTCTTGCGCTTTTGCGCCACCACCTTCGGCAATACGCAGGGTGAGTTGCTCTAAGGCCTTTACTTGAATAAGGATCTGTTCGACATTTTCAGCAAAATCTTGTGTTTTAGTATTTAAATTACTTTTGATATTTGTCATAAGATCATCCAATGATTTCAATTGCCATCGCAGTTGCTTCGCCGCCACCGATGCAAAGGGCTGCAATTCCTCGTTTAAGATTTCTCTGTTTTAAAGCGTAAATTAAGGTTGTGATTATTCGGGCTCCCGAAGCACCAATAGGATGACCAAGGGCACAAGCACCACCGTTGACATTGATTTTATCATGCGAAATGGCAAGCTCTTTCATTGCGGCCAAAGAAACAACAGCAAATGCTTCATTGATTTCAAATAAGTCGACATCACTCACTTTCCATTGCATTTTATCTAATACTTTTTGTATGGCCGCGATGGGGGCTGTCGTAAACCAGCTCGGTTCTTGAGCATGGGTGGCATAACAAAGAATGTTTGCGATAGGTGTTAAGCTTCTGTTCTTAGCTTCGCTTTCAAGCATTAATAAATGTGCAGCTGCGCCATCTGAAATGGCGCTAGAATTTGCCGCAGTGACAGTGCCATTTTCTTTAAAGGCGGGTTTTAACTTGGGAATTTTTTCTGGTTGTGCTTTGCCTGGTAGTTCATCATCGGCAATGGTTACTTGTTCGGTTTTTGTTTTGATGGTGACGGGTGCTATTTCAGAAGCAAACCATTTATTCGCAATGGCATTTTGTGAACGTTTTAATGACGCAAGGGCAAAATCATCTTGAGTCTCTCTTGAAAAGCCAAATTTACTGGCGCAGTTTTCAGCAAAAACACCCATTAATTTACCTTTGTCGTAGGCATCTTCTAGGCCATCAAGAAACATATGATCATACAGGGTGCCATGCCCCATCCGATAACCTTGACGTGCTTTGGTTAACAAATAAGGCGCATTGGTCATGCTTTCC
>CAYXVT010000086.1:0-8566 GCA_964468105.1 Uncultured Candidatus Berkiella sp. | reverse complement strand
TATCGGCACCAATCATCATCGCTTTCATGCCAGAGCCACACATCTTATTCACGGTGGTGCAACCCACAGCATCAGGAATACCGGCATTGATAGATGCTTGTCTTGCTGGGGCTTGACCAATACCTGCACTTAGCACGCAACCCATGATTACTTCATCCACTTCTTCTTTTGCAAAAGAAACGCTTTCGAGGGTCGCTTTAATGGCAACACTTGCCAATTCAGGACTTGAAAGACTGGCAAAGCAACCTTGCAATTGCCCAATCGGCGTTCTTTTAGTGGCAACAATAACAACCTTGTCCTTAGTCGCGCTCACGGTATTTCCTTACTGTGTTTCTTCAAATATTTCTCTGCCAATCACTATCCGTCGTATTTCAGAGGTGCCAGCACCAATTTCGTATAATTTAGCATCGCGTAGAAAACGTCCCGTTGGATATTCATTGATATAGCCATTGCCACCTAGGCATTGAATAGCTTGTAATGCCATTTGGGTTGCATGCTCAGAAGTATATAAAATCACCGCAGCGGCATCTTTGTTACTCAGTTTTGCGCTTGCATCGGCAGCTTGTGCCAGAGAATAAAGATAAGCACGGCTAGCGCTTAAGGTAGCATACATATCGGCTATTTTGCCTTGGATGAATTGAAATTCGCCAATGGCTTTGCCAAACTGTTTTCTTTCATGGACATAAGGAACGACAATATCAATACATGATTGCATAATGCCTAATGGGCCTGCAGCTAAAATGAGTCTTTCGTAGTTTAATCCACTCATTAAAACAGCTGCGCCCTCATTGAGTTTGCCTAATATATTTTCCGTTGGCACTTCGCAATTTTCGAAAACGAGTTCGCAAGTGTTTGAACCTCGCATGCCCAATTTGTCGAGCTTTTGTGCGGTTGAAAATCCCGGAAAATCTTTTTCGACAATAAAGGCGGTTATACCTTTTGAACCTTTACCTTTATCTGTGCGCGCATATACCACAACGATGTTGGCATCAGGACCATTGGTGATCCACATTTTGGTGCCATTTAAAATAAATTTATCACCTTTTTCAGTAGCACTTAAGGATAAACTCATCACATCTGATCCGCTGCCAGTTTCACTCATGGCTAAGGCGCCGACATGTTCTCCGGTGATTAATTTTGGCAGGTAGCGCTGTTTTTGGTCAGGTGTACCATTTCGATGGATTTGATTAACACAAAGATTGGAATGCGCACCATAACTTAGTCCAACGGAGCCAGATGCTCGACTGATTTCTTCCATCGCAATAACGTGTTCAAGATAGCCTAGTTGGGAACCACCATATTGTTCGTCAACGGTTATTCCCAATAATCCCATCTTGCCCATTTTTTGCCAAAGTGGCGCTGGGAAGAGATTCGATTCGTCGATTTGATGAGCAATGGGAGCGATTTCTTTTTGGGCAAATTGATTAACAGTGTCTCGAATCATAGAAGCGGTTTCGCTGATCAATGGGAACATGGGAATGTTTTCCTCACATCAATTTACTCTATGGGTAATTAACGACCATACTACTAAAAATATGTTGCTTTGAGTATACAGATCTTAGTAAGGGACTGAAATGAAAATTAAAGATTGTATCGCATTGGTAGCAGGTGGCGGATCTGGTATGGGTGAAGCGGTATGTAGGTATTTAGCTGAACAAGGTGCAAAAATTATTGTTATTGATAAATCTGAAAATGCTGCAGTGCGGGTAGCAGAGGCAACGCATGGATTAGCAATTCAATGTGATATCACTCAAAGTGAAGAATTAGAAAAAGCGTTTGAGCGCATAGCGCGTGCGCATGTACGCCCGATTTCAGTTGCGGTGAACTGTGCAGGTATTGCCCCTGCCAAACGGATGGTGGGTAAAGAAGGTCCGGTTGCACTGTCTTGGTTTGAAGAAGTGATCAACGTTAATTTAATTGGCACTTTTAATGTGATGCGCCTTAGTGCCGAGCAAATGATGAAAGCCCAAATTGAAGAAAAGGGTGAACGCGGTATTATTATTAATACTGCATCCATTGCAGCTTATGAAGGGCAAATTGGTCAAACTGCTTATAGCGCTTCAAAAGCAGGAATTATTGGCATGATGTTGCCTGCTGCCAGAGAATTAGCTAAATTTGGCATTCGTGTCATGACCATTGCGCCAGGTTTGGTCGACACACCGATGTTGCAAGGTATGCCTGTCGATGTGAAAGCATCGCTGGAAGCACAAGCACTTTTCCCCAAACGTTTTGCACAACCTGAAGAATTTGCTGCATTGGTTGGACACATAATAACGAACCAAATGCTTAATGCTGAAGTGATCAGGTTAGATGGTGGGATGCGGATGCAAGCTAGTTAGAGATATACTTTGAATTACATATTCTCAAAAATAATTTGAGACATAAATTGTTTAAAATAGTTTCTTGACCAATTATCAAGAATGTTAATATCGGTAATATACGGGCGGATGTCCATGAGGGCATTATCTATATCAAGCGCATCAATTTTATTTTCAAGTAACTCAAAGAATAATTTCTCAGTCAATTTTTGCTGTTCATTTAAGTGTCCACTTTGCCACATGCGTTTTTCAAGATGATCTAAATTAAGCGGTATTTTCTTCCTGACAAACCAGACAAAATCATACCAATCCCTTCCTTTAATTCGCGTTTTCCATAATCTGCAAATCAGGGCATGCATCTTGCCGGCAAAGAGATCTGATGGCACATAGGCTTTAATAGAAACTGGCAAAGGCTCATTTAAGGTTTTAGTTTCGGTTCTAAAGTGATTAGGAGGGTTGGTGTCAACTTCTAGTTTAATTTTTATATTGGTATCCTTTGCAATACCACTTTTCACAAAGTTTGATAACCCAATGTTAATGAGTTCCTGCCTTGTATTTGCTTTTATAAATGCAGATTCGATTTGGCTTTGGATATTTTTCTCTTTGCTACTAACTGATACGTCAAAACCAAAGGAATTAAGCTCTTCTTTGATGGCCTCATTATAAGTTTTTAATGAAAAATTATCAGAAGGCTCTAGTAATGAAAAATCTAAATCTTCAGAGAACCTGTCTAATCCATATAGGATCCTTAATGCAGTACCACCATAAAATGCGCTTTTTTCGAAAAACTTCGAGCGCCACAATCCAACTAAAGCGATTTCTTGGATGATCTCTCTAAGAGCTCTGATACTATCGGCCGTGGTTGTAGGACGATAACGTCCTAGCATTATTTCTATACTTTCATGCATCTTTAAACTCTTTTACGACTCGAGCTAATAATTCAATGGTCGGATTATTATAGACTTTTGCAATTTTTTCTAAAAGGATTATGTTTAATCCAGCTAAGTTTTCTTCATCTATACGATAATCATCCAATAAAATGCTTTTAAGTTCATTTGGTTCTGCTGTTTTTTCTTTTCTCACATAGAGATAGTCTGCAAGCGCTTTTTCTGGGGTTGCCATGAGTGCATGTTGATGCTCAGTTAACTTTACTAACGTAACACCCACTGGAAACTTATCAACAATTAAGTGACGATAACTAAAACGTCCTAAGGGAGTTTTAAAATTTTTATTTCTTTTGGTTGTCATGCTTGTTATTTCATAGACAGCTTCAGGAATTAAACTATAAAACGAAAGAGCATATTCTCGTGATATATATGAAGGACCATAAATAAGATTAGCAAGTACTTCTAAACTAATTACACGTCGGCGATAACGCTCTCCAAAGACATAAAGCCCTTTTTTAACACGGATCAGAGCGCCTTGTTCCAAAAGACGTGTAATCACGTCTCTGGGAGCGGCGTAATTCGAAAGACAGGCACTTAACAAGTTATAATCAATTTCCTCGTTTAAGGCCTTTTCACGAATGATGGAAATGGGATCTGCTTTTTTCATAAATCTAACAATCAACCAGTATGTCGTTAAGTATACGACATACTGGTTAACTTATCAAATATTTTAACCAGTATGTCGTTAAAAAGGCGACATACTGGTTAATGTTGGCATGGGTTAGGGGTTTTTCATCAACTCTCGCCCAATAATAATTCTTTGGATATCGCTAGTACCTTCATAGATACTAGCGACACGCACATCGCGATAAATGCGTTCCAATGGATAGTCTTGTAAGTAGCCATAACCACCATAAATTTGAATAGCATAACGGCATACTTTTTCGGCTACTTCACTAGCAAATAACTTAGCCATAGAAGCTTCTTTAAGACAATGTATTTTGTTATCACGAAGAAGGGCTGCATGAAATAGCAATTGTTTTGCTGCTTCTAATTCTGTTGCCATATCAGCCAATTTAAAACTAATGGCTTCATGTTCATATAAGAATTTACCAAAGGTTTTTCTTTCTTTGGCGTATTGTAAACTCAAGCGCAGGGCTTCTTCTGCCATCCCGATGGATTGCGCCGCGACGCCTAAGCGACCACCTTCTAAATTACTTAAAGCAATTTTATAACCTTCGCCTAGGGTGCCTAATTGATATTCTAATGGGATATGAAGGGAGTCAAATACGACTTGTGCAATTTCAGAAGCATATTGACCCATTTTGTTTTCGAGTTTTGCAACGTGATAGCCTTTGGTGTTCGTAGGCACAATAAAAGCCGACATACCATGTTGTTTTTGAGTCATGTCTGTCATGGCAAAAACAATAGCGACATCGGCATGTTGGCCTGATGTCACAAATTGTTTTACCCCATTAAGGATATATTCATCACCGCGTCGCTCTGCCTTGGTGAGCAGATTAGCGGCGTCAGATCCCGCTTGGGGCTCACTTAAACAAAAGGCACCTAACTTTTCGCCTTTTGCCATTGGGATTAGGAACTGTTTTTTTTGTTCATTTGTTCCGAAATTGAGAATAGGGAGGGAGGCAACGCTGTTATGCACGCTCACAATGGTCGATAAAGCACCATCCGCTTTGGCGAGCTCTGAGATCACAAGAGCATAGGCAACATGACTAATATTGGTGCCACCCCATTGCTCTGGCACCAGCATGCCAAGGAAACCAGCTTGTGCTAATGCTTGTAAGGCTTCAGAGGGGAAATGCTTTTCCTTAGCCCATTTCTCAGCATAAGGACGGATGACTTTATCAGCTAATTGTCGAACACTTTCTTGGATTAAGACATTTTCTTCTGTTAGAAGCATAAATAACATCCATGTCAATCAGGCCTTTCATGACATCAAAGTATCAGAAATTTGCTCACTGATCTGCTTTGTGGTTACGCACAGCTATGGAGGCTGATAGAATGCCGCGTAGTAATAATTCATAGCTCCTTGCCTAAGTTTAAGAGCAGGGATCAGAAAGGAGGCTAAATGAGCCAGACAACGACAGTTGCGCATTTTGATATTCCCTACTTTCGTTATCTCAATCCCCAAGGGGAAGTGGAACAAGCTGTTCCTGCCTTTGCGCAAGATAAAGCCGCAGTTATTGCCATGTATCGCATGATGATGCTCACGCGCATGTTTGATAAAAAAGCGGTTGCCTTACAACGTACAGGCAAACTGGGCACCTATCCCTCCACCCTTGGACAAGAAGGGATCAGTGTCGGCATAGGCTCTGCTATGAAGCCTGATGATGTACTTTGTCCCTACTATCGTGAAACGGGTGCTCAGTTTTGGCGCGGCGTTAAGATGGAGGAAGTCTTGCTCTATTGGGGAGGAGATGAAAGAGGGAGCGATTTTGAAAATTGCAAAGAAGATTTCCCTATTTGTGTTCCAATAGCTAGTCAAACGTTACACGCCGTTGGTGTTGCAACAGCCATCAAGTTACGCAAGCAAAACCGCGCGGTGGTGACAGCCATTGGTGATGGTGGCACTTCTCGAGGTGATTTCTATGAATCCATGAATGTGGCCGGCGCTTGGGAGTTACCGGTTGTGTTTATGATTAACAACAACCAATGGGCGATTTCTGTTTCCAGAAATCAACAAACCAAAGCACAAACCTTAGCCCAAAAAGGCATAGCAGCAGGTTTAGATTGCTGGCAAATTGATGGTAATGATGTCTTTGCGGTGCGAGATGCTCTAGAAAAGGCACTTGTAAAAGCACGTGCAGGCCTCGGTGCCACCGTTATTGAATCTATCACTTATCGAATGGCCGATCACACCACAGCCGATGATGCCGGCCGTTATCGCGCAAATGAAGAATTAAAAGACAATGAGAAAAAAGATCCTCTCATGCGCCTTCGTCAATACATGGTCAATGCCAAGTTTTGGGATCAAGAAAAAGAAACCGCTTTGATTGAAGAATTAAATACCGAAGTGGCTAATGCAGCTGAACGTTTTGTGAATATTCCTATGCCTGCTCCTGAATCAATGTTTGATTATTTATATGAAACCTTACCGGCCATTTATGTCGACCAAAGAGAAGCTTTGAAAAAAGGAGGGGCGTCATGAGTGCCATAACATTAATTGAAGCTATCACCCAAGCGCTTAATTATGAACTTGAACATGATAAAGATGTGTTCGTGTTTGGACAGGATGTCGGCGCCAATGGTGGTGTGTTTAGAGCAACCGAAGGTTTACAAAAGCGCTTTGGTAAAGACAGAGTGCGTGATACGCCTCTTGCAGAGAATATGATTATTGGACTTGCTGTGGGAATGGCAGCGCAAGGCATGAAACCAGTCGCTGAAATTCAATTTATGGATTTTATTTGCGCAGGGATAGATCAAATACTGTCTCATGGTTCACGCCTGAGAAATAGAACCCGCGGCAGGTTAACTTGCCCTATGGTTATTCGCACGCCATCAGGTGGTGGGATCAGAGCGCCTGAACATCATTCAGATAGTATGGAAGCGATTTTTTCAACCATACCTGGTTTGCGGGTTGTTATACCTTCCTCACCCAGTCGTGCCTATGGATTATTGTTGGCTGCGATTCGAGATCCCGATCCTGTTATCTTTATGGAACCAAAACGTATCTATCGAATGGTTAAAGAAGAAGTGCCAGATAATGGCGAAGCACTACCTTTAGATGTTTGTTTCACTTTGCGTGAAGGCAAAGATATTACCTTAGTTAGCTGGGGCTCGATGGTACATGAAACATTACAAGTCGCTAGTAAACTTGCCGAACAAGGCATTGAAGCTGAAGTGATTGATGTGGCCACCATTAAACCGCTAGATATGGAAACCATACTGCAATCGGTAGAAAAAACAGGTCGTTGCGTTATCATTCAAGAAGCAAACCCATCATGCTCTGTCAGTTCAGAAATAAGCGCACAATTAGCAGAAAGAGGGTTAACCTCTTTAATGGCGCCGGTTAAACGCGTGACAGGATATGACACGGTGATGCCGTTGTATCGTTTAGAGAAATTATATATCCCTAGTGAACAAAAAATTATGAATGCTGTTAAAGAAGTCTTGGAGTATGCATGAAAACATTTGTTTTGCCTGATCTTGGAGAAGGGTTGCCGGACGGTGAGATCACCAAATGGCATGTCAAAGTCGGCGATATGGTTAAGGTCGATGAACCTTTAGTGTCCATTGAAACGGCTAAGGCCGTTGTAGAAGTGCCTTCTCCTTTCACAGGAAAGGTCATGAAGTTATATGGTAAGGAAGGCGACATTATTCCAACAGGCTCTGCATTGGTTGATGTTGAAGGCGAAGAAAAGAAAGATTCTGGCACTGTAGCCGGTGAAATTAAAGTGGGTGAAGAGATTATTAGTGAAAAGGCCACTTCGATTTCAGGAAGAGCAACGGGTATTAAAGTGTTGCCAGCAGTGCGAGCTTTGGCCAAGAAACTCAATGTTGATTTGAACATGGTCACACCCTCTGGCAATGATGGCACCATCACAGCTGAAGACGTTAAAAAAGCGAGTGAGACTTTAAGTCAAGCAGGACCACTTGAACCGTTGAAAGGGGTGCGTCGTGCAATGGCGATGGCCATGGCGCAATCACATGCCGAAGTGGTGCCGGTGACGATTTTAGATGATGTGGATATTACTTCTTGGGTGAAAGAAAAAGATTTCACAGTGAGAGTGATGCTTGCTATTACTAAAGCATGCCAAAAAGAACCTTCTTTAAATGCTTGGTATGACGGTCAAGCCATGGGCAGAAGGTTAATGTCGAATATTAACATCGGACTTGCTATGGATAGCCATGATGGCTTATTTGTGCCAGTGGTTAAAGACGTACAAGAAAAGTCTGCCCCAGAAATTCGCAAAGAAATTGAACGCTTAAAAGTAGAAGTGGAAAAACGCACTGTGTTACCACAAACCTTGCAAGGCGCAACCATTGTGCTTTCTAATTTTGGTAAATTTGCTGGGCGTTACGCAAATCCTATCATTGTTATTCCAACGGTAGCCATTTTAGGGGTTGGTGCATTACGTGAGGAAGTGCGAGCGGTGAATGGTAAACCTGAAGTCAGATCTGTTTTGCCTTTATCATTAAGTTTTGATCATCGTGCTGTGACTGGGGGCGAGGCGACTCGGTTTTTAGCGGTGATGATGGAAGCGTTAAGATAGCGAAAACATCCCCCACTCGCTGCGCTCGTTGCCCCCTGTCGAAGGGGGCCTAAGAAAAATGCCCCCTTTGATAGGGGGCCGCGAGTCTTCGAGCGGGGGATGTTGTTTATAATCAGTACTCATAATT
>CAYXVT010000085.1:0-13994 GCA_964468105.1 Uncultured Candidatus Berkiella sp. | reverse complement strand
TGTGAAAAGGCGCATGTTTATAATTATAAGCAGTTGGAGAAGCAATTTCCGCAAACATTGACTAATCTCATTCAAAAGTTAACTCATCCTCACATTGCTCCTCCTAGCCCTCAGGTTCATCAGCAATTACCAATAGCTCCTAATGGTAGCAATCAAGTATTTAAAAAATTTGCAAAAAATGCTTTAAAATCGATTTTTATTGCCTGTTTCCCAACACTTATTCTATGGCATTTTGCTATTTTGCCGTTGATATCAGTTATTGGGATTGGTGTGTCTTTAGCAATTACATTCTATGCACTTTTTGAAAATTTACGCGATAAAGTTAATACGACAAAGGCGACACTGGCAACTTTACCTAAACAAGCCCAGCAGCAATGGCTACAAGAAAATGGAACAGCGTATGAATTAGGGTATCACTCAAAAGCTTGGTTACCATATTTGCAAAGTTATGCTAAACCGGCAGCTTATCTGAAACCGTGCGCATATCAATTAGGTTTAGAAGACGCTCTCAATAATTACGACGGGGTCAGACCCCTGAGTTAAGCAACTCAGGTCTTCCCCCTCTAATTCTAGTTGGTAAAAGTTTAATAATAAAGACCTACCATTCGTTTTGTAATAGCTGCTATTTCGGCGTCAGCTTGCGCTATTATTTCCGGTGAAATTTGCATCTCAATTCTAGCTATTTGCCGTCTATAATATGGTGTAAAAGCAGACATGGTCGGAGTTGATGATAACTGAGAATGGCTTTCAGTGGTTGTTAAAAGATTGTCAGAATCAACCAGAACTTCAATATTTATATTATTTTGCATATATGCTTTTATAGTTTTGTGGCACGCTTCATTCATTTCACATTCTTTTAAATCTATGAGCCGTATATTTTGTGATTTCTTTATCGCTTCTAGCAAATATCCTAACGTGGAAGCGTCATTGATCTGACCTTTAAATTTAATTTCTTCAAGTGATGTATTCTTTTCTAATCCATATATTAAAGCGATTAACTCACCTCCTAAACACAAAGGGTTCATTAATTCTAAGTGAATTGTTTTTAAATGCATTGCTTGTTCTAAAAAGAAACTGAATCTATTGTTTAAACAGCGTGGATCCGTGATGATTATCTTATTTAATGATGGGCAATCCTGCATCGCTTGGAGCAGCCATTCATTTTTATCATCTAAAAATGCAAAATTTATCGTGGCGAGAACATCTGAAGGAAAACAATTTAAAAATGCATAAATGTTTTCATGCCAACGAAAGAAGGGGTGGGTTGGGGTTGTTTCTTTTTTCTTTTGTAGCCATGAGAGTGCATAGAGCAAAGTGTCTGCGATTTTCGGAGCATGACATCCCTCCTCTAACTCCAATGCCATCAAAACTAGGCTGAAATCTTTTTTATGCCGTCCAAATTTTTCAAGGTTTGCAAATTGATGTGCAAGAGGCTGTGTATTTATATTATCTTGTTGTGTTCCAGGCATGATTTGTGTGCTTATATTCTTTTTATTCGATGTTTAGTTTTGTAACTAAAAAGGAGAGGTATTCTACACGATATTTTATCGTTATCAAGTTTCAACGCCACGCGCATTGCGTTGCTAACGATGCTGCATCGGATCGACACGAACAATTTTGCCATCCTCACTATATCTAAAATAAACCGTATTACCGCTTAAATCAGTAGTGTAATAAATGAGGTTTCCATTCCTATCACGATAAGAATACGCATCACTGGGATTGAAACTGGAACCATCAACATAAGGGTTATAATAGCCATAGTTTTGTTGAATGATAACATTACCGTTGTTGTAATAATTTGGATGGTTATTTCTGAAATTTTGTACTCTACTACCATCCCCACGGACAGCTAAAGCATCTGATGCAATTAAAAGACTAAAGATAAAAATAAGGGATTTGGTGCACACGACAATACTTCCTTAAGTTTTAACGGTATTTGTTAGACAGGCGATATCAAAAAAAGTTCACTATTGTTTTATGGGGTCTATACATCAGGGTCAGACCCCTGAGTTAAACAGCTCACGGGGGTGACCCCTTATGTTTAATTCACTCTTGGCCGTCTGCTTTTTTCATCTGTTATTACAGGAGTATTATTTGCCTGTATTCCGGGAGCATTGTTTGCCTGTATAACAGGAACATTGTTTACCTGTATAACAAGAGGAGGGTTTGCTGCAGCAAAGCCATTGATTGCCTGTAAAACAACACCATTAAGGGCCTGCATAATGAGAGGATTGTTTCCTTGTATAACGATGGTATGGTTTGCTTGGGGTTGTTCATTTAGTCTCTGATAATATTTTTTCATCAACTTATAAAACGCCATGCTGGCAAGAAAAAGCAATAGGCTTTGTTTATGTGATGCTATAAAATTCAATTCATTTAGCAAAGCATCTTCTATTTTTTGTGCTACTGTTTCACCAACGATGTATTTTACTGCATCAACTACTCTGCTTTCTATTGTATCTGCCACATATCTAAATGCGTTTCCTATCCCATAAAGAGCTGTTCCTGTCATAATAACCTCTGACATATTAAAGTTACTTTATTTTAAGAGTCTGGAGTAAAAACTCAACGTTTATCGGATGAGACAATTGCTGCGCCTGATGAAAAAATGAAGATGAAATAACCCATAATTTTCTATGGCATTATTTTTACCACATCACACCGGGGTCTGATCTCTTATGTTTTATATCTATGTCAAAGCTCGTAAATGACTTTTTCCACAAAGCATCTGCTTGAGCGACAATGGATTCGAATTTTTCTTTATTTCCTTTCTTCCTTTAAGGCAGTCATTAACTGTTTGAATGTATCCCCAAGCATTGCCTCCCCCCTGTTATTATTTTCAGTTTCTCTTTAGGTGCTTCAAATGACAATAAAATGCAGTAAAGATCAGTGCGTATGCAACCTTGGTGGCTACAACATTATTATTAATTGAAGAACTATTTCCAGGTCTAAATTGTCATATGAACACAAACATCCTAAAGGGAAAGTAGTTGATTGATTTTCTTCAAGAAATTACCCTAAGACAATGTGAGGTTGATATGTTAAAAGAGCGTTTTGAGCAGTTTATGAAAGCGCTTAAAGAAAGTAATAAAGATAATGCTGGGACTGCGCTTAATGCTACAGGTGATCTCTGGAAAGAAGTATTTGCCTTTAGTTTTGACATTGGCGATACGGAAACGATCATTGATAGGTTTGTTGAGCAAGATTTTTCTGACAATGTTGAATCTAAACAATTGCAAGATCTTCTGAGAGATTGCAAGAGCAATCCACAGATTGCATATGAATTTTTAACGTTTCTTAAATTTTTGATTGACAAGCGTAATAGAAGTTCAGAAAAGTCTTATGTCTTCTTAAATAATTTGATTGATGAGATAAGTCTATTAGTTGACAAATCAAATGTTGATTTAAAGTTATATGATTTGGAATTCATGGCTAAAGATAATAAAACGAAACAAGCGGTTTTGGGGAAAGAAACAAAGCCGAGCAAAAAATACCCTCATATTCCGAGCTCCATGTTAAGAAATATGGCTGTAGACTACTATTTACAAGACTCGGGTCATAATGTTCCTTATTTGCTCACAGAACAAAAAAAAATTATAAAGGTTAAATCAGATAAAAATAAATCACTATCACGAAATGGCGAAAAAATGAAAGCTGGAAAGTATTTATATGCCCTATCACCCAAAGGGGGGTTATATGCTTGTAATCCATTTAGCGATAAAATACCGAATATTACAATTCAACCCGGTACTTTTCATCATTCTTCTTTTAGGGCTGGGCAGCCAGTACTCAGTGCAGGATTTATAAAGGTAAATGATGACGGTAAAATAATATCAATGGATGCATGTAGTGGACATTACAAACCGCCTGCAAAGCAAATAATATTAGCCGCTCTCATATTGAAAGAACAAAATTTAATAGATGACACCTGTGAAGTGAGAGTATTTGGATATGGGATGCCTAAATTAGGAGAGATTTTGAAAGATGAAAAATATGCCCAGGTGATAAAGGAATGTCGTGAAATCTTACAAGGAGATTTAGCCCCTGAACAAAAGGTAAAACTTGAACAGGAGTCAAGAATAAGATCACAAGTTGAGACCGAATCAAAGGTTGAAGTAGAGAAACCAAAACCATCGGTTAAGGAAAATATTGCTCCAAATATACAAGGGTTAGATCAAACAGTTAAGTATGATAAAAAATCAAATGTAAACTCAAATATTGTGGGGGTCCGACAAAGAATTGAAACCTTGCAAGCATCTTCTGTACCTAAGAACCCATTACCAATTACTAAGCGAGTTTATGGGCAAGTTAAAGCAAAGCAAGAAGTTAAGATGGAACCCGAGGAAGGCATTCCACTTGAGTTAAAGCAACCCTCGGTAATGGAACTGCCAGAGAAACCTAGGAGACCAGTTAACAAACAAGGACAGCAAAACCCTGGAAAACGTAAATTTGATGAAATGGAGGGTACTCCACTTGTTTTAGCACAACCGATGATAATGCAAACTGAATCTGTCAAAAAGACTAAACGAGAAGACAAAGCAAAGCCAGAACAACAGCAAGAGAATGTGGAAGTAGCAAGAAGAAGTCCTGATAAAGAAGTGAAGAAACCAGGTAAATTGAACTTAGATAACATAGAAGGAATTGATGCAGTAAAGAAAATGGCTGAAGCTCGTGTGCAAGTTGTACGCAAGCAACCAGATGAAGTGAAAACGCCGGATGTGACCACACCACTGAAGCCTTCTGATTCCGAAAATGAAATGACAATAAGGGTAAATATTTTAGAGCTTATCAGACGAAAAGATATTGAATTACCCTCTTATATTAAACAAGAGGATTTTGTTGAATATTTATTAGGAAAGAAAGAGTTGGGTGATTTTGCTCAACAAAAACAAGGCAAGAAAACTCAGCAGCATCAGGCTGTGGGAAAAGGGAGTACCCCTGAAGAGCATGCAAAACTTATGCGCGAGTTGCAGCAGGCTTTTAGTAAGAAAAAACTATCAACAGAGGTTGTAGAGGAAAACCCTAATGTAATTCAGACTCATACTAAGAAAGGTGATTTTAAGCATCAGGTAGATCTCACCGCAGGTCAAGAGTCGGCAGTAGGGCAATCAATGGATGCAATCTTGGAAAAAAGACTTTTAAAAGCGGCTGATGAAGGATTTGTTAGTGTCAATAAACCATCTGCTGGTGTTACTGGTTATCTTCTAGGAGAGAAGGAGGCTAAAATTGAACAACGAACGGTCGACAATGCTTTTATAAAGCGTGTTGAGGGAGCCAGGCAGGTGGGTCAAGCAGTGCAAGACAAAGAACAATTTTTAAAGCATGCTCGGAATTTTCCAACCGTTGAAAAAACATTAGCTAGGGAAGAGCAAGTCACTAAGGAAACGGTAGACCCACAGCAACCTGTGAAATCTGAAATGCATGCACGAGCAAAACCACATGCTGTCGCACACAAGCGCCATAAAGAAAAAAATATTTCAAATATTGAAAAGCGTGCCCAAAGTGTAACCGAGGAAATAGAGCCCTCTAGTCTTATAAAGAAAGAATATACTCGCCTTTATAAACTTAATGTGAATAAGTGGGCCCCCTCTGATGGGGAAAAGAATGATGAAAATATTCATCAAAAAACCATAGAAAGGCTTCGTACTTCAATGTCACATCATAAGATTGATATTCCAGATGGGGTCATTGCCTGGTTAAAAACGCATCACGATAAAGGTAAGATCATTAATAAACCACGAATGTAAAGGTAATAAAGTAAAGTGTCCCATTACTTTAATGTACCAACATGTTTATGAATAAATCATGCCTTGTTCGTATTGCATCCTGGTAAAAGGTAACCAATGGTCCCCGTCGTTGCCTCATAACTATGGTAACCAAAGAAGAAATTAATAGATCTAGTCTTATCTGATAAAGTGTTCCCAACCCCTAATTCACTATTGGCCGTCTGCTTTTTTCATCTGTAATTACAGGAGCATTATTTGCCTGTGTGTGGGGTCAGAACCCTGAGTTAAACAGCTCAAGGGCTAACCCCGCCAAAAGGTATGATTTGATGGACTTTGTCATATACCCCTTAATAATGACACTTAGTCGTAAACAACTTTTCAATAGTTTTAGCAAGAGTATACTTCCCTCTACTTCATAGAATATCACTTGGATTTAGTATGCTCACAGGTACACGAACGCGATTTATTAGTGAAGCCAAAGTCATAGAAACTTTAACCGCTAAGAAAAGTTTAAAAGATTTACCGGCTTTATTAAATAAGGGTATATGCAAGCTGCTTGGACTTCCTGAGGATATCCAATTAGTAAAATTAACAAAAGTAGTAACTAAATCTGTTGGGGGGACTCAATGTCGTCCCTATATAATGCATTTAAGCAATGGAGAAAAACGGTTTTTAAAATTGACACCCAAAGTTAATAATTCGTCATCGAAACAATCCGAAGCAGATAATAAAATAAAAGAATCTCTTGATAACACCTATCCATTTGTTTTAATGCAAAATTCGATAGACGCTTCTGATGAATTTGCTCGCAGTGAAATGTTATTTTTCCCATTTGTTGCGGGAGACAATTTGTTTATCGCAACGCAATACACCTATAAAGACTCACCTGGAAAATTGCATGAAATTTTTTGTGCTGTGGGCAAGGCTCTTGCCCTAGTACATATAGAATGTATGAAGAAAAAAGGTCATTATGACCAATTTTTGTTGGGCGATGGTACATTGCCTGCAGTATTAGTACATGATGATTGGCAAGCTACAAACATAATGGTTACTCCCGATATCGACGCAATAATTATTGATACAGAAGGAACCGCTGTATCTGACAAACCATATAGAAACCTCGTTGAATCATGGGAGTTATGTAGTTCTAATCCACAAGCGATGGAAAGTTTAATAAGCGGCTATGTGAAATCATTTCCTGTAGATACACGGGAAAAGGTAAAGCAAAAGCTAATGGAGCATCTCATTCAAAAACATGGTCCTAATTTTACTGATACTGTAAAAGTTAAATCCATTCCTAACCTATAACGTGCCTTTGCACGTTATAGGAATTTTTCTATCTAAAAATTGAAACTTTCCCCCTTTTGTTTTGTCTCATCAGATAGATGGATCAAAATGGAGATAGAATTATGGCTAATAAAGGCCCTTTAAAAGCGTCGAGTGCACCCTTTAGAAGTAATGATGAAGTAGAAAAATATCTTAAAGATCCAGCTATCGCTGCAGCGTTAGGTTCTCCAGGTGCCAAAGTAGAATCTTTTAAACAATTGCATGTAAAAGCGGGTGGTTCCCAATCCAAGCTATATAGTATTACCTTATCTGATGGTAAAACTTTTTTTGTTAAGCAATTACGTGAGAAGGGGCAACTTAAAGAACAAAAAATAGCAGATGCTGAGATAAGAGAAAAGTTAGGCCCTTATGCTGAAAAATCTCCCTTTGTTATGATGCTAAAGGGAGAAGAATTTGGGGAAAGAAACGCCATCGCTATTTTCCCGATGATTAAGGCACGAACATTAATTTCTACTTATGAGAAAGATTCAGAAGATGAACAGATAAAAAACTATACTAAATTGGGAGCAGTCATTAGCAAAGTTCATGTTGAGGGTATGAAAAATAAAGGGGAATTAGAGAGATTCTATAGCTCTGGTTCTAATTTAAATGGTTTTAATATTGTAATGCATGATGATTTTCAAGCTTCTAATATCATGATCACAGATAGCGGTGAGATCCATTTGGTCGATACGGGTTGTACCGATGTAAGAATGTCTAATCCTTATGATAACATTGCCGAAGTGTGGGAGATGAGAGTAAAACCTAGTCCCAAATTGATGAAAGCCTTTTTGGAAGGCTATCTATCGAATTTTGAGCCTGCCAAGCAAAATGAAGTATTAGGTCATATTCATGCGTATTTACTTCAAAAAAATGAAAAAAGACATCAGTCTGAGAAGATCTCTGCTGAAATGTTTGCCTCAATGATACCTTCTACCCCTGTAAGTGTAGATTTAGCGGCAAACAAAGAAAACCAAAAACCAAATGTACAATCTGGCAAAGAAGCTAAGCCTCAGGAAGAAGAAACTAAACGAGAAGCTAAGCGTCAGGAAGAGCTAGCAAAAAGAGAAGCCAAACGTAAAGAAGAGGAAGTCAAACGTTTAGAAAAAGAAGAAGCCAAACGTAAAGTGAAAGAAGAAAAGGAACGTAAGAAGCAAATTGAAGCTGCGCTTAAAACGACTACGATATCTATGAAAGTGGCAAAAAAAGAAGCAGAAGAACTCGTAAAATCTGAAAAAATGCAAGAGAAATTAGTAAAATCTCAGACGAAGGAAGTAGAGAAACAGTCGGCAAAGCAATTAAAAGAATTTTCTAAAGCTTTTCCTGAATTTACAACTTTTAGCAAAATGAAGATCCCGGACAAACAAAAAAATAAAGAAAAAATGGAAAATAAGGCAGGGAAACTATTATATAAATTAAATAATGGAAAAATATTCTGGAAGGCAATAAAAGGAAATGTGGGAAGCCCAGGTGTAGAGCAAGGTAGAGAGGTTGCCGGTGCATGGGTTGCTAATCATATTACTAACGGATTAGTGCCTCGCTCGCATGTCAGAAAAGTTGATGGTAAGTTAGGCATTGCACAAGAATTTGTTACCATAACCAATTTCACACCGGATTCAATTAAAGGTCTCAATAAGAAGCAAGTAACACAAATATTAACTCATCTTATCGCAGACAAAGCGATCAGTAATTATGATGCGCATTTAGATAATTATGGATTGGACGAACATGGGCAGGTCATTGGTATCGACAAAGGCGAAGCGTTTAGATTTTTCCAACGAGGAAAAGTCGGGTTCAAAACAGATCTCCATCATGCTGGTTCAGATAGCGATGAGATTAATTTAGATCAATATGGTCCTGCTAATATTAATTTTTATAAGCAAGTATTTGATTTGGTTCAAAAGGGTGAATTAGAAGTAGATTTTGATGACCCAATGATTCGCACTGCGATAGCAAAATGCACTGAATTGACATTGGATGATGTTAAGAAAATGTATTCAGGTTACGCCGAGTTAAACTTCAAGCAAAAACCCAAACAGGAGGAATTCTATCAAGAAGTCTATCAACGACTGCAAAATATGCCTAAAATGCTTAATGCCTTTAAAGCAAAAGTTCTCAAGGTGCCAGTAAGCAAGCCGGTACCTATCGATGTGATTCCATTCACTGTAGCTGCGGCCCAAAAAGCGACTGAAGTTGATATTCAAGCACCGAAAAAAGCGACATCAGTTGATAAGATAGCACCGAAAAAAGCGTCTCAAGTTTTTGTGCCCAAATCTAAAGTAGATGAAGAACCTCCAACGCGAAAAAATGAACAGGCACTTGATGAATTACGTGTAAAGCCTATAATGCAAAAAAAACCAGATGTTGGTAGGCAAGCTCCAGAACAAAAACCGGAAACTCAGCCAGTGGAACCCATTGTTGAGAAAGGAAAAGAAAACATTATTTTTGCTGATCTGCCTCAAGCTAACAAAGCAAATGTTTCTGAAATGCTAAGTCAATTTGGTGATAATCTTGCAGATATTACGAAAAAACTCAAAGAAAAATATCAAGCGGAAAAGTTAAAAATCAAGGGGAAGGGATTTTTTCATAAATTTCACTCACCTCACAAAACTATTATTGTAAAACGAGATCAACAAGTTAACGAATTAAGTTTAATTTTTGATAAGCTACAAAAAGATCCTGCATTAAATGCACATGAAAAAGCGATTTTATTATACGGTGCCTTGCAAGTGACTATTGATAACATTGCTAGAACAGAGGCGAATAGTCCATATAAATCTGGTTTGTCACAAATGTGCCATAAATTACAAGCTGATCTAAAAGGGGATACGATTGGCATCACACCGCCAGATTCAAGCCAAGCAAAAATTCTTTACCATATTTATAAATCAGCGAAACAAAAGCCAGCCGATAAATTTAGAGAAGCAGCTGAAGCAGGCCTTGCTAATAGACTTAAAATGGCTCAGAAATAAAGAAGATAATGCCAACTAGATTTATGTTTTCCGGATGAATGATGCTTGTTGAGCTTTTGGCAATTCATTATAAGCAACGCGAAAATCTAATATAAATTGCTTAAGTTGTATGTTCTTTATGTTATCTATTTGTATGGCCATAATGATTTGTGCTAAGCCTTCTAGACGTTTAAACTTTTCCATTTCTGTTTTTAGAGTTTTATTATTCTCTTTCATGAACTTCTCTATCGTTTGATAAGCACCATTGGTTAAATAACCTTCCTGCGATAAAGGCTTGATATTATTAATGCGATCGCTAAAATCCTCCCAAGTTAAACTATATATTGTTTCATTTGTTTGGGAGGAGGCAGTATGTGAGGGTTGGGGTTTTCTTTGTTCAAACACGAGTGTATGTGAATGATTTTCTTCCAGTTTGGGTTCTACTTTATCTGACATGCTAGAAGTTGGGTTTGATATTTTTAGTGTTTCATAGCATTCTTTTAGTAAATCACTATATTGATTGCCGTTTAAAATTTCACCTAATTTGGGATAGCCTGGAAAACCATGTAATTTTACTTCGCAATTATCATCAATAATGTTCTGCTCTTTTAAAATAAGGCATGCTAATAAAGTATGTTTTGCTATCGTTTGCATATCAAGAGGTCTATAGTGGCCACTCATTGTATCAATTCTTACAATGTCTCCCTTTGGCCCAACTTTAATAAATCCCGCACTAACAACAGGTTGCCCTGCTCTAAAGGAAGAATGATGAAAGTTATCTGGTGAATAACCACTTAAAGTATCATTCTGTGGATTATAAATATATAAACCACCTTTGGGCGATAAAGCATAAAAATAACTGTTGGCTGGAATCTTTTGATTATTTCGAGTGAGTTGTTGGTTTGCATTGCGGCAAACCTTTAAAGCTTTCTTTTCTTTTGGATTCAAATAGGGGACGCTCGTTATTGCATCTGAATCCCAATATCTTATTGACATGTTCATTAGGACGGAACTCGGAATTGTTGGGTATTTTTTGCTTGGTTTTTTATCCTTACCTAAAACTAGATGTCTAGTTCGTAATCTATTTGGCGAAAGAAAATCTAGATTATAAAGATCTATATCTTCTTTTGACTTGTTAACTAATTGATTGACTGCATCATGTAAATTTTTTAAGAGGAGATATGATGTATCTTGATATTTTTTAGTCTCAAAACGTGTATTAAGTAAGAATCGCAGTAATAGAGAAAATTCATAAGAATACTGAATGTCATGCTCACATCTTTTGAGAACTTCGTGCAAATCTTTAGCTTGATTATGTTCTTCGAATTTATAATGCAGCATTTGGTCAAGGATTTGAGTTTTGTCGAGAATTTCTTTTAGATTAGCAAACGATGTTCTCCATAGAGAATCGGATTGGGTGATAACGTATTCAATTTTTTCTTTATTTTGCTCTTTCAAGCCATTAATAAATTGGCTAATCATATTTCCCAACATTAGCAGTATCCTTGTTCTCTTGTTTATAACTAAGACGTTCCGCTGACAATTAAGTTCACATTCGTTGTATATGCAACTTTTGTAGTCACACCAATATTATTTTGAAAAGAACTATTTCCACGAAAGAATTGTCAAAAAGCAAAATACATGCAAAAAGCAGTGGCACTTTATGTTACAGGCCTATTTGGCAACATCTCCTGAATTGGGAAATATTGATAATATGGTAAGCAAATCTACAAAGGAGGAGCTTAACCAAAGTAGCGATAAAATGAGCTGTATTGTTGCTATCGTTAATAATGAAAAAATACCCGCTGATTTAAAGTTGAAGGTTATTCAAAAACTGGTAAGTGTAGGCTTGAACCTTAAAAAAGCCGATCCCAGTGGTCAAGCACTTCTCTATTTTTCCCAAAGAAATGCTCCCCAGGCAATAAGTTATTTATTAGATCAAGGTGCAGATATCAATTTAGATGGAAATATCATTCTAAGACAAGCATGTTGGGAAGGATTATTTGCCAATATAAAAGGGATTGTTGAAAAAGCTTCACCCGGTTATGTTGATAATGATAACTATACTGCTTTTGCTCTACTCATCAGGGGATTTATACGTGATGTTCAATCCGCTGATAATAATAAAGAAAAGGATGAAATACAAAAACAATATACTAAGACATTTGAACTCATGTTAAAAAATAGCAAATCGCCTGTTGATGCAGCAACAGTTGCGCTTTGGTATTTGATGGCTTTTGGCGAATATGATGATCACGTTTTAAAGTTATCTGAACGCTTATCACGTATCGGTGCCAATCCTTACATTTTGATCAAAGACAGAAAAGGTGACGTTACCGCTCAATTATGCGCAGCAGACTATAACAAAGATATTAAATATAAAACATGGATTCAAACAGTGGATCATATCGTTGAAGAAAATGTCCAAAATCCATCAAGTGAAAAAACTATTCTGAGTCCAGAAGAAGCCAAGAAAGTATATCAGGATATGCTTGCTCATCAGGCAAAAAGAAAAAATCAGTAGAGGTTGCTATGTTAAAAGAATACTTTGAAGAGTTTATGCAAGCAGTCAAGGCTAAGGACAAGGAGAAAGCTGAAAGCTTATTTAGACAGACAGATAGTCTGTGGTTATTCCATTTTAAAAATATAGATTTAGATATCTTAAATAGTCCCAATATAATTGACAAACTCATTGAGCATGACTTTGCTGGAAAAGATGAAGGCAAGCAATTACAAGATATTTTGAAGGAATGCAAGCGCAACACTCAATTTGCATCTGAATTTTTAATGTTTCTAAATTTTGTACTTGAAATACGTTTTGAGAAAGATAATTCTTATAAGCTGTTTCAAAATCTACGTAATGCAATATATCGAATAGTTGATAACGCAAATGTTAATATAACCCGTCATGACGTTGAATTTATGTCTGCAAAACCGCTCACTAAACAGTCAGTTTTAGGTAAAGAAAAAAAGTCAGGCAAGAAATATCCTAATATACCCACCTCATTGCTAAGACCCATGGATGTAGATTATTACTCTCAAGACTCAGCACATCATGTTCCTTATCTGACGACCGATCAGAAAAAGCTGTTAAAAGTTAAATTGGGTTCAGATCAATCACTTCTTAAAAATGGTAAAAAATTGCCGTCAGGGAATTATCTTTATGCTTTATCACCGAAGGGCGGGCTTTATCTAGGTAGACCCGATATCGATAAACTTCCTGGTATTACAATTGACGATAGTTCTTTTCATCATTCCTCATTTAGAGCTGGTCAGCCTGTGCTTAGTGCAGGATATATAAGAATAGGTGATAGAGGTCAAATTACTCGAATTGATTCAATGAGTGGTCATTATAAGCCTCCTTTGAAACAATTTCTTCTAGCTGTCTTGATCTTAAAAGAACAAAATATGATAAATGATAATTGTGAACTGAGATTTATTGGAGAAAAGGGTATTCCTAAATTAGGAGTTATTCTGAATGATGAAAAATATGCTGAGGTGATAAAAGAATGTCGTGAAATACTTCAAGGTCAAAAAGTTGCTGAGCAAGATAAGGTAAAAGTAGAGCAAGAAACTACGGCTGTAGTGGACCCTGATAAAGTGAAGGAAGAGAAAGAAGCAAAAGCCAGAGCAGATCAAGCTGCACGAATGAAGGCAGCGCAAGAAGCACCTAAGGTAGATGTCATTGCAGTTTCAAGGGATAAAAATGAATCTGACAAAGAAAATATCAAAATTGTTGAGAACACACCACAAACCAGAGTTGCTGACGCACGCAGAAAATTTGAGGCTATTCAAGCCGTTCCTCCTACGCAAGTAATCAAAAAAGATGTTCAAATACCCAAATATGTTCAAAAAGTTAAACAACAGCAAGATGCTAGGGCAAAAGCAGAGCAAGACGCTAGGGCAAAAGCAGAGCAAGATGCTAAGGTAAAGGCAGAGCAAGATGCTAAGGTAAAAGCAGAGCAAGATGCTAAGGTAAAAGCAGAGC
>CAYXVT010000084.1:3462-14092 GCA_964468105.1 Uncultured Candidatus Berkiella sp. | reverse complement strand
ATTGCTCACAGCTTTATGCTTTTGAATTTAGCAAAATTCTTGCAAAATCTACATTTGAACAGTGCACTAAGGAAAATGTTCGCGTGCCACAACCGTCTTTTGATTTGGGGGGTACATCAGTGAGTCGTCTCGTTAATCAAAGAGTGCAGTGGTTTAATGTTGCTGCTCTAGGGGACAAAGCCATGCTAATGGCGCCAACAAATGAAAAGATGAATGAATTGTTCACAAGAGCTTATGGGGTTAAAATTGGCAAGCAAAAATGTTCTTTCTATCGACGAAAATATAATCTTGTGACAAGTGCGCTATTAACGGAAAATTTTCAATTATATTATCAATATGCTTTTTTTAATCGTGACAAACTTCAACAACGAGATGATTTTTTCCTATTAGAACTACAAGCAAGAATCCTGGATGATACCTATGACGAAGACAAAGACGCCCAGGCTGCAACTGATCTGGCAACTTTATTTCAAAGTCTTAATTTAAAAGATACCAGATTGGAATCTGAGGCAAAAGTTGAAAAATGGGCTCAAAAATTAAAAAGTGCCGATTTCAAATTAACGCCGAGGAAAACGCCGATTTCACAATTGGAATTGGATGTGAAAACATTGCAACGGGCAGCCGCAGGCTATTGCACGATGGCTGAATTTAAATTTTTGTTAGGTCAATTTAAAGATATTCATGAACAAGGGCTGCAAGCCGCTTTAGAGCATGATCGTTCTACAAGAGCATTATTAATCCTTAAAGCAAAGACTGAAGAACTGAGTAAAAAATCCGCTGAAGTTTATGCGAAGTTACCTGAGGATTCATTAGTGAAGCGTAATGCGAAGATTGGAAGCTATTTTTAGTAGGGTGGGTCTTTTCACTTAGCCCACCCTACATTAACAATTAGATACTATGTTCTAATTCCAAAGAAGGAATTTTCACATCCGCATCTGTTTCTTGTGTGTAATCAACCCCTGGCATTTCAAAACCAAAGAGTTTATGAAACTCATGGCGATAGCCTCTGATATCGGTTAATTCTTCGAGATTTTCAGTTGTAATGGTTTTCCACAACGCAGACACTTTGGCTTGCACTTGGGGTTTCATTTCCCAATCATCTAATCGAATTAATCCCTTGTCATCAACAGGTATTGAATTGCCGGTATATAATCTATCTTGAAATAAGCGGCAAATTTGCTCGATGCATCCTTCATGGAGATTTTCTTCTTTCATGATTTTGTATAGCAAAGAAACATAAAGGGGAACAACCGGAATAGCGGCACTGGCTTGAGTGACAAGCGCCTTATTCACTGATACAAAAGCTTGACCATGAACTGAAGATAACTTTTGGTTGAGTTTTTTTGCGGTGGCTTCAAGATGCGCTTTTGCTTTTCCAATAGCACCGTCTCTATAAATAGGATAGGTAAGCTCAGGTCCGATATAGGAATAAGCAATAGTCTTAACGTCTTTGGCAAGGACATTGGCTTTGGATAAAGCATCCATCCACATTTCCCAATCTTCACCACCCATCACCGCAACGGTATTTTCAATTTCTTGTTCATTGGCTGGTTCAATGGTGATTTCACTGACGTTTCCTGCCATCACATCCACTGTTTTGCTAGTGTAGGGTTTACCAATAGGTTTTAAAACAGAATTATAGATTTCGCCAGTTTTAGGATGAATGCGGCGCGGGGAAGCTAAGCTATAGATCACCAGATCGACATCACCGCCCCAATCTTGCTGAATTAATTGAATGGTTTTTGCTTTTATCTCATCAGAAAAAGCATCGCCGTTGATACTTTTAGCATAGAGGCCGGCTTGGTTTGCTTGCTGTTCAAAAGCAGCGCTATTATACCAGCCAGTTGAGGCAGTTCGCTTACCGTCAGCACCTTTTTCAAAGAACACACCTATGGTTTTGGCTTTTGCACCAAAGGCTGCAGCAATTCGGCTAGCAAGGCCATAACCCGTGGAAGCGCCAATAACGAGGACTTTTTTAGGGCCATTGGTTAATTGTAAATGTTGTTTAATATAGTTAATTTGTTCAGCAACATGCTGCATACAACCTTCGGGGTGAGCGGTGGTACAAATAAAGCCGCGAATTTTAGGTTGAATAATCATGAGAAACCCCTTATTGAGTCTTTAAAAATGAAGTCAATTCTATCGATTTATGAACATAAATTGAAATCAAATATTCAGTATAAGTTGTTTAACTTTCATTTTTTCAGGTAAGCACTCCATCTTTTGTGTTCTACCACTCGTCCAAAATGCAGGGTTTTCAGTTGATGCTGCAAAGCTCGAGTTGATACGTTAGCGGCGCTTAAAACTAAAAACATCTTCAAGGAGAAAATAATGAATCAAGGTCCAGGTCCTCATGTTCCTCCAGGAACAGTTGTTCATCATCGTACAATCATTGCTAAACCAGCAGGTGCACCAGCAGCCGTTGTCGTTGTAGCAGCTCCTCCACCGCCTCCCCCTGTTGTGGTTGTTGCCACACCTGTGCCGCATGAGGTGAGAGTTGTGCACCGTCAAGGCCATGTTCATACACCGGGATTGCCAAAATTGGTTGGGATTAAAAAAGCAGAGCATAGGCATCATGCAAGAGTGATGCATGTTGGACATCAACACGCAGCCCCAATTGTGCCAGGGCATGCAGCGCATAGAGCTGCACAACCCACATTAAGAGCAACATTGGTTCATCAAGTACCTGTTGGATCTGTTGTGCATGGCGCGCCAGTTGCACATCCTGTACCGGTTACTCAAGCGGGCCATCCTGCGCAGGTTGTTCCTTCAGCAACAACAAGAATAGTGCATAAAAAATGATTTGATGTGCGTGAGTTTAGGACTTTTTAGTCTTAAATTTGCGCACTGCTTGTCTCTTAAAAAACCAGGGTAATAAACAAGGAAATAAGCGATTTACCCACACACCCAATTTGGCGTGGAAGGTAATAATGCGTTCGCGTTTTCGACAGCGGATTGCTTTTAAAATAATACGAGCAGCTTTATCGGTATTGAGACGGATCCATTCTGGAATAGGATCTCTTGCACCAACGCCTTGAAATTGACCCAAATTGTTCACTTGGCGGATCTCCGATTTAACAAACCCTGGGCTAATCAGGGTTACACTAATACCGTAGGGTGCCAATTCGGCATATAAAGAATCTGCTAAGGTTCTCACAGCAAATTTGCTCATCGTGTAAGGGCTAGCTTGAGGGACGCTAATATGACCAACCGCACTGCCCACGATGACAAGGCGTCCTTTTGATTTTTTCAGATCATCTAAGGTGGCATAAATAGTTCGCAACACGCCATAGACATTGGTATCAAACTGGCGTTGAAAATCAGCTAAGTTTAGATTTTCAACAAACCCTGACACGCCAAAGCCAGCGTTGGCGATAACAATATCGATGGTTCCCAGTTTGTTGTGAATTTCTTCAACCGCTTTGGGCAGATCTTCGTCTTTGGTCACATCACTGGCAATGGCAACTGCTTTGCCACCTTTCTTTTGGCAGTCAGAAACCAAGTTTTCAAGGCGATCAAAACGCCTCGCTAGTAACCCTAGAGAAGCACCCTCGGCAGCAAAGGCCCTCGCCATGGCTTCGCCAATACCAGAGGAAGCTCCGGTTATCAATACAACTTTGTCTTTAAAGGTCTTGTCATTTTTTTTCATAAGTGCCGTAATTTTTACAATAAGAGGTGCCTTCTATATGATGTACTCATACAGGGAAGGAGTGCAAGTCATGCAGAAAACGCTTTGGAAGGAAACTATCAAGTTATGGCTCTTTGGTTTTTTTAAGGTCCCTTTAATCTTTTGGCTTCGCCCGAGAATTCTAGTGTTAACCCCCGAACGGGCTGTGATTAAGATCCATTTAAGAAGAAAAACGAAGAATCATCTGCAATCAATGTATTTTGGCGCGCTCTGTGTTGGTGCTGATTTGGCAGGCGGCATTCAGATTATGAATGTTTTGAAAAATGATATGAGCAAAATTAGCTTTGCTTTTAAAGATGTGCAAGGAGATTTTTTAAAACGACCAGAAGCAGATGTCCATTTCACATGTGAGGAAGGACAATTGGTTGCGGCGACGATTAAAAAAGCCTTTGAGACTCATGAGCGTGAGAATGTGCCAGTGCATATTATTGCGACCACTCCTTCAATTTCAGGAGATGAACCAGTAGCGCGATTTACTCTCACACTATCGGTTAAAGAAAGAGCTAAAAAATAAGTAATATGACGCAAAGCATCTCTTTTTTTCAGCCAGTGCTTGGTGAGAAATGGGCTAAATTACCTGAAGTTTTTTTGCGTCACTATACACTCAATATCAATGCTAATGAAACTATCCTGGCTAAGGGATTGATTAGCGTTAATTTTAACTGGCTTTATAAGATGTTTAGTCCCTTTATTTCGTGGCTTCATATTTTGCCTCCCTATAGAGCCAAAAATATTCCTATCACTGTAACGTATTCGAGTCCACCAGGATCAAACGCTTTTTGTTATGACAGGGTCTTTCATTACCCAAAATGCGACATATATTTTAAAAGTAGACAAGTCATTCTTGAAAAAAATATTTTGATTGAATACACCAAAGGCAATTTAGGGTGGAAATTTAGTTATGATTTTGTTGATGGCTGCGTTTTTTTAAATCATATTGGTTATATTTGGCGGGTTGGTTCAGTATTAATTCCATTGCCACTTGGGTTAATATTGGGAAAATGTAACGCAATAGAGAAGGCTCTATCTGATAAGTCGTTTTCAATGCAGATGCAGTTTACCCATCCTTGGTTTGGCGTTGTCTATGAATATTTTGGTACTTTTGAAATAACTTAATTCCCTCTAATGAGTAGCACGGGCAGGGGGGAAATGCGAACAACACCTTCGGCTACGCTTCCCAGTAAAAAGTGATGAAATCCTTGACGTCCATGTGTACCAAGTATAATCAGATCGGCAGACCATTTTTTGGCTTCCTCGACGATCTGTTCAGCAATTCTTGCTTCTTTATTGGCTTCAACCAATCGCTTATCAAAATTAGATATATGGGCATTATGCAATTCAACATCAATATTTTGAAGCAAGGCCAATTGCGCGTTTTGATAAGTTTTTGTGGTGTCTTCGGGATAGATAGGTTGTCCATCCCAATTAATAAAAAATTCATTACCGACATGTAAAAAGCGCAAAAAAGTTTTAGGTTCATTGTGCGCAAATTTAATGGCTTCTTTAATTGCTAGTTGTGAGGTATTGCTGTCATCAACAGCCACTAAAATTCGTTTATATATCATGGTATATCCCTCAAAGTCTTAAGGGATATATCGGCACAAAGTGATGACTTTAATACAAGTACATACACACTTCATGGTAAGTCAGTTTGCTCTGTATAAATGTTAATGCTGTTTAAGACGTTCAACTCCCAGCCAAAAATGTGTATCATATGGCAACTTTCAGGCCAATGAGTCGATACCATGTCTGCATTAAACATACTTCGTTACCCGAATCCTCAGCTACGCAAACAAGCAGCCCCTGTTGAAACCTTCGATGAGGATCTCAATCAAACAATTAAACTGCTGTTTGAAACATTATATGCAGTCAATGGTTGGGGCTTGGCCGCTAGCCAATTAAGTATTTCCTCACGCATTTTTGTGATGGATATCTCGCCAGATCAAAATCAACCGGCTTGTTTTATTAATCCAGAAATTATTGCTCGTGAGGGAGAGGTGGAATCTGAAGAAGACAGTTTGTCTTTTCCAGGGGTGTTTATCAAACTAAAACGAGCTCGAAAAATTCAAGTGAGATTTCAAGATGAAAGTGGAAAAACTCAAGAGCAAACTTTCGAAGGTCTGCTTGCTTGCTGCATCGCGCATCAAATCGATTATCTCGATGGTAAGCTCTTTATTGATCATTTGTCTAACCTCAAGCGCACGCGATTATTAGATAAATACAATAAAATGAAACATACACATCATCATCCACATGATCATGTACATGGTCCAGGCTGCGACCATCACCATCATTAAAAAAAGCCCCACAATGTGGGGCTAATAAAGAAAGGCGTTATTGTTTAGGTTTTCTAGAAGAGAGCGTTGATGGTTCTACAAACATCTCACTCGTTCTATTAACACTTTGAAACTCCTCTTTCTGACAATATTTCTGATATTCGCTCTTTTGTTCAGCGGAAAGGCCATTCAAAATCTTTCTTTTTTCATCATAACTTGTTAAGCGACTTGAAATTCTTTTGAATAGAGCTAAATCATTGTCAGAATTAGGTCCTGTTGCTGCCATTGTGATTTACCCTCTTTGCTTAAATTAATCGTAATAATATTGTGTTACTTCACAATAATCTTCATAACAAACTTCTTCTTCGTAATAATCTCCAGCACGGCGCGGGCCTCTTGGACCAGGACCACCTTGAGCACGGTTGTTAGTATCTTGCATTGCACCACCTAGGGCACCTACACCAGCACCAATAAGAGCGCCTTCACCTGCATTCCCTGAAAGAGAACCAAGGACAGCACCACCGACAGCGCCCAGTGCAGAGCCACTTAATACGCTTTGTTCAGAAGGGGTCATGTTGGTGCACCCAATAAGCAAAGCCATGGGTAATGCGCACATTAGTGTAACTACAGCTTTCATTATCTGTACTCCATACGATTTTTAAAAGTTAAATTAAGCGAAAATAGGCAGGTGTGAGAGAATTTCAAAAATCTACACCATTGTCAATTCTTTGTCTAGCGCCCCCCACTAAGAAAGGAGAATATTCACCCACAACCGCTATTACACGCATATTAGGTGGAACTTTTATAAATAGGGGTCAGTCATAAGGTAATAAATAGTAAAAGAAGAGTATTCAATGGGTAATTATAGAAGAAGAGTTAGTCCCGTATTGAGCTTCGAGCAGCCACATATTAAGGGGCTGGAAGAGGCGCTAAAAAGCGATGAACAGCATAAAATATTATTAAACCCTTTTTTCCAAGGGAAAGGGTGGAGAGATGATCATGCTCTTGTTCTGCAGATTAAAGAAATTAAACGAGCAAACAACTTTAAAATATCCAATCTATTAAATCCGCTTGATGATAAAGAAGCCTATGATAAATACATCATGGATTTAAAGATTGCTGCGCTCATTGATCGAAAATTTATTGAGCTACTTCAAAAAGAAGCGTTAAATATTTTTCTAGCTCATAAAAAAGCAAAAGAAGAATTTCTAGCAGATTTGGAAGAGAAAGCGCGGAAAGCGGAGGAAGAAGCCTTAAGACAGGGTGGTCTACCAAATAAAGAAATTAATTTATCACCCCTACTAACAGAATTCGACGAACAGATTATCAAGTCGTTAGAAAAGTGCATGGAACATCTGCGTTTTTTGCATGGTAAAAGTGCAGAAATCGAAAAAGAGAAAGTAAAAATATACGCGAAAGTGGGTGAAGATCTCTATCAGCATTTTGAAAATAAGGCAAGAGAAAATGGCAGACAAAATATATTAAAAGATATCCCGCCAGAAGAAAAGAAAGATGCTATGACAGCACTTGGGAAATTGACTATTGAGAAAAAAGAGGAAATAAAAGCGATACAACAAGATCAAAAGGAGTTAGCTGATATTGATGAAAAGATTGAGGAAAATCATGCGCAAGAGAAAGTAGTCTTGGAAGAAATGAAACATTATAAAGACGCGATTGAAAAGCCAATTCAAGAGGAAGCAGCTATTGCCGCTGCAGAGGCAGTTCTCTCAAGTTCATTAGACGAACCAGATGAACAACGAGATGAAGCAGCCATTGACGCGTTTAAAGCTTATCTCTCATCAGTAGATGAACAACCGACAGTTGATATGAGTGAAGAAGAAGCTGATGCAAAATTAGTCGAACTTGAAATGGAAGGTAAATGGTTGGAAGAGTTAGAAGAGGAAGACAATAGTAAGAACTTAAACATCTCACCAATAGAAAAAGAGAAAGCAAAAGAAAATGAAAAAGAGATGCAGAAATTGAAAGAGACAGAAAAAGAAACAAGCAAATTACTCAATCAAATTGATAAAATAGATGAGAAACGAGATTTAATTAAAAAGAAAATTGAAGAAAATAAAGAAAGAAAGCTAAGATTAGAAGCTAAAGCGGCTAAAAGTGGTAAAAAATTTGCAGATAAGCTTTTTGACGGAAAAAAGAAAACACCAACCTCTCTTCTCGTTGCTTTTGGTCGGGGACTTATCAGTAGGAGACAACATCTAAAAGTTAAGGAGGCTGAGAAGAAAATTGAAAAATTGAAGAAAGAAAGAAATGAACTTTTATCTAAACGAGAAGCAATTAAAGAAAAATTAACGGATAAATTAAATCACTTTAAAGATGCAGTTAAAGACACATGGTTTAAGCTTCCATTCTTTAAAAATAAAGACAAAAAAGCCCAAAAGGAATTGGTAAGTGATGTTGTTGTTGATTTAAC
The DNA here is from genome assembly GCA_964468105.1 of Uncultured Candidatus Berkiella sp. Taxonomy (GTDB): domain Bacteria; phylum Pseudomonadota; class Gammaproteobacteria; order Berkiellales; family Berkiellaceae; genus Berkiella. The sequence goes on along the minus strand of CAYXVT010000084.1, from coordinate 5,697 downwards.
AACTTTAAATTTACATACTTTAGATGAACATGAATCAAAAATTGCTGACTTTAACAAAGCACAAAAAGAATGCCATGATCAAATTAAAGTCCATCAAGAAAATGCCAAAAAAATGGTTCAAGATCGATTTGAACAATATCCAGGCCATGAAAATAATGCTATTCGTGAGATGGCAGCTAAGATAGAAAGTCACCTTCCTCAAGGCCAATCTGAAACGAAAGACAATAGGTTTAACCTTACTGGCTAACTATAAGCATCCTAAGGTTCGATTTTTATTGTATAGTAGTTAGCTGGTTTGATATAATTTGTAAAAATTATAATTACAAGTCTAGCAATTAAAGATGTATAAACCTGCCAATTGTCCTGAAAGCTTATCTGTTACTGAATCCAATCCTAATAACGAAAGCGAGATGGTTTATAAGAAACCAACCGTGGAAGCAGTGATTCTTGAACTTATCTCAAAAGCACAAAAAATATCCCCTGATGCACCGGAAAATATCACAGGTCCACTCGTTCATGAGTTTTTAGTATATTACCAGGAACTCTATTATTTTTTCGGCATTTCACTTGAGAGCTTGCTTTCACTTGATTTAAGCATTGAGCTCAAGCAAGCCAATCAATTAGAAGAACGTATCAATGGTTTGTGTTTTATCCATTTTAAAGTGTTACCTGAACTTTCAACAACAATTAACTTTTTAAGCCTTAATGGCATGGTGAGCAATGCCTTGGCAGAAAGTATAGAAAAATATGGTGCTTTACCTTCAGGGGAAATTCAGGAATCAAAGATTGCTCTATATGAAGATGTTTTATTTAAGTTACAATTTCCAAAAGTCTGGGTTAAATGTCATGAATTTGAGGAAGTCTTAAAGGCATTAAAAAGCAATCTGGGTAGAGGTAAACCACAAGTAAGTACAACAAAATACAAGATTAAAACCTTTGAAGAAAATCTGGATATTTTGATAAAAAAAGCAAAGCAGCTTGCCTTGCCAATTACCAACAAGACAGATGAATTAAACAAACAACTAGATGAGGTCTTTCTCATCATCAGTTTTTTACGATATTGCCATTTGACGAGTGAAGCTCTGATTTTGCTTCCTAAAGTGGAGCAATTGTTAGCTGAGCTTGGTAGAAAACTTCGCTCAAACGAAAGCACAAAACACATCGCCAGAAGATTAGATGAGCTTGCTCAAAGGTCAGCAGATTGCGCTCAAGAAATAGCAACTATTCATCAAGAAGATGCCATAACTATACCCGTGGTATTAAGTGAAAGGATTTTGAACGAAGCTGTTCAAATTCTATTTGAAGAAAATTTGGCAACGATTTCTAAAAATGAAAAACTGAATATCTTGTTTATCAATGTTCAAGCGACGCGGCAAGTCGCAGCGGCTTTGTCTGAGCGTCTTTCAAAGGAGCTAGACAGTTGGCCGCAGTTAGAAAAGATGTCGCCAGAAAGTGCAAAACAGTGGCTAATGCGAGGTCAATTGCAACTGAATGTTGCGCTCTATTTCATCAAAAATATACTGGCGAAGCATCCAGAACTAACATCTGAACGCTTTGATGTATTAGGAATGTTATTAACACAAGCCAATTATTATTTTGTATCGGCAAATAGATATTTTAAGTCAAAAGGGGATGATACCGCGCAAGAAGCACACTTATTCGAAGTGTTGCAACAATATTATAAAGAACTTGAAGATTTAATTCCTGAAGTGGACAAATTAATCGAGGAAAAAACAAAATTATTAAAGGACAAGTCACTCAATCCAAGTAGAGAACTCTATGCTAAAAAAACACTCTATTCGGTATATCACAATATTCTGAGCTATAAATTATGCTATACCATTATTTGTACTTTTGTGAATAAGTTTGACTTGGCGGAAGCTGCTGCCAAAACAACCCAAGAAGCTACTTTAGTCCTTTCTGGCGCTCTAGAAAATTATGATGAAAAAGACATTAACATAATCAAAGATTTTCAAAACTTATTTGTGGGTATTCAAGAAAAGCTTAGTACTGCTTCTAAACAAATTAAAAAATATAAAGTAATCAGGGAATTAAAATCGAAACCAGGGAAAAACATTGTTATCTATGCAGAGGGTAATGGCATATATGACGCTGATATAACTGAGATTGTTAATCTTATCGTGAAGTCAACTAAAGATCTATTTGCCGATGCAGATAGTTCTGAGTATGTAAAGTTAACTAAAGCCTATTGGCGTGATATTTATTCTGCTAGTG
>CAYXVT010000084.1:936-3452 GCA_964468105.1 Uncultured Candidatus Berkiella sp. | reverse complement strand
ATCAAAGTGCTCTACGCGGTGGATTCAAAAAATAAAGTACGCCATGAGCCAAAAACAACGCAAGAAAAAGTATTGCGCCTCAAAGAACATCAAGAAAATATTAATGCTTTATTTTATTTTGTTTGTTCTGTTGCAAAAGTACAAAAAGAAAAGTTTCCCGAAGATGATGCAGACTATCGTTTTGTAGAGCTCATATTTGACAATATGCTCAAGCAAGCTAATATTTGCGAAAATTTACTTCTAACGTGTGAGGTGCAAAAGGGCACATATGCAGCGCTATACAAGCAGATGCATGAAAATTACCAACTTTTGTTGAAACTATTATCAGCGTATGAACATGAATTTGATTCCGACAATCAGAAAACGATTAAACGCAAATTAATATTACAGTTGTATGCACATTATATTGTTATATTTCATCAATTTGCCTATGTTGATTTAGCAGAAGAGGCATTCAATCAAGGTGACACAATCTCAAAAAAGTTATCTGATCAAGAACTGGCTGGAGATGAAGAATTAGCACAAGCGCGTGGATTACTTATAAATGCCAAATCCTATGAACTCCCAAATTCAAAGGTCTTAGCTGTTACTTTTGAAGAACTTTCTGACAAAGTAAAAGAAATTCAAAAATTCCTAAAAGGATTGGGCAACGATAAATCACTTAGGCTTCATCCTTCTAATCTTGAAGCACAAAAGTTATGTGAAGCTTTGGCACTGCAATTGCAGGATGATATAGAGAACCCACTTGATCTTGTCAACATATTGCTAAAATTGAACAAAGAAATGGGTAACGATAATGCCAGAATGTTACTGAGCCAGCTTCAACAAAAATTCGAGTTCAAAAAGCATGAATATTTTGAAGAGAAGATTGGTATACATGGTGTTTTAGCCGAAACGATTCATTGTATCATTCTAGATATTACGCATTGTTTAAGTCTTCTTGATACACAAGCCAAGAAACTAGAAGAGTACGAAGCCAAGATGCTTGAAGCAAAAGCGCAACTTCGCATGCGACAATTGGAGAAAGAAGTTGCCTTGCGTCAAAAGGAAATCCGAAAACAGAGCAAGAAAGAAGAGCTTGTTGCAATCCCATCAAAATCGTTGTTACAAGAGCAATCTATATCCACTCGCAAACCTAAAGTAGCAGTTACAAAACTTCCACAACGTCCGAAGAAAGCGAAAGCACCACTGACCAATGATGAAGAAGAATGGACTTATAAAAAAGCCGAACAAGAAGAGCAAGCAAATAAAATAAGCAAGATCTCAAATAGAGAACGTCGACGCCAAAGTAAAGCAAAGAAACAAGAACGAGAGCGCCAAGAGAAAATTTTGCAAGATGCGCGACGTGAGCAAGCTCAAAAGAAAGAAGCTGAAAAGACTGAACAAGCAAAAGAACGTTTTCAGAAGAAACAACGAAAATTGGCATTAAGAAAAGAAAGTGAGATCGCAAACGCCGCACAGGAAATAAGTGAAGAGGTTTTTAATGAACTTATTAGTGAAATAGCACTCTTAAGTTTGCAAGAAGAAAAGTTGGCAACGCTACAAGATAAAACTGCACGATTAGAAGAATTTTTCAGCAAGAGAGTACTTGAGACACAGCCAAGCAGTCATGTGCAATCCGAACTACCAGTTGAAGCTTACAGAGTTTATCGACGACATATAGAATTAGAACCAAAAATAAAAGGGATCTTAGCTTTTCTTAATTCACATCATATTCAAGCCTATGTTTTTGGTGGCTATACGCGAGATAAGTTACTTAATCGTGATCCTCACGATGGCGATATTGTTGCTTTTTGTTCTCCTAAAAAAGTTCAAGCGCTGTTAGGGAGTAACTGTTTAGTTAACAAAAATAATTTAAAACAACTAGTTTTAGACGGTGATATTGATATCCGATGTGAAGAATTAACAATGTTTCCTTTTGCACAATCTTTAGATATCACTATCAACGCCTTTTTAGCAGACGCCAAAGGTAATGTTTATGATCCTTTAGGTTGTATTTCAGATTTGGACAAAAATGAGTTATGTCCCATAGGTAATCCCACTGATACATTTAAAACAGATCCACGAAGACTGTATCGCTATATCAGACAAAGCCACGAGGTATTAGGTAAACCTTCTGCATCCGGTGAAATTGCTTTACTGAAGAATGCATCTGAATTTACCAATCTCCCCTTTACGGAATATCGCAAACATTTTTCAAGTCTTTTTTTACGTGGTGTAGCTAATCTAAATGTTATTTATATGAGTCAATTACAACGGCTTGGTAATTTATTACCCCCACTTGCGCAACTTGATTATACAGATAAAGCGATATTAAGCTGGTTTAAGTTCAACGCTAAGATGATTGATCAAGTCGAGCCAACAGACAGGCTAAATGTGTATCCATTTTATAGGCTAGTAGCTATCTTTTTAGTCCCGGCGCTTCAGACGAAAATGTTATATCAGCGCCAAGACGGATTGCAAAATAATATACAACAAACAATAAATAGAATCCAGTTTAACACATTTCCAAATGC
>CAYXVT010000084.1:0-926 GCA_964468105.1 Uncultured Candidatus Berkiella sp. | reverse complement strand
AATACTGTAAGCTTCAATGTTTACAATGCTCAAAAACAATAAATGAATTTTTTAGTACTTTCTCTGGGTATCAGCCGACTGATACTGAGAAGACTTTCTTGTTTGAACAAATGATGGCATTTTATATTCAATACTTAAAGCACATCTATCAAGTTAGAATGCTTCAAAATACAGACCCTCAAGATGTGCATATCTCCCCCGGCAGCCCTGAGATTACACGCCAATTTAAGGCCAAAAAAGAACCGCCTATCAAGACAAAACGACCGCCACAGATTAAGCCTAAAATGGCTTATAAAAGCAAAAAAGCTTTAAGGGGCGCTGATACATAATGAGAATTTAAATGCTTAAAAATAAGTAGAATGTTAAAAGATACTATAGAGAGTAAATAGAATGAAAACGATTGTGGTTATGGTTCATGGTCAGATGCAACAACGCCTTGTACCAACGCTGATAAAAAAAGAATGTAAAGAAAGAGGTCTAGGTGAAAATGAAATTCAAGTAGTTGCACTTCCTTTACCGGCAAAAGGGTGTGAACAGCATGAATATATTGACACACTTAAAAACCATCTTAATGGTAAGATAGAGCCTTCTTCTGTTTGTGCAATTGTTATTGAGTCTAATTATGGTTTCCCATCACAGGCTATTGTTGTGGATGAAATATTTAAATTCGCCCTTAAGACTTTTTCAAACGCAAAAGTGGTTGCCTATAGCTCAACAGCCCATAGTTTAGCTTTAGCATCACTGCTGGATAAAAGAATTCATGTTTGCCATAACATGATGACGTCTGTTGATGAAGTATTAATTATTTTTACAAATTTACTGGATTTACAAAATGGAGCAATTACATCTTTCAAAGATAGACTCTATACAAGAAGTCTTCCAAAGGAACTAATAACTAGCTTGTTTGTTCATAAGCAGAATGATGA
>CAYXVT010000083.1:10456-14099 GCA_964468105.1 Uncultured Candidatus Berkiella sp. | reverse complement strand
CGGTGGCGGTCGTAAGACAGACACAAGAATAAACTGTCCCTGAGTCACCTTTTAAAATAAAAGGTCTTTCCCCAAGAGTGACTTCTTCAATATGATCGAAAAGAATTTGAGTATTAAAACGCAAGGCATGCTGTTCCATACGCTCCATTAAAGCAGGTCCTTGTAAACCTTCCACATCTCCTGGCCAATTATCCACTTCTGTTGTGGTGGTGAGTTGTCCCCCTTTTTGCATGCCGGTAATCAAGACGGGATGAAGGTTTGCCCGTGCCGCATAGACAGCTGCAGAATAGCCTGCCGGACCTGATCCTAGGATGATTAATCGGTGGTGAACTTTATGGCTCATATTCGCTTTTACCTCTTAGATTATTGCAGGCAATATTACGCAATGCTGAAGTTCTCGTCAAAGAAGCCTAGGATAGAAGCCAACTCATGCTAGAATGAAATCAAAATCTTTAACTAAATGGTAACGCATGAAGCAAGCCACCACACGAAGGAACGTCGCTACAAAATCCTTGCATGTCAGTCGCCGGATGAAGGAAGGCGCCTTGATATTGCTTTGTTCTTTTGCGATTTACCTGTTCATAGCACTGGTTACTTATTCCGATGCGGATCCTTCTTGGTCTCATTCGGGTATGTCAGGTGAAGAAGTTCACAATGCCGCTGGATTAACCGGGGCTTGGTTTTCGAATGTTCTTCTTTCTTTATTTGGATACATGGCTTATTTGTTCCCAATTGCACTCACTTTAGGTGGGCTCTTTATTTACCAAGAGAATCCGCAAACTGCTCAAGCCAATCCTATGATTTGGACCGTGCGGGGAGTAGGGTTATTTATTGCATTAACCGCCAGTTGCGGATTAACCACCATGCATTTAGCAAACAACTTGCAAACATTACCAATGAGCTCAGGCGGCATTTTGGGCACTGCGGTCCAGACAGTCATGGTGGACTACCTTAATCCCTTGGGGGCCACAATCATTTTATTTGCGCTTTTTTTAACGGGCGTTACCTTGTTTACAGGGCTATCTTGGTTTCAGCTGATGGAAGGAGCGGGCAGAAGATCTTTACTGGCTGTTAAAAACCAAGGCCCACTGCGGCCGATGGTGGAAAAAGCTTTCCAGAAAGCAAAGCAGATGAAATTGCCAATCTCTTGGGAAGATTTTCCAAGCTTGGGTGCGTCAGAGGATAAACCTCAAACACAAGAAAGCCCCCTGAAAATCAAACAACAATCAGATCCTTTTCCTTTTGCTGACGAAGATGTGTTTGATGATCATTTGCCCCCTTTGAGAAACACGAAGAAAAGCAAAGTCAAAGAGGAAAAAGCTGAAAAAATTGAAAAAACTTTACCGGCTTTTTTTGCTCCTAAGAAAGTAATCCAAAAAAGTCCCGCTACGAGCAATCCTGGCAAGGGGAAAGAGAGAATTGCCTATTCAAATGAGCTTCCTTCCCTTTCTTTGCTTGAAATGCCAGAGAAAAGAACCCGTCATCAAGGATACACCTCGGCGCAGCTGCAAGAGATCTCTCGTTTAGTGGAAACGCGTTTACTGGAATTTGGGGTTGATGCAAAAGTGGTGGGGGTGCATCCAGGACCTGTGATCACCCGTTTTGAATTAGATTTAGCAGCAGGCATTAAGGTAAATAAGATCACCAGTTTGGCAAAAGATTTGGCTCGTTCGTTGTCTGTGGTGAGTGTACGAGTGGTTGAAGTCATTCCGGGTAAATCGGTCGTTGGTTTAGAAATTCCAAATACCTATCGTGAACTGGTTCGCTTAAAAGAAGTGTTAGAAGATCCGGCCTATCAGCAAGCCCAATCACCGTTAACATTAGCTTTGGGTAAAGATATTTCAGGCAGACCGGTCATTGTTGATTTGGCAAAAATGCCACATTTACTTGTTGCCGGTACGACAGGTTCCGGAAAATCAGTTGGTATTAATGCCATGCTGTTGAGTGTTCTCTATAAAGCCACACCTGCTGATCTTCGAATGATTTTGATTGATCCCAAGATGCTCGAATTGGCTGTTTACGACAATATTCCTCATCTGTTAACCCCCGTTGTCACTGACATGAAAGATGCCGCTAATGCATTGAAGTGGTGTGTGGCTGAGATGGAGCGTCGTTATCAAACCATGGCTGCGATAGGCGTTCGGAATTTGGGTGGATATAACCAAAAGGTTGAAACAGCTGCGCAAGCAGGCGAGCCCTTATTAGATCCTTTATGGTTACCACAGAGTGCAGAGCAACCCCAACCCTTAGAAAAGCTGCCTCATATTGTGGTGGTGGTAGATGAATTTGCCGACATGATTATGGTTGTGGGTAAAAAGGTAGAAGAGTTGATTGCGCGAATTGCTCAAAAGGCCAGAGCCGCGGGGATCCACTTAATATTAGCGACCCAACGACCATCCGTGGATGTCATCACCGGTTTAATCAAGGCCAATATCCCAACTCGGATAGCCTTTCAGGTTTCTTCAAGAATCGATTCTCGCACCATTTTAGATCAATCCGGTGCTGAACAATTACTGGGTCATGGCGATATGCTTTATTTGCCACCTGGAGTAGGCGTACCCCATCGGATCCATGGCGCCTTTGTGAGTGACGATGAAGTCCATAAAGTGACCAATGATTTACGTAAATTAGGGAAGCCAACTTATATTGAAAGCGTGGTACAATCTACCCCGAGTCCTTTTATGATGGATGAGGATGGTGCTGATGAGTTATATGACCAAGCGATAGTTGTTGTTACTGAAGCCCGTAAGGCTTCAATATCCTTAGTGCAACGCCGCTTAAAAATTGGTTATAACCGAGCAGCCAGATTGATAGAACGTATGGAATCTGAAGGCGTTGTGAGTCAGGTGCAATCAAATGGGACGCGTGAAGTCTTAGCACCACCACCAGTTAAATAAGGTTCGAAAAAATGTCAAAATTATTCAAATGTGCAATCGCTACCGCTATAGCTTTGTTATCTTCTCATGTTATTGCCGCTGAGCCTGCGGCTGAAAATTTACTAAAGGCTTTGCAAAAAATTGAGACTTACAAAGCCCACTTTGCGCAAAAAATTCATGATGCCAATGGTGAGCATGTTGCCAAATCTCAAGGTGAGATGATGGTACGTCGCCCGGGTAAATTTTATTGGAAGAGCCAATCCCCAGATCAGATGTTAGTGATTGCTGATGGTCAATTTTTATGGACTTACGACATTGATTTATCCCAGGTTACCAAGCAAGAACTTAAAGGCGCCTTAGGGGATTCACCCGCTTCTTTATTGGCAGGTTCTTTAACAACTTTGAAACAAAATTTTGAAATTGAAGATGGTAAAAAGAATCAATGTCCAAAAAGTGATGAATGCTACTTACTGCATCCAAAGCAAAAAGATGCTCCTTTTGCTGATATCCAAATTGGCTTTGCCAAAGGTAAATTGGCCGAAGTGAGAATGCATGATCCACTGGGCCAAGATGTTTATACCCTTTTTACCCAGGTCGTCATTAATGAAGGGGTAAATGATACCTCCTTTAAATTCGTTCCTCCAAAAGGGGTCGATATCATTCAAGCGGGAACTTAAACCTTCATGGCTCAACCGCTTGCTGCGCGTCTTCGACCTAAAACGCTTGAAGAGTATGTTGGTCAATCACATCTGGTAGGCAAGGGTGCC
>CAYXVT010000083.1:0-10446 GCA_964468105.1 Uncultured Candidatus Berkiella sp. | reverse complement strand
AAGATACTGCATCGAACAAGGCAAACTACATTCGATGTTGTTATGGGGGCCACCTGGCACAGGTAAAACCACTCTCGCCCAATTGATAGCCAATTATTGTCAGGCCGAGTTTGTTGCTTTGTCTGCGGTTTTGGCTGGGGTTAAAGATATACGAGAGGCAATTGCAAATGCAAAATCTCGTTTTGAAGAATCTCAGCGTGGCACATTACTTTTTATAGATGAGATCCACCGCTTTAATAAAGCCCAACAAGATGCGTTATTACCTTATGTAGAAGATGGTACCGTCTATTTTATTGGCGCCACCACAGAGAACCCCTCCTTTGAAGTCAATAACGCTTTATTGTCGCGTTGTCGGGTTTATGTGTTAAAGACATTAACCGAAGATGATCTTAAACAAGTTTTACAAAACGGATTGAGTCATCTTGAAATCAAACTTGAGCCTGAAAGTATTCATCGAATTGTGCAATCTGCAGATGGTGATGCGAGAAGGTTATTAAATATTTTGGAAGTGCTAGCACAAAGAGTTACTTCCCACTCAACCGATCCTATTCCAGCGCAATTGGTTGAAGATGTTCTGCAACAAGATTATAGGCGCTTTGATAAGCAAGGCGATTTATTTTACGATCAGATCTCTGCTTTACATAAAGCGGTACGAGGCTCTTCGCCAGATGGGGCGTTGTATTGGTTATGTAGAATGTTAGATGGGGGTTGTGATCCTCATTACATTGCAAGGCGAGTCGTGCGAATGGCCAGTGAAGATATTGGTAATGCAGAACCTCGCGCTTTAGGAATGGCATTGGAGGCTTGGAATGCTCTTGAACGATTAGGCAGCCCAGAAGGGGAGTTATCTCTGGCGCAAGTGGTGATTTATTTAGCCTGTGCGCCCAAGAGTAATGCTGCCTATATGGCGTTTAATAGAGCAAAAGCTGAGGTGGAAAGTTTACCTTCCTATCAGGTGCCGGTGCATTTACGTAATGCGCCAACCAAGTTAATGAAAAACTTGGGCTATGGAAAACAATATCGTTATGATCCTGATGAACCTGGTGGTTTTGCGCGTGGTCAAACCTACTTTCCCGAGGAAATGGGGGAGAAGCAGTATTATTTTCCGGTAGATAAAGGGCTTGAGATAAAGATTGCTGAAAAATTACGTTCTTTAAAAGAGAAAGAAACATAACATTTTAAGAGAAACATATCATGATCGATCCAAATGTCTTGCGTAATCAATTAGAAGAAGTGGTAGCAAACCTCGCTAAACGGGGTGTTAAGATTGATATTGAGAAATTACGTTCTCTTGAAGAGCAACGTAAAGAATATCAAGTCAAAACGCAAACCTTACAAAGCAAGCGTAATACGTTGTCTAAAGAGATTGGTCAAGCCAAAGCCAAGAAAAACGAACAAGAAGCGAATTTGTTATTAGAGCAGGTAGCCGGTGTAGGTGTTGATTTAGAAGAAATTGAAAAGCAGTTTACCAATATTCATGAAGAGCTAAATGCTTATCTTGCGACTTTGCCGAATTTAGTGCATGACAGTGTGCCTGTAGGTAAAGATGAAAGTGAGAATGTCGAAGTCAGACGTTGGGGAACACCCAAGACATTTGATTTTACTCCTTTAGATCACGTTGATCTCACCGCTAAATCTACAAAGATTGATTTTGAAGCCTCAGCCAAGATGTCAGGGTCTCGTTTTGTAGTGTTAAAAGGCGAGGTTGCAAAATTACATCGTGCTTTAGCACAGTTTATGTTGCACTTGCATACGAATGAACATGGCTATGAAGAAATGTATGTTCCCTATTTAGTAGAATCTCAAGCCTTGTTTGGTGTTGGCCAGCTTCCGAAATTTTATGACGATTTATTTCATATTAAAGGCGACAAAGAGCTGACGTTAATCCCTACAGCTGAAGTATCGTTAACTAATTTAGTACGCGATTCCATTATTCCTGCTGAAAAATTACCCTTAAAATTCGTTAGCCATACGCCATGTTTTAGAAGTGAAGCAGGTTCTTATGGGAAAGATACCAAAGGCATGATTCGTCAGCATCAATTCGATAAAGTGGAATTGGTACAAATCGTTTCGCCAGAAACGTCCTATCAAGCCTTAGAAGAACTCACAAAGCATGCTGAAACCATTTTACAAAAGCTCAATTTACCGTATAGGGTGGTTGCATTGTGTACCGGTGATATAGGCTTTCAATCTACCAAGACTTACGATCTAGAAGTATGGTTACCTAGTCAACAAAAATACCGTGAGATATCTTCTTGCTCCAATACAGAAAGTTTCCAAGCAAGACGCTTACAAGCACGTTTTCGCGCTGCAAATGGAAAGCCCGAGTTGGTGCATACGCTTAATGGTTCTGGCTTGGCTGTCGGTAGAACTTTAATTGCTGTGCTTGAAAATTATCAAGACAAAGACGGGAATGTTCATGTGCCTGAAGCGCTGCATCCTTTTATGGGGGCGACACGGGTTATTAAACTTTCCTAAATACGCGTAGTTGCCCGAATCTACGTACTAGAATAGTATTGATGGATCTAACAGTTATTCTATAAGTTCTATCGCAAGGGACTGTGATGAAAAAAAGTGTTTCGGCATCATTACTCTTTCTAACTTTTGGTAGTACATCAGCTTTAGCTTATACGCTTGAAGGCTGGCAAATTAATGGATTCTTATCCGTTGGAGCAGCTTGGACTGATGCGCCCTATTTAGCTAATGGCGTTGAACCACTCTATAACACTTATATTAGAAAGCGTCCGAGTTTTGATGAAGATTCCGATGTTGGTATTCAGATAACAAAACAATTACGTGAAGACACCAGTATAACAACACAATTTCTTGCTCAAGCGGCTGATGAGTGGGATGTTGAAGCAGTATGGGCATTTTTAAAATGGGAGCCCAATGATCACTGGCAATTTCGTGTTGGCCGGATCCGCACCAACCCTTATATGCTCTCTGAATACGTTGATGTGGGATATGCTTACCCTTGGGTGCGACCACCAGAAGAAGTTTACTCTCAAGTTCCTTCTGGCTTCAGCAATTTAACCGGCGTTGATGCTAAGTTTAAATTTGTTTTCTTTGATTATGATCTCGCCTTGACCGCTTTTTATGGTGCAACCAGTACTCACATATCCTTTCCAACTAATATCACTTTACCTTCGGGAATCAATGAAACCATTTTTGATTATTTACGTCTGCGCCTCAGTGATATGTATGCCTTTAATCTTAAATATGGTAATGAGATTTTTAGTGTCCGAGCAGGGTACCAAACAACCCGGATAACCCTGGATCCCAATGGTGGCACGACCATGCAAGGTATCAATACCGTTTTAAATACCATGGCGACAGGAATTCCTTTTCTGGGGATTGAACCAATTGGCCTGGATTATGTTAACTATTTTTCAGCACATAATGTCCGAGCAAATTTTATGGGCATTGGCTATGAGTTTAACTGGAAGAACATTGTCAGCATGGCGGAAATTGTGAAACGTAAAACACAATCGCCTGTTATTACAAATGCGGTTGGTTGGTATGTGATGGGTGGTTACCACGTTAATCAATTTTTGCCTCATCTTACGTTTGCTAGAGAAAGATTAGAAGATAATAAAACACGACGTTTTAATGGCATTATTAATTCAGGTTTTATGATGCTGACAGGCTCAAATCAAACTTTGGATGCGATTGCTGCCAATATGGTTGCAACTGGCCCCAATTTTGAAGGCGGAGCAGGTTCTCAAAGTTCCGTTACATTGGGGTTGCGTTGGGATGTTTATGAAGGCATCGCGCTAAAAGGTGAATTTAAACACGTTCATCCTGATAACCGTACTCCAGGGCTGTTTTCGTATGCTATACCCGGATCCGCTAATGTCTATTCCGTGGCTCTTGATGCGGTAATGTAAGGAAAAGCCATGGAAAAAAATAAATGTAGTGTAAATAGAATTTTAGCCATTTTGCTTTCCTTTGCACCGATGATACCCTGTGCAAGTTTTGCAGATCTCGTTGTCATTACCAATAAAAACATGCCTATTACTTCCCTTTCTGCAGATGAGATTAATCGCATTTATCTTGGTAAAACAAAGTTTCTGCCTAACGGTGTTAAAGTTATCCCTGTTGATCAAGCAACGGGTAGTTCTGCACGTGAAAAGTTCTATACCAATGTCATTAAAAAAAGTGATACCGAAGTTAAATCTTATTGGTCTAGAGTTATTTTTACAGGCCAAGGTTATCCTCCCATTCAAGAAAGTGATGATACAGCTGTAAAAGATTTAGTCTCCAAGAATCCTAATTGTATGGGGTATGTAGACAGATCGGTTGTCGATGGATCAGTCAAAGTGGTCTATACCGTTCCGTAAAGAAAAAAGCCGCTAAAAAGAGGCTTTTTTATGACTAAAAAAATCATCAGATCTTCATAAACCTCAAAAATTTTCCCTCTAAGGTTATAAATGATATCATCTTCTAACTATAATACGTATGTTTGTTATCTAACTTTAAGGCATGTCATGGCTGGTACCGGTCCAAGATCAAAACACAGAGCAAAAGCTTTACGTTCAACAAATAATGCTTCAACAACTCAAATGGTGTCCGTACCGGTTATTAATATGAAGGATATTAGTCAGCTCGGTAAGGATTCTGTACTCGGTGAATTGGCGCCTTTTTTTAAAGATGTCGAAACTTTAAAAGAACTGACCTTAAAATTTATTAATATCGCAAAAAATAACAACACACGCGAAAGAGAATTGAATATTGATATATTTTTTGGTGAGCATCAGTTCTTTTTTGAGAGTGCAATGGAGCGAGTGGTTAGTACGGTAGGCTTTCATTTTTTACAGCATCAAATTCCCTATCAGCATATGGATGCTACACTACAGTCTCTGAGTCAACAATTAAAAGCTCTCAGTGAATCTAAAAAAACCGAAGATGAAAACTACAGCAAAGAACTCAATATTCTCATTGCCAGGAAAATGAAAGATTCAGAACTGTTGTTTTTACTCGGGTTTCACAAAGTTAATGTATGGCACTATCTTTTGCAGCATCCTAACGCGCAAAAGGATAGGGAGACAATGGTCCATAATTTAATGCAAGATCTTGCACCAGCAACTTCGGATCTTATTGCTCGATTTATGCAAAGCACCTTAAGCGAACATCATTATTATTTTTATTATCAAATGTTGCAAGAAAAAATTAACTGGTTTGAACTTTATGCTGATGAATACCAAAATCTATTATATAAACAAATAGTAGAATCATCAGGAAAATTAGAACAAATTGAAGAATTTAAATATAAAATTGCATCATTATTACGGGCATATCGATTAGACATAGCCTTTTTAGGATTGTTTGGTCAGCAAGAGAAAGCGCGAAATCTTAAAGCCAAGGCCCTAGTCTTTATTGATAAACTGTTACCCGTATATAGCAAAATAGGGATCACAAATGAATCTTTAGAGGAATATAAAAGGGGTTATAATGATCTTGAAACTTCATTCGGAGCAGAGGGGCAATCGGTATTTCATGTTTTTAAATTGCTAAATGATTTTTATACTAAAGAATGGAATCAAACTGCTCATTCTGTCAATCCTAAAATGGATTTGGTTTTATCTGTAGAACAGGTAAAAAGCACGAAAGCACATTTAGAGAGTTTAGCAAAATCAACCTCAATGCCGGGTATTTCTACCTTACAAGCCTCTTCATTTTTAGCTATTGTATCGAATTTTATTGGCGTTCCTCCAAACCAACGAACAAGAGCATTGCTTTCTAGCATTTTGGAACTTGTTATCGCATTTATGAAGATAATCAAACAAGATCCTTCACTAGGAGGGACTTATGGCAAAACGATTCAAGGAATGTTAAAACAGATCGCTGATGATGTGACAAAGCAATTGTCCTCTCTTGCAAAAGAAGTAGAAGTTGATACGCTAACCGATGCTCTAAAGGAACTTAGCCTTAAGACAGTGGCACAAGGCGTTACAAAAGAACATGAAGAGAAGTTTAAACAAGATAAAAAAAAGCAAGATGATTCTTTTGAAGTTCAAAGTCAGGAATTAAGATCGCAGATTGAACGCGAGCGAGGCGCGCTGGCTCAACGCTTACAAGAAGAAAACGCTGCAAAATTAAAAGCATTAGAGACATCTCACGCTGAGCAACTTAATGCTGAAAAGGTTAAAGGTGAGCAACAAGTAGCCAAACTAAAAGCGGAAAAAGAAGGTCAATTTGAGGCAAAGAAGGCTGAATTATCTGCTGATTATCAGAAAAATGTAGCAGAACTTGAAGCGCAACTGAAAAAGGATAAGCAAAAAAATCACGCCGATCATCAAAGAGCACAGAATGCATTAAGCGTTCAGCATAAAGCAGAGCTGGATGCTTTGGAAAAAAAATATAAAACAGAATTGGCTATTCACACAGGTCAATTGGAAACTAAAATTCAACAAACTAAAGCACAACATCAGCAGTCAATGGCAGCACTTGTCACTGAACAGCAAATAAAATTAAAAGATCAAACTACCCAGCATCAGTTAAAATTAGCTAAATTGAAAGAACAACAACAATTAAAGCTCGCTGCTCTTCAAGCCGAATTGAGCGCTGTTGAGTTACAAGAACAAGCTAAAATGCGTGAGGTTGAGGCATCAGAGCAAGCAGCACTTGATAAAATGGTGTCCCACGCTGAAGCGGATCTGGAACAATTAAAGCAGAAGCTATTTGATGATTATCGAAAAAGACAAGAAACCTTTGATTCGCAACGTCTAGAGAAACAAAGGGAATTAGAAGAAAAAACAACACAAGTAATGGATCAACTTCAACAAGAATTGCAGTTAAAAAATCCTGTTCTTAAGTCAGTTCATTCTTATAAGCCATTTACTCAAATTTGGCTACCCAATGAAAAATTCGTTTTACAGGAACTTGAAGCGTTTCAAATAGAAAGCTATTTGGTTGGTGGTTGGAGTCGTAATCGCTTAATGGGTTTACCAATCATGTTCAATGAAGATATCGACATTATTGTCAATTGTTCAGCAGATCAATTGCCGCTGGGATTTAAAAGCAAATGTTGGCAAAATCCTAATCAACCCAAACATTTTAAATTAGGAAAAATTGATTTTTGGTGTGAGCCTTGGGTCAGCTTAAAAGAGTTTCTTGCTAAGAAGGATGTTTCAATTAATACCTTTGTCTGCACCCACAATGGTGATGTTTATGATTTATTAGATGCTCAAAAAGATTTGTCAGCACCGACATTACGTTTTTTAGGGGATCCTAAAGTTCGGTTTGTGGATGATCCTTCCCTTATGTTGAGATTGATTCGGTTCAGTAATCAATTGCAAAAAAGTATTGAACCAATAGAAGATGTCATTAAACAGCATGCTAATAGAATTAAGTATTTGCCAATTGGGGTTTATTTAACTAATTTACAAAAGTTATTTATTTCTGATCTTGCAAACATCAATTTCTCAACCGTTTTGAGATTAGGAATATTGTCTGAAGTTTTTCCTACGCTTCCCACTCAGATGCCACCCTATTCTCAGTTTTGGGAATTCAAACTTAATGAATTTTCACATTATCCTGCTCGTTTTAATTATTATCATGTTTTAGCTTTATTTTTGGTCATGCCATTAGCCAAGAGTCATCCTACCTCAGCAGATCTATCAACTCGAACAGCAGAATGTATTGAATCATTCTTAGGGAGTTACCAAGGGATCATTGAAGAAGGTGAAAAAGAAAAGATCCGCAAAACACTTAGTTCTATCTTACTAAGTGAATGTGGTTTTTATGTGCAGTATTTACAATTTGCACATCCACCGGTTGTTTCCCATGAAGTGCCTGCAGGGGGACTGCTATTACAATTTAATCAAGGAAGAAGAAATCATCGTCAAAGGCGATCACAAGAAAAACCACCTGCACAGCAACACACTGAGGATAAATCTAAGAAAGGGAATGGTCCGAAAAAATAGAAATAGATTAAATTAAATTAGCAAAAAAAAAGCCTCTGGAAAGAGGCTTTTTATGAGAGAAGGGAAACTTAGTCTCTGTTGCCGCTGAAGAAAGAGAGGATTTGCAACAAAGAGATAAACATATTGTATAGCGATACATAGATAGTAACAGTTGCCATAATATAGTTCTTTTCACCACCATGGATAATTTGGCTGGTTTCGAACAATATCATTGCAGCACTAAACAACATAAACGCAGCTGAAACAGCTAGTTGTAGCATTGGCATTGGGAAAAATATTTGCACAAGAACGGCCAAGAAAAGAATTATCATCCCAGCCATTAAAAAGCCGGCAAGGTAACTAAAGTCCTTTCGAGTTGTTAATGCATAGCCAGATAGTGCAAAGAAGATTATACCTGTTCCACCTAAAGCGGTGAAAATCAGCTGTTGGCCATTAACGTAAGTATGAAGGTAAGCATTCAACATTGGCCCTAAGGTGTAACCCATAAAACCAGTGAAGGCGAAAACAGCAACAATGCCAAGAGCACTATTGCGTGTCGCATTAATAACAAAAATTAATCCGAAATAAATTAATAGAGTTACCAATCCTAAAGGTTTAGCGTTGGTAGCCATTGCAACATAGGCCATCAAGGCACTAAAACCAATGGATGTTGCCAGAAGAATATAGGTGTTACGAATAACTGAATTCGTTTCTAGGATTGATTCAGAACGGGCTCGAGTTATCGTCTGAAATTGGTCAGCCATTGAGCATCTCCTTAAGCCTAGTAATAGGTATTGATAATCATTATACCACATGACTATATAGAACAATAACCACTGGTCTTACGAGTTACTGGTATTAACCATGGGATATACATCAATAAACTTAATGATATCATACATTTATAGCCTTTCAATGGTTGGTTATTAGGAGTATTTGCATTAGTGATATACCTTGGGTAGACTGCGCAATCTATGGAGAGGTGGCAGAGTGGTCGAATGCGGCGGTCTTGAAAACCGTTAGGGGGAAACCCCTCCAGGGTTCGAATCCCTGCCTCTCCGCCAACCTACGCTAAGACGCTTCGGTTGGCAGGCCATAAAGAACAAAAGCAGGCGCGCCTTATTTAACCGTTACTGCAAACCGTAGGTTGATCTCCCGGAGCTTCTGAGCGTAGGGAGACATATCTGTACGCTAAGACGCTTCGGTTGGCAGGCCATTTTGGAGCAGGTAGCGTCCTGTCTACCGGAGCCTTTGAGGCGTAGGTAGAAGGCGGACTTTATCAAATTCGCACTTCCTTAATTTATCCCACTAACCCAAAACCCCTCCAATTCCCCATTTAGGGTCTAGTATTAGAATTCGCCCTAGGTTATTCTGAATGCGTTATTAGAACTCGTTTGAGGATGCTTAACATTGATCACTGTACTGATAGTTGATGACCATGAACTGGTGAGAGCGGGGATCCGCAGTCTACTTTCAGGCGTCAATGGACTTAAAGTCATTGGTGAAGCCTCAACCGGCGAGGAAGCCGTCAAAATTGCGCGTGAGAAGCACCCTAACGTTGTTTTAATGGATGTCAGAATGCCTGGCATAGGTGGGCTTGAAGCGACTCGTAAGCTGCTTAGAGCTGATCCCGACATTAAAGTGATAGCTCTTACTGTCTGTGGTGAAGAACCTTTTCCTTCAAAACTACTCCAAGCAGGTGCTGCAGGGTATTTGACCAAGGGTTCAGCTTTAGATGAGATGGTTCAAGCGATTCATGCGGTTTGCCATGGCAAGCGTTACATCAGTCCAGAAGTAGCTCAGCAATTGGCGCTCAAACATTTATCTGATGAAAAAGCATCTCCTTTTGAAACATTGTCAGAAAGAGAGCTTCAAGTCATGTTAATGATCACTAGCGGCCAAAAAGTTCAGGAAATTTCTGACAAGCTTTGCTTAAGTCCTAAAACAGTTAACAGCTATCGTTACCGTCTATTTGATAAATTAAATGTTCATAGTGATGTTGAATTAACACATCTTGCTATCCGACATGGCATATTAGATACAGAATCTTCCAGCAGTTAATATAGCGCTTCTTTCTATGTTCGATTCTCAAAGTTTTCTTGAGTCTGTCACTTCACGTCCTGGCGTGTATTGTATGCGCGATGCTGCGCATAAAGTATTGTACGTTGGTAAAGCAAAAAATTTAAAAGCGCGTCTTAGTAGTTATTTTAGGCCATTAGAAGATGCGCGCATTGCGCAAATGGTCAGTAAAATTGCCACTATTGACGTGACGGTGACTAACAGTGAAAAAGAAGCCTTATTGCTTGAAAATTCGCTCATTAAGTCACTTAATCCTAAATATAATGTCATTTTCAAAGATGATAAGTCTTATCCGTATTTGTTTGTGTCGCGCCATGAATATCCTCGTCTTGTTTATTTTAGAGGAAAGCAAAAATTTCAAGGCAAATACTTTGGACCTTATCCCAGTGCGTTGGCGGTAAAAGAATCTTTAAATATATTGCAAAAGCTATTCAAGATTCGTCAATGCGATGATACTTTTTTT
>CAYXVT010000082.1:13591-14264 GCA_964468105.1 Uncultured Candidatus Berkiella sp. | reverse complement strand
TAAATGAGAAAGCCGTTATTTTTAATGTGTTCCCACATTGGCTGGTGTCTCAAGAAGACGTTAAATTAAAACCGGTTGAAAGTTTAACTCCTGCACTGATTAAGAAACTTCAAAAAGAAGGGATCCTTGTTATTGGATTAACAGGTCGTCAGGTGCCGCTGGTTGAGCTCACACTAAAGCAAATGAAAGAGATAAATGTAGACTTTACTTCACCAAAATTAAAGGATGAAACACTTTATGGATTTCATGCTCCAACGGTGATGAAAGATGGTGTCATTTTTTGTTCAGAATACAATGACAAAGGTGAAGTTTTGCATGCTTATCTTGATAAGCATAATATTAAGCCTCAAAAAATTGTTTTTGTGGATGATGGCATGAGAAATCTAGAGTCCGTCACAAAATCGTATTCAAATATTGAAGTGATTGGTTTACATTATCCTTTGGTTGCAGAATTTAAAAAGACGCATTGGGATGGAAAATCCGCTCATCAAAAGTATTGTTCCACTTATTATCAACATACTGAATTAAAAGATTATCCATTACATTGCTCGTCATAATTAACAAGGTTGAAGGGTCAAAATGAAGTTAATAAAATCTTTACTATGGTTAGCAGGGGCTTGCGCTTTGACAGTTCAGGCTTCTCAAAACTGCTTTATTGCCAAAGAAAATGGCC
>CAYXVT010000082.1:11921-13534 GCA_964468105.1 Uncultured Candidatus Berkiella sp. | reverse complement strand
GTATTATTAAACAAGAAGGTGAATGTTCACAGCGCCATACACCGGCTTCTACTTTCAAAATACCTTTAGCCTTAATGGGCTTTGAGTCTGGGATATTAAAATCACCCACTGAACCGCAAATCGATTTTAATGACGAGATTAAGAATAGAATGGGTTCATTGTATGATCCGGTCAAATATCCGGTGCAAAGATTTAGCAATCGCCCTCATACGCCCGAAAGCTGGATGAAATATTCGGTTATATGGTATTCACAAGAAATTACCGAAAAGCTTGGAATGGAAAAATTTGCCAACTATGTGAATAAAATTAATTATGGCAATAAAGATGTAAGCGGCACGCCGGGTAAAAATGATGGCTTATTGCAATCTTGGATTTTTAGTTCCTTAGAAATCTCACCTAAAGAACAGATTGAATTTATTGAAAAGCTTAGCAACAAAAAACTGCCCTTTAGCAAAGCAGCTCAAGAAAATACCATTAAAATATTAAATTTAGAGAACATTTGGGATGATTGGGATCTTTATGGAAAGACCGGCGGTGGTATGAAGGCAGGTTGGTTTGTTGGGTGGATTGAAAAAGACAATCGACGCATTGTTTTTACACAATATGTTGAAATGGATAATTCATTGATTTCTGGTGGTAGACTGGCGAAGGAAGTGGCAAAGGACAATCTTGTTAGCATTATTCTATAAGAAATTTACTAAAACGCTAATTTTCCTGTAATGGCTAATTCTTTTGTATGATTGTTTTTACTTCTTAAAAATTATGACATGAAGCAGATATGGAAATATAGTAGTATGCTTGCTTATTTTATGGTTTAAAGAAAGGATATATTATGATAGGTACGAAAATTATTAGAGAAACACTCAATAAAAACAAAGAGAATGAAAGAGTTGGAAGTGATATAAAACCGAGCTTTTGCATAGGGTTACACTTCCAATATGATAATATTCCCTATGCATCTCTTCAATCTAATGATGAAGACGATAACTATTTTCATGTTGATCCTTTAGATGCCAAGGAACCACTCTCACCACGTAAAATGGCGTAATTGCACTAAAAACAACGAAGTCGATGACTTCGTTGTTTTTAGTATTTATTCAAGACATTCATTTAATTGTCTTTGCTAATTTATCATCAGCATTATTAAGCAATGGCTCACCATGTGCGCTCAAAAGATGTTTAAATGAAAGCTCTTTTAATCGTTCTATATCAGACGTTTTTACATTAGTTGCATTGAGCCAAATTTCAGATATAGTCGCTTCTCCAAAAAAACCTTGCTCTGCATATAATTTCGCGGTTTCTTCACTAAAAAACGGATCAGGTGCGACCCAGTTTTTCACGCTATCGCAGGTAATAAGAATGCCACCTTCATTATCTAGGTGCAAAATGCCTTCTGGAAAAGTTGATGTTTCAAATACGAACAAAGAGCAATCAGGAAAGGGCATTTGGCCATTTGGCACCAATGTTATATCGGTTGTTTTATTATTATCATGTTGCATCCCTGGCAAGGCCCATAATTTCGCATTGTCTCTATCAAGATAGAAAGCATCATCACGACCATGAAAGGCACCGATTCTTACCACATTCGTCACCTTCCCTAATGCATCAAGTGC
>CAYXVT010000082.1:6870-11904 GCA_964468105.1 Uncultured Candidatus Berkiella sp. | reverse complement strand
TCATCTAGTCTTACCGTGTTGATTAGCGTGAGTTCTTTTTCGTTTCGGACAATAATCATGTTGCGACTATGTTGTAGATCAACACCGGCATAATGGGTTTTATTTGCGCCCATGACAAAGAATACATTAGGGAAAATTTCTTTTATTTCGCCATGAGGGAAACAAGGGCAATATTGTGTCATTGAGGTTGCCTGCTTTACATTTAGTATATAGAGTATTTTATACCATTATCAACATGTGCGCATCCATTTCGCCATGTAAATTTGAAATGAATAAAAATATTGATCATACTGGTTTCTGCTAGTCACTATTAATATAACTTGGATTGATCAAAGAAGACATATGACAAACGAACACATGCCTCACTCGGGAATTTATTTTGGCGATCAGCGTGATTTATGGTGGAACTATGATTTCATCGAATTGATGGCTAAACGCTGGGATCTCGCATCGGTACGTTCTGTGTTAGACGTTGGTTGTGGCATTGGCCACTGGGGCTTCACACTACAACCATTTATTAGTAAAGAAACCCAAATGTATGGTATTGATCCTGAATCAACTTGGGTCGAGAAGGCAACAGACAGAGCACGTGAAAAGGGATTGGATAGCCAATGTCATTTTCAATTAGGCACAGCAGAAAACATACCATTTAAAGATAATTCCTTTGATATGGTAACTTGTCAAACTGTACTCATTCATGTGGCTGATATCAACGTAGCATTAAAAGAAATGATCCGAGTCTTAAAGCCTGGTGGTTTACTAGCTGTTGCTGAACCCAATAATATTGCGCCATTATTAATATTTAATACTTTAAACGTGAATGAACCATTTGATGATTTACTTGAGCATATCCGCTTTCATATTACTTGTGAACGAGGTAAACAAGCCTTAGGACTAGGATATAATTCTGTAGGAGATATTTTACCTTATGCCTTTTCAAAACAGAATTTGAATAATATTCAAGTATTTTTATCTGATAAAACATCTCTGATGATACCTCCTTATGACACCAAAGAAGAGAAAACACTATTAAAACATATTAATGAATCGGAAAATAAAGAAATAATAGTATGGCCAGTTGACGAATCGAAACGCTATTATCTAGCAGGAGGAGGAACTGAGCTTGAATTTGAAAAAATCTGGACAAAGTTAATAAAAGATGCAAAAGAAAGCATTGAAGGATTCAAAAATAAGACATTAAGTTCAACAAATGCCACCGTTATGTATTTAATTTCAGGGCGGAAAAAGTGAAACTGATTATTAGAAAAGCAATCTTAGAAGATGCCTTAGAAATCGCCACTGTTCATCAAAGATGTTGGCAAACGTGTTATAAAGGAATTGTAGATCAAACATATCTAGATGATTTGAAACTGGAAATGCGTCTTAAAAATCGAGAAAAATATATTCAAGAGAATGCAGGCATTCATCTTGTGGCAGTATTAGAAAGCAAAGTTGTAGGTTTTTGTGATGCAGGAGAGTTTTTTATTAGAAAAAATCAAATCATAACAGCTGATCAACAACAAAACCTTCGTGAGCCGGGTGAACTCTATGCTATTTATGTTGATCCAGAATTTCAACATAAAGGCATTGGTAAAGCATTATTTGAACAGATTAAAAGTGAGCTTAAACAAAAAGGTTTAACTCCCTTTATTTTATGGACATTAAAGAACAATCCAATATCTTGTCAATTTTATGAAGCTTTAGGTGGCAAACCAGTAGCTGAAATACTTGGAAGTTGGGGAGGACGTGAATATCTAGAAATTGGTTATAGATTCGAATGAATGCAATATTATAAGTATTTTTGTGACCATGAACCAAACACTATCTCAAATAACTTGTTTTGTGATTAATATTGTGTTCTTCTAAATTGTAGCCCTTGAGATTGTGTCTTTGTGCTTCTTTCATATTGGAAGTACACGGTTTGAGGTATCAATCATGAGACAGTTTAATACGTTAAAATCTTCACAAGTTGAAACCTTTCAATATACTCAATTTCTAAAATCCTGGTTTATTTCGTTTGTATTGTTAGTCTGCATGGGTGTCAACGTTGTTCATGCCCATGATGACGACAATGGTGCAGTAGGTGCTGTTTTTGCTGCAACTAATGATGCTACTTTGAACGGCATTATGATGTACTTGCGTGCTAAAGATGGTACTTTAACAGTAGTGCCGGGATCTCCTTTTTCGACCCAAGGGCAAGGTACAGGTCCGGGAGCGTTTCTTGTTCAAGATCCCTTAGCTTCAAAAGGCTCTCTTGTTGTAGATGAAGACAATAAGTTTTTATTTGCTGCCAATGCTGGCAGTAATGAGATATCAGTATTTCGCATCCATCGTTCTGGACTTACCCTCGTTGATAAAGTGTCTTCTGGTGGTGCCTTTCCAAATAGTTTAACAGTACATGATAATATTTTATATGTCCTAAACTCCGCTGGTTACACTAATTTTGTTGGGTTTAAAGTAGATAAGGATGGTCATTTAAAACCTCTAACCAACGGCAAATGTGATTTATTAGGCCCATTAAATCAATTTCCTTTATTAGCGCCATCAGGCCAGCCTATGTCGACTTCGATACCTGGGCAAATTGGTTATACGCCAGATGGTAAACAATTAGTTATCATTAGAAAAGAAGGTCTCACAACACCTAATCCTTTTGGAGTACTTGCTGGACCTGGGCGTATTGATGTCTATAAGCTAGATAATCGTGGTCTTCCAGATTGTCAGAAACCAACAGCTAATATCAATCAAAGGATCCCTGCAGGACAATTTCCCTTTTCGTTTATTTTCAGCGAAGAAGGGTACCTATTGGTGGATGAAATCTTTGGAAGCGCAAGCTATGCAAATAGTCCTTTTAATGCAAGTGGGTTAACATCTTATAATCTAAAACCCAATGGGCAGCTAAAGGTTATTACAAGTTCATTACCAAGTGGAGAGACTGCGGTTTGTTGGATTGCACGATCTGGTAGCTTTGTTTATACAACGAATTTCTTTAGTGATTCTATCTCATTGTATAAAGTTGATAAAAAAGGATCATTGACGTTAATCACTGGACAAGCTGCTTTAGTAGGACCTGCCCCCCATCCTTCAGTGTTTCCAATTGATATGGATATTTCATCTGATGGACGTTTTCTATATCAACTAGTTCCTGGCTCTGCATTAATACATGCGTTTAAAATTAATAAACAAACAGGTGGACTCACATCCATTGGAACGGTAAATATTGGTATGCCTTCTAGTGGCCAAGCTGGTATAGCTATATCAGATTTTAACAACCATAAAGACTGGTGATTTGACATCCTATATACGTGTATATCATTAATTATATTTACTTGAACTTTAAAGCAAATATTATTGTCTTATAAAGCATAAAAGTGAAAATAATGAGGATGGCATTGACGGTATGACTTATCCTTATTCCGTGGAATACAGTATTGATGATGCCAAACAGATCAATATTACCTATGAATATAATCAGGACACATTAAAAGTTAATTTGCCTGAAAATGTGTATGATTTTAAAGATTATCTTTTCTTGCAGCTCGAAGATGGTTCATTGCAACCATTTAGAGATGGGAACTCTTTATCAATAGACCGTGGTGATAAAGCCAAAAAAGCTAAGTTAATTGTTAAAGATAAAGAGGGACAGAATCAGCATGTTCTTATGGACTTTCAGATTCCGCAACAAAATGAACCGCAATCAAAAGTTCTTTCTTTAGAAAATGCACCAAAAATAAGTTCGCTTTCAACTTATGCGATAAAAACCATTGTCCATACGGGTAAGTTACCCGTTGTTTATAATCAACAAGTACATAAAGCGATGTCCCTTAAAACGGATTTACATTCACATTTTGCAGCAGCTCCCACAGCGCAAGATTTACTCTTAATTGTCACAGATTCAGGAAGACGCCCTTTTTATTACCCCCAACCGTTACTAGAAAAAATGGGTATTGATTTTTCTAAATATGAGGGAGCAAGGAATGAACACGATTTGCCTTTGCAAATGGCAAACAAGGAAGCAGAAAACTTAAAAAAGTTGGGGTTGTTAGGGGACAAAAAGGGATTAGTCAATCCTGAAAATTTAGATTCAAAAACGCCTTTTTTTGATATTAATTCATTAACGGCAGAGGACAAAAATAAACTAATTGAATGGTTATCCATACCATCAACAAAGCAAATCACTTTTGATGATATGGAAGATTATTACGTTTACCGCGAACCTTTTATAAAAAATATTGATTTTTTAGAAGATTTGTTAAGAGTAACGGCACAAAATTATGCTAAGGCAGGCGTTACTCAAGCCTCATTATCTTTTTCTGCAAGAATATGTGAACCCCAATGGCTGGCGATTGCCGATAGAGTCTTACCTCAGCTTGAAAAACAGTATGGTGTGCGTTTACGTTTTTTGGTGGGCATGTCTCGCTTACTTACAAATGAACAACAAGAAGATACACTTGACAAATTCAAAGCGGTTGCCGACCATCCGTGCATCGAAGGGGTTGATGTCTTTGCAAGCGAAACTAATTCTACTTATGATTTTTATTTACCATTATCAAATTTAGGTAAATGGTGCAATGAAAATGGTCATGCTGATAAAACGATTCGCATTCATGCAGGAGAAACACCCTATCACCCTGAAAATGTTGGCGCAGCTGTCAAGTTGGCCAATGAAACCAAAATGCATGTTCGAGTAGGCCATGGTATATATGGTAGTGCAGATGATGACTATTTAATAAGATACTTTAAGGAAAATAATTTAAGAGATTTGGTCATTATGGAGATGTGCCCTGATTCAAATTATGCATTAAACCATATCGATAACACTCAAGATCATGTTATGTCTAGCCTTGCTCATGAAGGCATCCCCATTGTTTTTGGTTCAGATGGGCCCGGTTTGTACTATACAGATGCCAAACAACTGGCGCAACACGTAGATCTTATAGATTTTGATGATAATCAAAGCGCATCCCAATTGATGGATTTGGTTGAAAGAACTGAAAGGTATTATAGCTATTGTAACTATTTTTACTCAGATAGAGA
>CAYXVT010000082.1:0-6860 GCA_964468105.1 Uncultured Candidatus Berkiella sp. | reverse complement strand
TTTTGATAGTATCATCGCCCCTAAAATAGAAAAAGAAATTGAGATCGTAAAGCATCAAGCAATGAGTGAGGGAAAAGAATGGAAAGGAGATGAAAAAACCTTAGCACAAATTAGAGAAAAAGTTGTTGCTGATCACGTTAAGGAAGCATTTAAAAAATTACCGCCGAAACGTTGGACAGCTCTGAAAGTGGCCACAATTGAAAAAGAGAAGGAAAATCGAAGTGCAGCTTTGAGAGCGGATTTAGATAAAAGGGGAGTGACCATAATACCAACCGAAAAGGATGATAAAGTAACTTTTCCTGGCGCTAAAGTGCCCATCATGTTAACCGGTGGTCTATTAGAGCAAACAACTGTAGATCAATTTGTGGATGTTGCTGCATTTATTAATACATTAAAACAAAGTTGTGATCCCAATAAAGTATGTTTTGTCACTACAGGTAATGAGCATGGCATTCAAAAAATGGTTCATAATGCCTTGAAGGAGGCAGGTTTCGATGTTG
Organism: Uncultured Candidatus Berkiella sp.; assembly: GCA_964468105.1. Taxonomy (GTDB): domain Bacteria; phylum Pseudomonadota; class Gammaproteobacteria; order Berkiellales; family Berkiellaceae; genus Berkiella. Next base: position 6,360 of record CAYXVT010000082.1, on the reverse strand, counting down.
TGGGGTTAATTGCTAAAGGAGCAAAAAGTAAAGATTTGACGGAAAGTATGACTCATGCCGTGCTTGGTTATGATAAATGGTATGATATGCATGGGTTTATTGGGAAACAATTAGAACAAAACCCTGATTTTCAATTAATGGTTTTTGGTGGCAATATGCTAACTAGACATATCATTCAAACCGGTTTTAACGTGATATCCAAAGGGGATATGAAAGCTAAAAATAATCAAATATATTTAGTCAAAGGGGTCCCTGGCGCTGCAGAAGATAAGGCTAATCATCTACCATCGCAGTTTTCTGTTGAGGGCACGCTAGGATTGATGGCTCAATTTGTAGAAAATACAAAAGAAAAAGGCATATTGAAATTATCTCGTGATGAAATGTCAGAAGTATATCAGCAAGAACAATCAAATTGGCGACAGTCTGAAAAGAATATGCGTGACAATCATGGTGACATGGGAGCCGTTGATGCTGACAATAAAGCAGATTATTTGTGCAGGATTTGTGAAAGCCATAATTTTAAACTCGAAAAGGAACACGCGCTTGATTTTTTTATGAATGGTTGTCTATTAACACATCCGGTAGCGCAAGAGATGGCAAGTCATTCAAAAGTGTACAAGGTGCTTTCTCCACACTTTTCTGCTCTAGGGATACCTAATATGGATGAGCTTGTTAAAGAAAAGGAATCCAAGAGTGCCATGGATCAAGAAAAAGGGTCAGCTATTCCGGACCTTGCTACGACTCGCTTGGAAGAATCTGTCAAGCGATTGAGGAAAGCCACTGATCTGTTACAAAATACGGTAAAAGCTGTTGAAAAAGCAAAGTCAGGTCATCATCATTCAAAAAATAAACATGCTCGTGCCATCACACATCACAAGGCGCATCTTTCAAAGAAGAATCCTAATCTCACAGAAAAAAAGGGATTGGCTGACTCTCAAGAATCAACTAAACTATCTAATAATGATACGACACCATTGACTGTACGCTCGATTGAAAATTTAAATCAGGCAGTTACACGAGTAAAAAAAGCAACAGATGATTTGAACCAAACGGTAAAAAAAGTGCCGCATGATCCTAAAAAAAGAAAACGCCATGGCCGCTCTAACAAAGACAAGAAGTCGTCACTTGAAGGTAAAAACCGGATAAGCGATCAAGAGACAACAGAACCAGTTGTTAAGAAAGAAAAGCCAAAAGGGCCACCGAAATCAAAGTAAATAGAGGTTTTATGGATACTAAAATTAAAGATATTCAAATATTCCAAGATAAACAAGTGAAGTACTTACGATTTAACACTTCCAACCCCAGTGAACAAGATTCAACAAATACAGTATTTGAAGCTCTTAGTAAAGGATCTCATCAAATCGACGAGGGTGGTATTAAATGGCAACAAGTTCATGAAAATTTGGCTTGTCGTCTTGTTTCAGACAATGGAAAAGCTTTATTTGAGTTTAAAGAAATTTCAACTAATAATAATACTGTGCAAAGCAGTGCCCTTTTATTAGTTCCAATCATCATGCTGGATAAGGAAATTATTTCAGAAGAACAAAAAGATCTTTTTCATCAGACTCTTCGATCGGATCCATTAATACAATTACAGCAAGAAAAGCTGCCCAGACAAGATGATTTGAATATGTTGTCTAAATCTGCGCAGGAAATATTTGGCAAAAGTCCCTATAAAAAGTAAAAAATAAATCAATCAGAAATATACTTGGCTCTATAGTCTAATTGCTCCATTAATTTATTTCTAACGGCTAAGGTTATTTTTTCTTTAGCCCATAAATCAAGTAATAGTTTTTTCTCAACCTCAATGGTTTTGTTTGATAGATTCGTCTCTTCTATGATTAACTCTTCTTCATCACTTTCTTCTTTAGGCTGAATTTTCTTGATTTTTTCCTGCAACTGATTTTTCAGCAATTCATAATTCTTTAAATGCAATTTCGTTTCTTCTAGTAGATCATGATTTTTTTCTGTTTTCATATAACCGGTTAACCATTTAATGGCGGCTTGTGTCATATCTTGGCGGGCGGTTAATTCAGATAACTTTTCAAGATAGGCTTCACGGTCAGAGTGCTTTTGAATTCCTAGACCTTTAATAACCCACGGTAAAGAGATCCCTTGCAAAATCAAGGTGAAAAGTATAACGCCAAACACTAAAAAGGTGACCAGATCTCTTGCATTGATATTATCGATATATACCGGAACAGATGGTACGGCTAAAGCCGCAGCCAAGGAGATAGCGCCCCGCATCCCCGCCCAAGAGATGACAAAAGTAGATTGCCAAGAGGGCCTACGTTCCTTTTTGCGTATACTTGAAAATAGAAACCTTGGAATATAGGTTGCAGGAAAAACCCACACAAATCTCCCTACAACGACTGCAACCAGGACTACTGAAAGGAGTTTTGCTAAATCCATGATGGGTACAATAGAAATAGCATCGTAAATAGTATCGATATTGATCCCTACCAAGAGAAATAACAAGCTTTGGATCATAAAGGAGATGGTTGGCCAGACGGATCGAGATAATAATCTAAATTCAGGTGTAAATTTTAAGGCGTAGTAGTTGCCAATAATAAAACCGGTGACAACCGTTGATATAACCCCACAACCACCTAGTCGTTCAGCGGGTAAATAGGCAATAAAAGGAGTGATGAGTGATACAACCATATGTAATAAAGGATCTCGAATATAGAGCCTTAACTTGCCCAATATATGCCCTATGAGTAGCCCATAGAGCGTTTCTCCTACCACCATGACAATGAATGCTAAAAGGGCATGCGTCAATATAAATTGGTGAGTGATTAATGCGGCGATTGAAAATCGGAACAAGATTAATGCGGTGGCATCGTTGAAAATACCTTCGCCTTCTAAGATCGTTACAATTCTGCTAGGTAGCCTTATTTTTTCAGCTATCGAAATGATTGCCACATCGTCAGGTGGCGAAACAATGGCGCCAATGATAAATGCTAAGGGCCAGCTTATTTCCGGTATAAAATAATGCGTAAGAAAAGCGACGAGTACAGTGATAAAGATAACATGGCCAACAGACAATAAAGCGATCGGCCTAATATGTTTTTTAAATTCACGCCATGAAGAGAAACTGCTGATCTGATAAAGCAATAAAGGGAGAAAGACATTAAGCACTAATTCTGGATGTTGTGCTATTAAAGGTAAATCCAAAGGAAGGGCCAGGATAATACCGGTCAGTACTAAAAACAATGATGTGGGAATTACCGATTTTCTAAAGACATATCCAACGAGTGCAATAATCCCGAACATGAGTACGAGCATTTCTGTTTGACTCAAAGCGCATTTCCTTATGGCTTAAGGCATAGTTCAGGATAGTCTTATTGTATGGTAATGCAAAAAAGAAGTGTTTGGCGAGCGGAAAAGGTGAGATTATACTAATATTAGTCAGTGTTTGTTACAAGTTGATTTTCTGAATAAGGACCTACCCATGTTCATTCGAAAGCTCTTTTCCATGATTGCCTTAAGTTCTTTGTTTATTGGTGGCGTGAATGCAGCTGATGACTTACCAACGGTATATTTTCAATGTGGTGATCAAGAAGTCTGGGCTGATTTTCATGATGGCAATAAGCTCGATCTCACAATTGGTCGTGTGACCTATGTTTTGAGTTCAGTTAAATCAGGATCAGGGGCGAAATATAAAACCCCTAAACGTGGGAAGCCCGTAGTTGTTTTCTGGAATAAAGGTGAAGATGCCACTATCGAAATTGATAAAAAAGCCATGCCGCATTGCAAACAAAAGCAAAAATAAGTGTAAGGAAAAGAGTCAAAATAGCTTTGACTCTTTTCCCTCTATTTTAAAATTTGAGGTTTGATCCTGCCTTCTTATCTTTCTCTTTATCTTTTTTTACAATCGCAGGTGGATCCTCCGCATCAACCATCAAACCTGCAAAAGAATCTAATGAAGAAACGGATCGCATGCCGTTGCTATTATCGGCGTGGTTTTTAGCAGCAGGAGTGAAGCTTCTTCTTCTAAGCAAAGCATCATCAACTGGCGTATTCATTCCTGATGCAGATGATGAGCTTGAACTTGAAGATGATATTGCCGTTGGATTCGAAGATAACCTTGAGCTCATAGTGCGAGAAGGTGCTGGAGCAGCTTCATCGCTTGATCTGAAGTTTATCGACTTTAAGCACCGTTCTGCTCGTTCGTTTGTCAAAGGGTGTTTAGATGCAACTATCCGCTCTAAACGTGCTATAAGCGCTGCCTTTTCTGCTAATAACAATTTCACTTCTGGTGGCGTTTCAGGAATGGAACTACTCGAGGCAGCTGTAAGCGCCGTTTTATTTATGCTGGGTCTTTTAAAGATGCTCGGCAGTTTAGACTTTGAACGCACCAATTGAGGTGGCTCATCAGTCGTTTGAGGTGCAGCAGGTGTGGCCGCCGTAAGTGCCGCTATCTGATTGTCAATTTCGCTTAATTTCTGCGTCATTGTTTCAACAAAGTGTCTATCGGCTCTTGGTCTAAAGATCTCAACCAACTCATCGACAGGTTTATATTTTGCATATTGATTGGCTATCTTTAGAGATATTGTGTAGTCAAGCATCTTGGCGATCTGTTCACATTCAACATCTTTCAAACGCTTTTCTACTTCTTTAATGCCTCTGATGATCATAGGGCTTTCAGAAGTTTGCCATAAGTATAATAAGGCAGCCATTTGCAACATCGGGTGATCATCGTGATGGTTATCTGAATTCTGCAAAAAGCTGTCACAATAAGATTTAAACCCAATTTTATGGGCCAATTCATATAAATAGTCAACACCATAATATTCTTTGAAATCTTCTTCAGGTCTGCCTTCTTTAGGGGGATTTCCACCTCGGGAAGCTTTAATACCAAAAAATCTGTCATTACCTAATTCTTTTGGACCATCGGCGTTATCTTTCATATCATCAACAAGCCCCACAATAAGATTTTCTTGAGGTATATTTCCCTTGCAGAGGGTGTAAGACTTATCTTTTTGAAGATGTGCATTTAAAAAATCGATAATGTAACAATTTTTAGTTTTAATAGGTGCTTTTATTTTCAATAATTCTAAAAGCGCTTGTTGCACAACGGGTCCTTGGAGCGAAAGGGCTTCGCCCTTTTCAGTCACTCTCAGTGATGCAAACTGTTCAGGAAGCATTTCAAGAGCTTCTTCTACTACACGAAGGAGTTTCTCATTCTGACTATTATTTTCAGCACCACCAAAAATAACGTGTTCTTCAGGTATGTCAATGCCAAAACTAGCGAGATCTTGCCTAATCAACTTTACGGTATAATCGACCAAATTGTCAGAAGGTGGACGGGTAGTCAAGAAGCCTATATGTTGATTTTCCGCAAAAGTCTTAGCCAATAATACAGGTCCAAGGAGATGAAAATTTTTAAATTTAGCTTCGTCTTTGGAATTGGGATCAAGCGGATTAGCCTTTCTCCAAAATACACAAGTGTCATCTACGTCCAAAAAGGATAAAAATTGTTTTCCTTTGAGCATTTTGCTACGAGGACTTTGGGGCGCGGATTTCAACATGGTGATTGGGCTTCGTCTGTGATTATTGGGTTGTAGAGTATACTAAATTAACTTTGAGATGTAAATAACTATTCACTTAATTCCGGCTATTAAATTGTGAGTGTTTACTCACCTTAAAGGGATTCAATTGCATTTGGGAGATTTTTGCGATACTTCTTTGAATAGACTTAATTTGGAGATTGGTCATGACTCATCGACATATTCCCGGTTTTCGTAATGTCCCTAAAACAGGGGTAATTTATGTTATGCATCGGGCCACTGAGATGGGCTATGAGGCCAATTCCCCCCATTGGTTTAATCTAGGGCAGGGGGCACCGGAAACGAACGCTTTGCCGGGTGCACCAGAGCGTATCACCCATTTGAACATTGACTTAATGGAACATGAATATGCCCCTGTTGTTGGTCAAAAGGCCTTATGTCAAAAGGTAGCAGAGCTCTATAACACGTTGTACCGCAAAGGTAAAAAGTCGCAATATACTTGGGAAAACGTCAGTATCAGTGGCGGCGGTCGCATTGCCTTAACCCGCATCGTTGCGAGTCTTGGCAATATCAATATGGGGCATTTTTTGCCGGATTATACGGCCTATGAAGAATTGCTAAGCATATTCAAAGCTTTTATCCCCATCCCGATTTTATTAGATCCCAAGTTACATTATAAAATTCCATTAGATCTTATTGAAAAAGAAATCAAGGGCCGCGGATTAACGGCACTGTTGATGAGTAATCCATGCAATCCAAGCGGGCAAGTGATCCAAGGAGAACAATTGCAGCAATGGGTTGAAATGGCAAGAGAATTGAGTTGTTCTTTAATTCTGGATGAGTTTTA
>CAYXVT010000081.1:14047-14282 GCA_964468105.1 Uncultured Candidatus Berkiella sp. | reverse complement strand
ACCACGTACACCCACTTTTTTCTGGCCAACGCTATTAGCATTGTTTTTTAAATATTGGGTCACCCCTGTTATGCCATGGGCTAAAACTTCTTCTAAGGTTCTTCCTTGTACTTTCCAAGAAGGGGCATCACCTTCTGTGAGTAACTGCCAATCACCTGCCCAATGATCACCACTCCCTTCCTGGTGCATAACACGTCCTAACAAAATGGTTTGAGCGCCATATCGCATTGAGGCT
>CAYXVT010000081.1:8807-14027 GCA_964468105.1 Uncultured Candidatus Berkiella sp. | reverse complement strand
AATTCTCCCCAAACATCTGTCACCGTTACCGCAGACATATCTTCTAAATCCATCAATGGCAAAACCATTGGGATCCCTTTTTTCTTGGCAACATCTAATACATAAGCTTGCAATGTCGGATCAGTCTCTACCCCAACCAACCGTCGTTGATGGTTGTCTTCTATTGCCAACCATAACACCACATTGGGTCGGCGCTGTCCCCATACATTATGGCCTAATTTTTGAACCAGTTGGTTTACCAGATCTTGGCTATATTTCACATTCAACATATTGCCTTCATAGGCATATTGCTCGACATAATCACTGGCATTTTCCATCGCCTGTTTTACTTGCGGATGGGTGCTAAGATTGGGAGCTGAGCTGATACGCTCTAAAACCTGGCCTAAGCCTTCTTGAACTAAGCGCTGCCATTCATCTTGAGATTGAGATTGGCTAGTCAGTGAAACATCATATAAATTTGGGACTACCGTCGCCAAAACGGCTCTCATACTCAGTAAACAAAACAAAAAGCTGGCAAGAAGCCACCCATTCTTAAGTTTTAGCACGAGTTCCCCCATTTACTTATTAAAAATTGGAATGAGTATACCAGAGTTACCTGTCTGCGGTAGAATCACCCCCTATTTTACCCCAATTAGGTCGAAGAAGATGTCTGAACCGATTACCTACAAAGATGCTGGTGTTGATATCGACGCCGGGAATACGTTAGTCGACAAAATTAAGAAGATTGTAAAGATTACCAATCGCCCTGGTGTCTTAGGCGGCATTGGCGGCTTTGGTGGTTGCTTCGACATCTCCCAATACTCCCATTTCAAACAACCTATCTTAGTTTCTTCGACCGACGGCGTGGGTACAAAACTACGCTTAGCCATTGAAAGCATGCGTCACCAAACCATTGGTATCGATCTGGTCGCAATGTGCGTCAACGATCTTGTTGTCATGGGAGCTGAACCTCTTTTTTTCCTGGATTATTTTGCCACTGGTAAATTAGATGTTTCCGTAGCCGAGCAAGTGATTGCAGGGATTGCACAAGGTTGTGTTCAAGCAGGTGCCGCTTTGATTGGTGGTGAAACTGCGGAAATGCCTGGCATGTACGCTGCCAAAGATTATGATCTTGCAGGATTCTGTGTCGGCATCGCCGAAAAAGAGGAAATCATCGATGGTCGACATATTGCCGAAAATGATGTGTTGATTGCTCTAGCTTCAAGTGGTCCCCATTCAAATGGCTATTCACTGATCCGCCATATTATTAAAACCAAACAAGTTCCTTTGTCAGAAACGCTCGATGGTAAGCCTTTAATGGAAACCCTGCTTACACCAACGAAAATATATGTAAAATCACTGCTCGCTCTTACTCGCGCAAAACTCCTCAAAGGAGCAGCCCATATCACTGGTGGCGGTTTTACCGATAATATTCCACGAATACTCCCCGACCATCTCGCAGCACATATTGACTGCAACTCTTGGCAATTGCCCCCTATTTTCAAATGGCTACAAGTACAAGGGCAAATGACAACAGCTGAATTAAGACGCACATTTAATTGTGGTGTTGGAATGGTATTGTGCGTCAATGCAAAAGAGGCTGACGCAGCATTGGCACTTTTAAAAGAAAATGGCGAAACCCCTTGGATCATCGGCCACATAAACACCCGCCAGGATCCTGAAGTTGGTGTAACGTATTCAGATGGGAACAAGTGACATGGATAAATGTCGCGTTGTAGTCCTGATTGGCGGTAACGGCAGTAATTTACAAGCGCTTATTGATAATAAAACGCTTAAGTCTTCAGTCGATATCGTCGGCGTCATCAGTCATCGCCCAAATGCTTATGGTCTTGTTCGTGCCGAACAAGCAAATATTGCAACCTCAATAGTTGATCATACCCAATTCGCCAATGTGCCCCAATTTGAAGCGGCTTTAATTGCCGCACTAAATGCCTATCAACCAAACTTGATATTGATGGCAGGCTTTATGCGTGTTTTATCTGCCAACTTTGTTGAACAGTTTGAAGGCAAAATGCTTAACATTCATCCTTCCTTGCTCCCAAAATTTAAAGGACTGCACACCCACCAACGGGTCCTCGATGAGGGTGATCTTGAACATGGCGCCAGCGTTCATTTTGTAACGCATGAGTTAGATGGGGGACCAATTGTTGCGCAAGTTAAGGTATCCGTTCTACCTCAGGATAATGCCGATGTGCTTTCAAAGCGTGTTCTGAGTGCAGAACATTGGTTATATTCCCAGGTCGTAGACTGGTTTGCGCAAAATCGCTTAAAATATGACCAAAATGTTGTTACATTAGATGGCAAGCGGCTTGGGCCGCTAGGCTTGCAGTTATCTTTACCTACTGTGCAAGGAATTGTAAGTTGAGAAACCCAACATCCCAGCTCAATTTTTTATTTTTTAGCACCTTGGTGGCTATCTTGATTTGGATGATGAGTCCAAGTGTTCATGCGTATATAAAAGAGCCAACCAAAAACTTCCCTATTCCAGAATATGAAGCGCATTACACCGTCAGTTGGCTTGGTCTCTATGCTGGTGAATCAGTTCATAGACTACGCAAACAAATAGATGGCCAATATCACTTTGAAGCACGTACTGAGCCTCGTCTGCGTTTTCTTCCCTATCATTATGTTGAAAGCAGTGATTTCACGTGGCATTCAGGTAAAATTTTGCCGCAAAATTACTTCTACAACATCCAAGAAGGGTCGCGTCATAAAAAAGGGAATGTTTTGTTTGATTGGAAAAATAATAAAATTATCAATCATCATCTCGACGTTCCTTGGGAAACAGCTCTCCCTCATGGCATTCAAGATAAACTGACGCAAACCCTTTGTTTGCGCCAAGCCTTATTAAGCGGCGACCACACGCTAAATTACATGGTCGCTGAAGACGATAAGCTAAAAAATTATGCCTTTACTGTCTTAGGTGAAGAAAAGCTCCAAACCAAATTAGGAACACTTGATACGGTTAAAGTGATGCATATCTCACGTAAAGGACATCGTACCACGACCTGGTTTGCGAAAAAGCTCGATTATCTACCCGTTAAAATGATCCAATTGCGCAAAGGCAAACAAGTTGCCAGCGGCGAGATCCTCTCATTCACACCTCGTAGAAGTTAATAAAAAGAATAAGGAAGTTGTAGCATGCGCAATCTTAGTCTGAGTGAAACAGTCGCCGTGAATGGTGGATCTTATGAAGCATGGGAAGTTATCACAATTGCTGGTGCCTCTTCTGGCATTGCTTTTGGTGCTTTTGAAGCCTATTCAACGTGGTCACTCTTGACGGGACTTAAATTTTTAGCGGTTTGTAGCATTCCAACGACTGCTGTTGCAGGTATTATCGTTGGTGGTGTGCAGCTGTATCATTTAGCGCATAAGTAAGTTTGAAGAATTAAGGGGGTTTAGGTTTGTGCTCATCCTCATCCCCATCTTCATTATCTGAATCCGCCTCAAGATCTCTTGTAGCTGAAGAAACAAGAGGAGCAACAACCTCTTTTTGTTTTTTATCTTCTAACTTTTGAAGCGGATTGTAAGGTTCGCTTCTTTTTGCCTTTTCACGACCAACAGCATATTTTGTTAAAGCACTTAGAACCATAACATTGTCTATATCTTTTAAATATGATTTAACCGTCTCTACCAATTGCTCATGATTTGTTTCAAGTCCCTCATGATAAATATCATATAATTCACTAATCAGTTTGGGAAAGCGTTTTTCATCGTCACGATAAGTGTCTAAATCATCTAAAACGGATTGAAGATCGACCATCATTTCTTCTCTTTCGCTCTGTTCTAGACTTTCATTATCTTCTTCGCTGTCAATTTCATCTGGATCCAATTCATCACCATCATCATCCATTGCATGTTCCATTGGATGTTCTTTCTCTTTGAGGGGATCTAGTCCTCGAAGAGGAACAGCAATTTCATCTGGATCCAATTCATCACCATCTGCATCCATTTTTTGTTCTTTATCTAATTGTGTTTTTCTTTCTTCAACCAGTTGCTGCAAACTCACTTTTCCTCGAAGACGTTGCGGAGCCACTTCAGGATCTTCCTCGTCTTCCTCCACTTTTTGCGGAACAGTCGGAGGAACGCCGTCTTTATATTTGTCTAGTAGATCCTGTGCACCCACTTTCTTATACTTGTCTAATAAATCTTGGGCACCTACTTTCTTTGTTGGTTGCGACGTCACTACTTGCACTGGAGCAGGAGTAGGAGCGGGAGCAGGTGCAGGTGTCACTTGCACAGGAGTAGAAGTGGGTGTAGAGCTGACTATTGGCGTAAGTGCGGATTTTAAGTTTGCAACTAAATTGCCAAGCACACTTTTTTGCTTTTCTTCTAATTGCTTTTCATCCGCAATTTCTTTTTGCATTTGCCTTGCATCTGCTGCAACGCGGCCTCTAAAAAGGGTGGCGTCCAATAGACGACCGAAGAAGCCTTTATTCGCATTTTGAGATTGCTTAAGTTCTCTTTGATATGTTCTGGTTTTAATATTTTCATTTTCAGCTTTCATTCTTTTGACTTGATCATCAACTTGTTTAAAAGCAAGATAAAGAGGCTGAGTTTCTTTTTGAAATTCTGCATATGAGTCCGGACTTTGCGTTGCATCTTTAACAAATTCTTTAATGTCGCGTGCTAAATCTTCAAATTCTTCACCAACCATGCCACGTTCCACCATACTCAAATATTGAGTGACATCTTCCTTAAATTGAGCCGCGGCTTTGCGAGGATGCTCGTGATCCAGATAGACTTCTATGTTATCGCTGTCGTCTGAATCCAGTGAATCATAGTCTTCACTTGACTCATTATCTTCATCATCAGAAGTACTAACAGGCGTTGGCGTTAAAGCTTCTTGCTGCCCCGCTTTAAGCGCTTCAAAAAATCCTCTGTTGTAAAAATCGGTTAAATTCTTTTTGAGTTCGGGATCATTGGAATAACTAATTTTTGAAAAAACTTCGTTAAAATTTTCTTCAGTGGGATAGGCATAAAAGGCGATTGAAATGGGATGAAGTGGCGACGCATTATTTTCGTCATAACCTTGTGCATTCATCTTGGCGAACTTTATCAGATATCGTTTTATCGCTTCGAGCGTGCGCTCTGTGCTTTTTTCTTGAGCAGAAACTATGGCGACAAATTGTTGTAGATCTGTTTTAAATTGATCTGCATTAAATTTATCGTTTACTGTTTGTATTTTATCCAATTCAGCATTGAGCTTTTCTTCCCAAT
>CAYXVT010000081.1:0-8797 GCA_964468105.1 Uncultured Candidatus Berkiella sp. | reverse complement strand
GAGAGGAAAGTTCAATACTCAGGTAATAGGCAGCGTTACGCCTTTTTGCCCTTGATATTTCCCACCTCTATCGCGATAAGAAACCTCGCAAACTTCATCTGATTGTAAAAATAGCATTTGAGCCACGCCTTCATTGGCATAGATTTTTGCAGGTAATGGTGTGGTATTTGAAAATTCTAAAGTGACATGCCCTTCCCACTCAGGTTCAAGCGGTGTCACATTCACAATAATGCCACAACGCGCATAAGTGGATTTGCCTAAGCATATGGTCAAAATGTTACGAGGGATCCGAAAATATTCTACTGTTCTTGCTAAAACAAAAGAGTTCGGTGGGATAATACAAACATCTCCCACTTTGTTCACAAAACTATTTTCATCGAAGTTTTTAGGGTCGACAACGCTGGAGTGAATGTTGGTAAACACTTTAAATTCATTAGCGCAGCGCACATCATAGCCATAGCTTGAGGTGCCATAAGAAACGATTTTTTCGCCATTAGCATAACGCACTTGGGTTGCAACAAAAGGCTCAATTAATCCCGCCTCGGCTGCCATTTTCTTGATCCATTTATCAGATTTAATCGCCATTTTCATTTCCTTATCATTTATTTTTTTTCTATGCGATCACTATTTCTGTCATCGCCGCTGTGTAATCTACTTCGCGCAAGGCCAACTGACCGGCAACGCGTTGCGCCATTTCCCAATAGGGCTGGGCTAATTTACTTTCAGGTTCGGCAACCACAATGGGGTTACCCGTATCACAATATTCTCGTACCTTCGCATGAAGTGGTAATTGGGCCAGCAATGGCAATTGGAACTCATTGGCCATTTTCTCGCCACCATCATTGCCAAAAAGGGCTTCTTGATGGCCACAGTTCTCACACACATGCCAACACATATTTTCGACAATGCCTAATACTGGCACTTCGACTTTGTTAAACATTTTAACGGCTTTTTTGGCATCAAGAAGTGAAATATCTTGCGGCGTTGTCACTACAACCGCACCGCTGATCGGAATTTTTTGCGCCATCGTCAATTGGATGTCCCCAGTGCCGGGTGGCAAATCAATAATCAAATAATCACACTCTGCCCAAGCTGTGTCATTGAGTAACTGTTGCAAAGCGCTGCTGACCATTGGTCCGCGCCATATCATAGGGCTTTCATCTTTCAGCAGATAACCAATGGAGATAGATTGGATCCCAAAACTCTCCACAGGCAGAAATTTTTTCTCATGGGTGTAGGCATGGGTTCCCTGCTGACCCAGCATCAAAGGCTGGCTTGGCCCATAGATATCGGCATCCAAAATTGCCACACTGGCCCCAAGCTCTTTCAAGGCTAAAGCAAGATTTACCGCAACCGTCGACTTACCCACCCCACCTTTACCAGAAGCCACTGCAATTATGTTTTTGATGGCTGACTTATGCTTGATCCCTTTTTGGACTTTATGACGGCGCACTTTCCAATTGATGTTGAGCGAAACTTGGTAATCTGGCCAATCAGTTTGAATTGCGATACTAATGCGTTGTTTTAATTGAGAAATCTGCCTCAAAATGGGATAAGGAAACTGTAACCGAATTTCAATAATACTGTCATGGATGGCAATTTCATGAATGATTTTGGCGCTAACTAAATCCTTACCCAGGTAAGGATCAACAATCGTTCCCAGTATGGTCGTAATCTGAGAAGGTATAGGCGCTACCATAGTCCGGTCCTCAAAGTGAATTGGGCCACATTTTACCACGAATTATGGTAGAAAATGGCGCTCCTTTGAAGAAAAAGTTATACTTCTTGGCTATAAAAATTCGGGGAAGCCAATGACCAGCAATAACAATCCACGCCGTATCTTAGTGACGAGTGCCCTCCCATACGCCAATGGCTCATTGCATCTTGGCCATATGCTGGAATATATCCAGAGTGATATTTGGGTGCGCTATCAAAGGTTGCAAGGAAACCAATGTCTGCACGTTTGTGGATCAGATGCGCATGGTACCCCCATTATGTTGCAAGCAGAAAAACTCGGAATAACACCCGATGAGCTTGTTTCCAAAATAAATAAAGAACAAATAGCCGATACGGCAGCATTTCATATTGCTTTTGATAATTTTCATACCACGCATTCGCAAGAAAACCGTGAGCTCTCGGCCCTTATCTATTCACGTTTAAAAGCCAAGGGCGACATTGCTGTTAAAACGATTAAGCAGGCATATGATCCGGTCAAAAATATGTTTTTGCCAGATAGATATGTCAAAGGCGAATGTCCAAAATGTGGCGCCAAAGATCAATATGGCGATAGCTGTGAAGTGTGCGGTGCTACCTACAGCCCCGTTGATTTAAAAAATCCTATTTCAGTTGTCTCAGGTGTCCCTCCCATTGAAAAAGAATCAGAACATTATTTCTTTAAATTAGAAAATTATGGCGATTTCTTAAAACAATGGACCACGCAAGGTCATTTGCAATCTCAAATTTCGAACAAATTAAATGAATGGTTCGAAGCAGGCTTAAGACAATGGGATATCTCCCGCGATGGCCCCTATTTTGGATTTGCGATCCCTGACACGGTAAATAAATTTTTCTATGTTTGGATGGATGCCCCCATTGGTTATATCGCCAGCTTTAAAAACTGGTGTGAAAAAAATCCAACAATAAACTTTGATGATTACTGGAAAAAAGATAGCCCTTACGAACTTTATCATTTCATAGGCAAAGATATTGTCTACTTCCATGCCCTATTTTGGCCTGCCATGTTAAAGGGCGCAGATTTTCGTACGCCAACGGCAATCTATGCGCATGGTTTTTTAACTGTGAATGGTCAAAAAATGTCAAAATCACGTGGCACCTTTATTACTGCCAGAAATTATGTTGATTGTTTAAATCCAGAATATATACGCTATTATTTAGCTGCCAAATTAAATGATGGCGTTGATGACTTGGATTTAAACTTAGACGACTTTACTGCACGCGTTAATGCCGATCTGATTGGCAAGTTTGTGAATATTGCTAGCCGTTGCGCAGGCTTTATTACCAAGAACTTTAATGGCCAATTGGCAAACAAATTGTTGAACGAAGAACTCTATCAACGCTTTGTAGAAAAGAGCGATGAAATTTTAAATGGTTTTCAATCAAGGCAATATCACCGCGCTATTCGCGACATTATGAGCCTAGCCGATTTGGCCAACCAATTTGTTGATGAAAACAAACCTTGGGAATTAACTAAAAAACCTGAAAACCATGAGAAAGTACAATTGGTATGCACCCAAGCTTTGAATTTATTTCGTTTGTTAACGATTTATCTCAAGCCCGTCTTACCTGCTGTTGCTGAAAAAGTAGAAGCCTTTTTGAATATTCCTGCTCTGCAATGGCAAGACATTACAAAACCTCTGCTGAATCACAAAATAAATCCATATCAACCCTTAATGCAAAGAATCGATCCAAAGCAAATTGAAGCGATGATTGAAAAAGGAAAAGAACAAATGACACAAACCCCAAGCGATACACCTACTACTGAAACGCCTGCTGAGAAGCCTAAAACGGCTTCGGATATAGCACCGCTGATTACCATTGATGATTTTGCCAAAATAGACTTACGAATTGTCAAAATTCTGAATGCAGAACATGTTGAAGGCGCTGAAAAATTACTCAAACTTACTTTAAGCTTGGGAACGGAAAACCGACAAGTTTTTGCGGGGATCAAATCTGCTTATACCCCTGAAAGTTTGATTGGCAAATACACGGTGATGGTGGCTAATCTTGCGCCTCGTCAAATGCGTTTTGGATTATCCGAAGGTATGGTGTTAGCTGCTGGTCCTGGTGGTAAAGATCTTTGGATATTAGAACCTCATCAAGGGGCGCTCGAGGGCATGCGAGTTAAATAATGTCCAGTCTCTATCAGATTGTCGCTATCGATGAAGGGTCCTGTATTGGCTGTACCAAATGCATCAATGTCTGCCCCGTTGATGCAATTTTGGGAGCCAATAAGCAAACACACGCTGTGCTCACAGAATTTTGTATTGGCTGTGAGTTATGCTTACCAGCATGCCCTGTCAATTGCATTCAGATTATCCCTGCACTAGATCCTGTTGATACAAAGCAGCGGGCAAGCGTTGCAAAAGCGCGTGTCCAAGTGAGAAATAAACGTCTGAATAAAGAGCTCTCTGAAAAGCAGCAAGCCGATAGCCAAGTACTTGCCACTAATATGAAACTTGAGATTGCGGCCTCTTTGGCAAGAACCCAGCAAAAGCGAAAACCTTTTGTATGGGGCCAAGATGAATAAACAAAAAATTGAAGCACTCTTCAAACGTTTTGCGGCAAATAACCCCTCCCCGACAACTGAATTGCACTACAAATCAGAGTTTGAGTTACTCATTGCGGTGATGTTATCTGCTCAAGCGACTGATGTGAGTGTCAATAAAGCAACGATAGGTCTTTTTAAAAAAGCCAACACCCCTAAAAAAATGTTGGCCTTAGGCGAAGAAGGTTTGGAAGCTTATATAAAATCTATTGGCTTATACCATACCAAAGCAAAGAACATACTCAAAACTTGTGACATATTAATTAAAGAACATCAGTCAAAAGTACCATCTTCACGAGAAGCATTAGAAGCGCTTCCCGGTGTGGGACGAAAAACAGCCAATGTGATTTTAAACACCGCTTTTGGTGAAGCAACCATTGCAGTGGATACTCATATTTTTCGGGTGTCCAATCGAATTGGACTCGCAAACGGCAAAACACCTTTAGTTGTTGAAACACAATTATTAAAAGTGGTGCCTAAACACTATCAAAAAGATGCCCATCATTGGCTAATCTTACATGGACGCTACACCTGCACCGCTCGCAAACCAAAGTGCGAGCAATGCATTATTAATGATTTATGCGAATACACAGATAAAACCACAACAGGATAGAAAATGATTGATAACGATCCTATCGCATTACGCAAAGTCTATTTTGATGCTTGGCAAAAACAAATCAACAAGCAACCCATGTCTGCCATGGAAGCCATTATCGTTGACATTATAAAACGCCATCCCGAGTATCATCCCATTTTTGCCGATCAAAACAATTTTGATAGCTATAGCGCGGAAAAATTTGCTTTAGATCATAATCCCTTTTTTCATTTGGCGTTACATGTGACTATTGCTGAACAAGTCAGCACCGATAGACCCAAAGGGATCAAAGCGCTTTATCTTAAAATATTAAAAAAACATAAGGACAGAACCATGGCAGAACATAAAATCATGGAATGCTTGGCCAGGGTGTTGGTTGAGAGCTTTCAAAAAGAGGGCGTTAATAATGAAGCAATTTATTTAGAAGCAATTAAGAGGCTAGTGTAGTTTTTTGCTCTTATCTTTGTAGGGGCGGACCTCTGTGTCCGCCCTTCTTAAGATCTCAATGTAGTGTGAACTTCGTCCTTAATTCCTGAACCATTTCTGGGTTCTGATTTGCTGCAAGGTGCTTTCCGGCAGCATATTCAAAATACCTGGTATACGTTTGAGGTATTTTCCATGCATCTAATGCACCTTTGTAAGAACTTCCAGCATCTAAGCCTGCAATAAATGCGTTTTTTTGATCGGCAAATTTTAACACAGTGTTCTTATTCTCTTCAGCAATGCTTTGGGTCAACTTGCATGCCTGTTTATCAACATAACGACGCAAATGGTTCATCGCCAAATAGCCTACTATGAAACTTCCTAATATGACGGACAAGCTAAAACCACTTACAAACAAAACGCCTGCACCAACAAAAGCAACGCCCATATTTTGAGCAATTGAGCCTAAATTAAGTGGCGCATGTTTATGAATTTTGGGCACATTTGCAGGTGGCGGAGCTGATGGAATCGGTTGCATTATTTGATAATCAGCGCGCATTAGGCTTTGCAAAATCACAAACTGCTGATCTGGCAAATTAAATGAACCACCCTTTCTATTTGTCATTAACTTAAATTCATTAAAACCATCATGGCCACTGGCATATAAATAATTAAGATAAACCTGTGCATCATTCACATCGTCAAAATGACAATTATAAATAACATCTCCAGCTACATCTTTGTGACAAGTTAGCTTTGCTTGCGAAAACATTTTTTCCAACACTTGATTCCACATGGCATCGTCAAAGTTTCTTGGGATCGCGCTATCTACGCAAATGATGTCTTCTATTTCAGCAGCCGCTTCTTGGATAATTTTTTTATAATTTTCAGGTTTAACGACTAATTCAATATTGTTTGAAAATAATAGCTTTTCGCCTGCTTTATCTGAAAACAATTTTAAATAAGCTATGAAAGCATCTGCTTTATTGTCCGTCTCAATTGCAATTTTGCTGTGAAGATTGTCTTCGCCCATTAATTTTCCAAAAGAAATGGCTGGTTTTTGTCCTTCATTCGTAATGACTTCTGCACCATAAACCTGAGCCTCAGATAGCCTTTCGGCGGTACATCCGGTCTTAGAATCTTTTATTTTCATAGCATAATTTCTGATATGCTCATCTCGCTTTAATAAGGCTAAAAGCCCTGTTGCCACAGCCTCAACTTCATTAACATTTTCTTCAATTTTTTTGATACTTGCTTCTATATTTGATGTGCCGCCATAACCATCGACATGAAAAGCAAGATGTTCAGTGTATGTGCCCGCATAAATTCGCATAGGAGGGTAAGCTTGAACTCGAACAAGATCCATGGCTGAATCATTACCGCTATCATAGTAAGGATCTTTATTTCGTTGTTTAAAAAAAGCTCTGCGACTAGTTGACGCTAAATAAGCCAATTCAGCAATGTAGCCTTTGTTATGTTTTAGGTACAACATCGACCGAAGTACGGCAATGGCTAGATGTTTATTTTTGTTGGGTATACCAGCATGCTTTTCGATTTCAAGGCAAAGCTTCCACATTGGCTCGCTGTTTGGATCCAAAGAATTAAAATTGACGTCTTGCCTTGTATAATTCATTTAATTACCTAGAGTTACGCATACTTGAATGGGGTTTTATAATAAAGTCACCAAACACTTACTTCAAGCTATTTGTCTTACCGTTCATCGGGTTACCAGGTATGTGTATCTACACTTGTATTAAAAAGTAATCATTATCTATATAAGGTGATCACTACCCGTCTATTCTTGGCCCGGCCTGCTGCCGTCTTATTAGGCGCAATGGGCTTTTTATCGGCATAGTCTTTCATGGTAAAAATATCTGCTGGGACGCCATTATGCATCACCATAAAATCTTTGACTGACCACATTCTTTTATTAGCAAGAAGCGCATTTGCTTGGAAATTACCTTTACCATCTGAGTGGCCGGCAATATCAATACGACGTATTTTTCCATCTGCTCGCACAAAAGCTGCCACTTCTTTCAAACGTGCTTCGGCATCACGACTTAATATATCGCTGCCACTTTCAAAGTGTAAAACGGTTTCTTTAAGTTGTGTAAAAGTGTTTGGGATCAATTGAGAAACACAATTTAAATACTCTTTATAGGGTTTTTGAAATCCCACGGGTGATAAAACCACTTCATTCTTATGCTGCTTTTGCTCAGCATTTGAACCTGAAGCATGCGTCATGGTGAATGCTGCTGATTGACCTAATTCTAAACTTTCCAGCAATTGATACACTGGCATACTTTTCATCTTGATAGGGTGTTTGCCTTCAAGCACATTAAGCTGTGCTATTTTCCTGGGTCGATTATCAGCTTTCCAGGTTGGAGGATATGCCTTAAGAGTTGCTTTGCCTGGCTTAAGTTGTCCTAAGGTAGACTCTAAATGAAACTGCTGATGCTCATGGGATGATTGACTAAAATAGCCTTTTCCATAGCCAGGGATCGTATGGGTTAATGTACACTCAATCCTGGAAGAGCCTGTTTTCCATTGTGAATTATCAATGGGTGCTTTAAATACCTCAGCGTGCGCAATTGGTACTAGGCTTATGAGAATAGAAAACGCTACAATACCCCGAGCCTGACGAAACATGTTCCCTTGTCCTTGAATATTAAGACTCACGACAAAATTATCGACTAAATATAAAAGAACTTGATGGTATGCAAACAATAGAGATTATTTATCCAGATGACTGGCATTGTCATCTCCGCGACGGGACAGCCCTTTCAATGACCGTCCCAATGGCTGCAAAACAGTTTAAACGTGTCATTGCCATGCCAAATCTCAAATCACCGGTCTCTGATGCCGAAATGGCTAAATCCTATTATCAACGCATTATGGCGCATGTTCAAAAGGACACCCAATTTGTTGAAAAGGACATCCAATTTACTCCTTTAATAACACTCTATTTAAGAGACAGCACTACCCCAGATATGATCATAAAAGCCAAAGATACTGGATTGGTTTTTGGTTGTAAGCTCTACCCTGCTGGGGTCACCACGAATTCCCAAGCCGGGGTCGCTTCTCTTGAAGGGCTATATCCCGTTTTTGAGGCAATGGCTAAAGTTCAGCTTCCCCTCTTAATTCATGGTGAAGTGAATGATAAGGACATTGATATATTTGATAGAGAGCGCATTTTTATTGATCGCCATTTAGGCGATATTTTAAAAAGTTTTCCAACTCTAAGAGTTGTTTTAGAACATATCACGACGAATGATGCAGTGGATTTTATCCTTGAATCACCCAACAATGTTGCAGCAACCATTACACCACAGCATCTCTTACTTAATAGAAACGATCTGCTGGTAGGTGGCATTAAACCTCATCATTACTGTTTGCCGATTTTAAAACGACAAAAGCATCAGCAAGCCTTAATAAAAGCAGCAACCAGTGGCAATCCCAAATTTTTCATTGGCACCGATAGCGCACCTCATACT
>CAYXVT010000080.1:0-14291 GCA_964468105.1 Uncultured Candidatus Berkiella sp. | reverse complement strand
TGCTACATATGGTAACTCAGGTATAATGACCTTCATTGTGAATCAAGACGGCGTCGTGTATGAGAAAGATCTTGGATCAGAAACTGCAAAGGAAGCTAAGAAGATCAATGCCTTCAATCCAGATAAGACATGGAAGCCTGTCAGTGAACATGAGACAAAATTTTAAAAACTTTACTAATAGTATCTTAATTACTTCAATAGATGATACTTGGTCGTGGTCTAATAGGTTCCGGACTAGGTGATGTGTGAGTGTCCTTAATTCTACCAAAACCATGGAGGAGATATTCAAAAAGAGCTTTGTTTTCTTTTAATAGAAAATACGATTTATCTGTATCTTTCATGGTTGATATTGATGATGAGCAAAATTGATTAAAGAGTTTTGATAGATACAATAACATCACAGTTTGAGATTCATTAGCAATAATTCCCGTTTCCCAGTTTAATGCTTTCATAAATTCAATTTCTAATTGATGTAAATCTTTCGTTGTTGGCATATCAATCGATAACTGTTTAGTATGAATATTTTTGATGATTGCAAGGATGTCATCGTTATGAACTGCTTCATCACATACCATTTTTGCACTAACCACAACAGCTGCTATAAAACCCTTAAGTAGTTCTTTAACAATTGATTCTTTTATGATTTTTTTTGTTTCAAAGTCCATAATAGGATAAATTGGCGAGGTTGGCCATTTAGCTTTGAGAAAACGTTTAAATAATACCATAAGATGACATTGATAACTTAAGCGTTCAGAAATCATATACGGGAATAGGCTGCGATGTAGTTCAACCATAAAGAGATGTAGTGACTCAGGGATATCCATTTGCAAGTGTAGTTTTATCAAATGGTTGATTGTAACAATTGTTGTGTCAAATTCTTCAGAGGAAACATCACCTTGGAGGGATAGAGCAGAGGTTACCCTTGCAACATCAATGCTATCATTGGTTGCTGATCTTTCAATTTTGTTCCTTTTTTTTGACAGCCTATCTGTGCTGCTGGCGCCCCGTTTCATTGAAGTACTCCTAAAAGTTCAGTTGTTAACTTGGCATTATATTAAAAATAGAGATGCATTTATGCCATAAATTAATATATTCACTAGCTGTGTTTAGACTTTCTTTTACGCTTTCTCTAATGGATTGTTTTCTGCTTTAGCCAAGAGCGACCTCCCAATAATACGTAATCATATAAAATAGCTAGCTTAGTTTAATAGCTTTTAAATAACCTGTATGTGGTAAGAAATGATGAGCTGCAAGGGCCCAAAAGGGCAGTTCGTCTTAAGATAAAATCTTTTTAGCACACTTTAATTTAGGAGAAAGAATAGTTTGTTCCTCTCCTGGGATTTTTTAGTGCGATTATTCAATCTAGTATTTGAAGTTTATACCTCCGTTTTATCTATTAAGAATGGTCTTTTATCTGATGGTATTAAACATTGATGACAAAAAAAGATATAATGCTAAGTCAAAGAGGTCATCACTAAAAGCTACGCTAAAAGGATCAAATGGCTGATAAGTTAAGTGTAGAAATTGTTAAATAGCTTATATTGTGAGATAGTACACCCTTTTAATCACATCGCTTGGCATGGAGGCTTATTAATATAATAGGTAACTCATATGCATCAAGGTCCACATAGTACATTTTATGAGCTCATCAAGCATGCGCTTGCAACTCATGACTTAGCGAGTGCAATTGAAAATATTCAATGTTGCTCACCTGAGAATGCTCACGAAATCTATGATCTTGTATTTAAAGATCTCTTGGGAAGAGAATTTTACTATCTCAAAGATATCAAAGTATTAAACCCTTCTTTATTGCTGGCTTTTCTTAACAGAAACGAGTTATGTTCTGAAATCGGTGCCAAAAAGCTATGTAAGATTATAAAGAAAATCATCCCAATACTTCAAAAATTACAAGCTGAATTAGTGCTTGATCCCAATCTAGTTGATTTATTAAATACTTATCATGAGATTATGTGTTTGATTGCCACAAACAAGGATTTCTTGGAAGCAATAGTACAAGATAAATATTTTTTAAACGTTGATAATAAAGATTATATTTTAACCCAATTGCGAACAACGCCTAATATTGATGATGACGTACTCTTCTTTTATGAGGCTGATGAGAATGAAGTAAGTTTCGAAAATGATGAGACTGATAATAGTCAGGCTGATAAAGATGATAATGTATTTGTGCCTTCACAAGACTTTTCATATGATGAGAATAATGCATTACAACCAAATGAGAAAAAAGATCCAACTTTTCAGAAATTACAAGATCCCAACGCGAGAAGAAGAACACCTTTTGCTGAATACCTAAAAGCAAGCTATAAAAATGAGCAAATTAAACAATTTATTCTTTTAAATAAAGATGATTTTTTATTTAGTTTAGATCCATATAATCTCAACAAATACATCTTCAAAAGCACGACATTCTCAGCAAATGAAAAATTAGTTGTTTTAAACACATTGATTGCAGCTCTTGAAAGCACGAATGAGACGAAGCGAAAAAGAGCAAGTAACATTCTAAATTACTTACTCTGCCAAAATAATGAGGTGGATCAACTTTTTTCTCATGATTTATCAGCAACATTAAATACTCAGGCACTATTATTATTATCGGTTTGCAGTGTGGCCGTCATGGACCCACACGCAGATACTACACAAAAAATGCTTGGAACAATAAACGCCTGTTTTGTACCTTTAGTGCGAGCCATGAGAGAGTGTATAGAAAAAGACAACGTCAAAGTTATCACGGAATTTTTTGAAGACCAGCATCATCTAGACAAACTTTGCACCCTATATTCCTATTGTTCTCGAGAAGAATGTCATCAAATTTGGAACAATTTTTGGCAATTAAATAATGCAACTGTTGCCTATCAAGGCATATTGGATACTTGCCTCAGTCGTTATCCTAACTATTTATATCGAAAAGCGCTTGGTCATTTGTCTTTGGGTAAAAATGATGAAGTAAATCAAAATATAGCTAAAGAATATTTAAATGAAGCGATCGAACACCGATATACCCCTGCTCACCTTGCATTAGCAGCAATATATGCCAGAAAGAATAATCATGAATTCATGATGATAAATTTTGATTCGTTTATATTCGTCCAAGATAATAATCAAGCTTTACCAAGCAAAACATCTCACAACTATCGCTTTCTGTTTGAAATTTATTACACCTGTGTTTGCCATAATCCAATCCAATTGAACAAAATAAAAGGCGAATTAAATCGAGTTTATCCTCGTCTGTTGGAAGAATTTGAACAAACTATGTGTCAAGCATTGATGCTTGAAAAACCTGAAGTTAAAGGCAACGATCTCCGTGATCCGATTGAGATGCTCCGCTATCATTTTGAAAGGCTACTTGTAAACGTTTCAGTCGCTGCACCAATAGAGGCGCCGTCAGAGCCACCTCCTCTTGTATTTTCTCAACAAGATATTCCTCCCTTTTTCCCAGAGGGTGTGCCTTAT
The DNA here is from genome assembly GCA_964468105.1 of Uncultured Candidatus Berkiella sp. Classification (GTDB taxonomy): domain Bacteria; phylum Pseudomonadota; class Gammaproteobacteria; order Berkiellales; family Berkiellaceae; genus Berkiella. The sequence goes on along the minus strand of CAYXVT010000080.1, from coordinate 10,820 downwards.
TACGTGGCACCTCCAGCTCCCCTTGTTGCGCTTCCTGAATACTCTGCGCCATCTTTACCTTTGCCAGGTTCGCCCTTGGGAAGTAAAAAGGAAAAATAAATGTATATACTCTTTGATTCTATTGTCGAAGTGGTTCCTGAACCAAGACATCACCATGAGCTTGCTCGGGTTCCAAGATGAGTCAGAGCAAAAAGTTTTAGGAAAAACATTAAGCATTTCTTCTGGAATCATGATAGGTGGTTCGCGTATATGCGTTTTGAACGCTCTCTTGTGTCTTGGGTTTATCTTGTATAGGTCTATGGCCTTGTGAATATATTAGTGGCGGATTCTGCCTTTGAGGTGGTTGTTGTCTTTGAGGTGGCTGCTGCTTTTGAGAACGCATCCAATCAAGCTCATCTTGTAAAGATCTAAGCTGATTGTGAAGGTGTTCTACTTCTCTATGCTTTTGTGCTTCAAGTTCTTGAAGTTGCCAATCTTTATTTTGTAGCTCTGTATCTGCAGCCCTTAATCTTGACACATTTTGAGCATTTTCAGTTTCCAAATCCTTCAATTTTTTTTGTAAATATCCTATGAACTGACTATCTCGTTCATAGTTTTGAGATAAAGCGTCTATTTTACCTTGAAGTTGAGATTGGTGTTCAACTAAACGAGATTTTTCAGCCCGAAGAGTATGTATCCTTGAATGTAAATAATTAATAATGATCTGATTTTCGTTATGGGTTTTAGTTAGGTTAGCTATTTCATCTAATTTCTTTTGTTGAAGTTCAAGTTCAAATTCCAGCGCTTCTCGATGGGCTTGCTGTTCTGATAGTGCTTTTTTTAAAGATTGTATTACCCTAGTATCATTTTCTTGTTCTCTTGTTAGCTCAGCCAATTTTTTGCAAAGTGGATCGGAAAACTCAGCGTGGGTTTTCTCTTCTGCTGATAATTTATCTTGAAGTGTTTTGTTAGCTGCTTGTAAAGCAGCAATGGACTTTGTATCTTTATCCTCCAATGCGGCAATTTTTTGCCTAAGGGCTTCATTGTCATCGAGGAGCTGTTGTCTTTCTTGTTTTGATTTTTCACGATGTTCTTGAGCAGATTGTTTATTTTTTTCTTTCCTAAGTAATTCCTTCCTTTGTTTTTCACTAAGGGGCTTTTCAAGCGAGGTACGCTTAACTGAATCTGTTGTTGAAGCAGTTTTAGTCGAATGGGAAGGGATGGATTTTGGTGCTGTCTTTAAAGGATGACGTCTTTTAGGTCGTGGTCTATAATCCTCATCACTTGATGAATCATCAAAAGCTTCTTCTGTTGAATCCTTCATGCTTTCTTCGGCAGAGTCCACAGCCAGTACCGTTGATTTTTGCGCTGCTGTTTGCTGCGGCAGGGGCTTGGGTTGTGATAGTAGAGGATTAAGAGGTGGAAGTGGTTCAAGAGGCTCTAAATCATTAAACAATGGTGATGACGATAAAACAGTTCTTGGATTTACTAGCCAGTTGGAACTACCAGTTACGTCATCTGTTAAATAGGTGTCAAGCGTTGGTGAAAATAAGGAGCCAAGTTCATCAGTTTGTGCTGCAACTGCAAAATCGAATAAATCCAATCCTGTAGACATAAAGAGTGCCTTATTTCCTAGTTAAATGCCTTTGTTCCGATAACCGTTACTACACAGCGAAATAATCTAACACAAAGATAAACGATTCGCATGCTTGCCCCAATTATCATTACACTTTATTCTTTTATATCATTTTATTTTTGGATGTTTATATGCTTGATGTTCAAATTAAACCATTTGATCTTTCAAAGGAAAAAGAGATCCTTGATTTTGCTCAAAAGAATCCATGTAAGCCAAATTGGTCCCAGGAGCACATCAAAGAATTCATTAACATGCTAACAACGAGTTCAGATTTGGTGTTTGATCTCTATTATTCACATAATAACCGCATTGCAGTAGCTGTACTGATTGATAACATTAAAAATAAAGGAAACAATGCCTGTCTTGAGTTTGTTGGTTTAGATAGAAATTGTGATTTTGAAAAGGTATATAGTCTTGTCATTCAATTAGCCAAAACTAGACTTCCAAAAACCCTATTAGGTATTGAAATAACGCTGCATGAATCGTTAATCGAAATCATAAAATTAGTATTAGATGAAGGATTCACTTCATATTATGATACTTATGAAATGATTTGTAACATAAAAGAACTTACCAATATGCTTCAAAGTGAATGCATTTCATCTCTAACTGAAAATGATTTCGCAGAATATTATGATGTCATAGTGCAGAGTTTTAAAGATAACCCTGAAATGAGCATTCCGAGTTTTGACGAATGGAAATCAATGTGTCGAGATCCACTAACCAGCCAAACCTTGCTATACCGAGAAGTGGACAAGATTGTTGGATTTATAAATCTAGAAATGGACCTCAATAACTCTTCAGCTGAAATTAGAACAGTTGGCGTTATGCCAAATGAAAGAGGAAAGGGTATTGGTAGAAAGCTTCTTTCCTATGGCTTGTCATATCTTTCTCAAAGGCAGATAAACACTTGTCATTTAACAGTAGCCACTCAAAATATGAATGCGCTCAATCTTTATAAAGATTTGGAATTCTTAGCTATCAATCATTACAAAGTGTTTTGCTGGAAGGTAAATAGGAGTGTGAAAGCAAGCGCTAAGGTAGATTGAAGGAGTTCGTTAAATCACTGTATATTGAGACATAATATAGATTTATACTAACCTTTATATATATCTTAAATATTGATTGATGATGTGTTCAATCATACAGCTGTATAGGTTAATAAGCTTGAACGATGTTAACAACCCTAAACAACAATCAAACCCACTTAATTTAAGCCGTAATCAGAATAAGATTAAGGCTAGGGTTGCTGCGGCTCAAATGAAACTAGCGCATAAAAGTGTACTTACTAGTATTCCCGCAGCCATGATTTGTGCAACATTGCTTTATTTTGGTTTGCATTCTTTTGCAAATGTTACGCATCTTCAAATATGGTATGGGGCAGTAATATTTATATGCTTATGTAGATTCGCACAAGCAGGTTTTTATTTTTATCGCCCTCGAAAAATTAAACTTCATCAATTTCTTTATATATTAGTTGCCTGTTTAGCTGCAGCGCTGTGGGGAATTTTGGGGATGTTTCTCATACCTCAACATGACATATTATCTCAAATGATAATTATCATTATCTTAGCGGGGATCTCCGTTGCTGGCATTCAGTCCTTACAGGGAAACATTATTGCAAGTTTAAGTTTTGCCACTATAGTTACTGGGCCCTTATGTGTGTGGTTATTCATGCAAAATGGTTTTCAATACAAGTTATTAGGTTTTTCGATGGTAACTTATTTAATTTTTTTACTTATATCTGCTGTCCGAGGAAGTCATTTGCAAAAGGAATCACTTTGTCTTCAATATGAAAACTCAAGCTTAGTAGAAAATTTAGTTGTTGTGAATAATGAATTGCATGAAAGCTTAAATTCCATTAATAATATGGCGAAAGAGTTATTAGAAGCAAAAGACGCTGCTGATGTGGCAAATAATACGAAATCAGAGTTCGTGGCTAATATGAGTCATGAATTGAGAACACCTTTAAATGCCATTATTGGCTTTACTGATTTATTGCTTATAGAAATAAAAATGAAAGGAGCGATTCAATCTACAGATCGCATTAATAATATTATGAGTTCAGCGAAACATCTGCTTTGTCTTATTAACGATGTGCTTGATTTGTCAAAAATTGAAGCTGGCAAGGTAGATATTTATCTAGAAGACATTGAAATCAGAAAATTGATAGAAGAAGTAAATTCTATTATTAAACCACTAATAGATTTAAACAAGAATTCTCTAGAAATACATATCACGAACAATATTAATACAATGTACACAGATGAAACAAAAATTAAACAAAGCTTGCTAAATTTGCTAAGTAATGCAAATAAATTCACGCATAATGGTAAAATTGTTTTAGATATTACCCCCATTATGAAAGATGCTGAATGTTTGGTCCAATTCAGGGTGATTGATTCGGGTATTGGGATCTCGGCGCTAAAACTTGAAAAGTTATTCAAAGCGTTTTCTCAAGCTGATTCTAACACTTCGCGAAGATATGGTGGAACAGGTTTAGGATTATATATAACAGAAAAATACTGCAAAATTCTTGGTGGTTCTATTTGTGTCGAAAGTGAAGAGGGTAAAGGTTCAACATTTACTATCACTTTACCGCAAGTGAGTCCAAGCATTAACGATCAAGTTGATGCTTCACTTCTTGGCGGCACACAATTATATTCGTCTGTACAAGATAGACATATAGATCAAAGTTAAACACTTCATATGTTAAACAGTATAATTTATTTTACTCTCAGCTTTGTAGATGATTCTATACTTATAAGCCTACAAAATTGATAAGAAGGTTCGGTTACTTCTGCAGTTAAAATGCTAACAATTGTTTTATCATTCATCTTCCATAGCCTACATAACTGTGGCTTGAAGTGAGATTTTCTTGCCGTATATACTGACGCAATTATTTTCGGATTGGTTTTAAGATTGTTACTTGATTCAAATAATCTTAATTCTTCTGCATATGCAACTCGTTTTATTAGCCAATGGTTATTCAAAAGGCTTTCATCAATATTGCTTGGATTATCAAAATACAATCGGGAACACAAATCATTAACTAATTGATCTTCAAATAACTGAAGCTCGATATTTAATGGCAATTTTACTAAAGAGCAAACTTTCTTTGCAAAATGTTGACGTACTTTTTCTCGTAAGCCATAATTTTCAAATTGAGATTGATATCGACTTTTATAAGCATTGATTAATTGTTGAGCATTTTTGAGCCATGCATCATAGAGTGCATCTCGAAAACCATTAGAAATTAACTCAGATGATGCTTGGACTCTAGAATTATAAAAGATCTGATATAAAATTGAGGGTTCTCCACTACAAATCATTTGTAGTCGATGTACTATAGCGAATTGTTGTTCTAAAGTACTCTCGTAAGGAGAAAAGTATTTCTGGCAGATTTTAGCAACGGTTATCCAAAACTCACTCTCATTGTTAGCGATTGATTTAGCACGTGCTAATTCTTTGTCAATGCTCATTCTATACAAGCGATCTTGATGTCGCGCTATCAAATATTGGCAAGGACACTGATCATTATCTTGAATAACTAATTCAGCGATGAAAGAGATAAAAAGGCTAGGATCTAGACGATAACGTTTGCCTTTAACTGTTGCAGTTTGGGTGTTTTTGTCAAGGCAACTATCGTTAAATGATATAAAATCCCTCACTTCTTCAGAATCAATGTAGGTTTTGACATCTGTTCCACTTTCAATTTTTATATGACTTATCTTCGGGCCGGGTAATTCTATGGCGGCACAAAATTGATAGGCAAAGTATTCAGCGATCAGCGATTTACCTTCCCGTAAAACGCGCATTGAACTCATTGGGCATGGACGATTTTGGATTAAGGATTCATTTTGATTCTGGACGGTTATAGCTAGATAATCAGGCGTTGCAAATAACATGAATATAAACTCTTTTATCTTCTAACGTCGATTATATTATTTATCTTTGCAGATTATAGTAGAAATTACTATGTATGAGTATGTTAAAAATGGTAAAGACTTCATTAGAAATTATTAATAATAAAGAACAGGACAACCTGTGTCGTTTTTTAACTCACAGGTCGCCAGTAGTCGTTTGATTACTTTTTGATTTCATTTAAAAGAATTGGTTGTTGACTTGAGAAATCAATCCATGGATTTGTTCCCAACAATTTAGCACCTTTAATCATTGGTGATTCATAGCGCATCAACCAAGTTTCAGGGCCTGTAATGTAAGCAACGCAAATGCCATCTTCAGCATCCATAAATGCCCCATGTGGCACAGTACCTGGATAACTAATCCGCCAGCCAGGTCCATTTAGGGAAACTCGGTCCATGGAGAGTTTAACAACAACATTGTCATCCAGTAAAAAGAACCATGTCCATGGGCCTCCTGAGATTAAGGTCATCACTTCATCCACACCCTGATCATTTTCTGCTGAATTCACATGAAGTTTCCCAAACTTATTTTCAGCATTAATGTGATCTTGTGGGGTCATAGAAATCAAGTCATAAATTTTGGGATAAGGTGGAACACCAACTTCACGAGTTGACAGGCTGCCTCCCTCTGCGACAACAGGTTTACGGCCAGCTAGATGTATTTGATTTAACACGTCATTACGGTTAAGAGAAAATATTTTTAATATTTTAGATTGTTGTTCTTCATTAAGCTTTGATTGTGACGTCCCCCCTAAAATAGTTTTAGCTTCTTGAGGAATATCTACATTACTAAGATGAACGCCAATGGTATGAAGGGTGTTATTTATTTTGTGTAATTCTGTTATTTGTGGTCTATTGTCGCTAAATGATAGGGTAGTCTGAGCATTGGCTGTGCTTGTGCCAATAGCGAGCATTGAAGTGAGCATTGCGCCTAATGCAATATTTCTAATTGAAAGTGTCATGACATTGTCTCCAAAATTTATATGGGGTCTAGCATTATTATAAGTGGTTAGAAAATGAATGAAAGCGAAGGCTTTTGACCTAGATGGTCAAATTTTTAATCCCATTTGGCCCAATCTTGTTCGAGCACTTTATCAATAAACCATTTCAGCGCTTTGCCATGGTCAGCTTTTCGCCAAGCTAAACTTGGCAAGGTGCTCATTTCCAAGTCTGAGACTTCTTTAATTACCAATTTCCCTTGCTCGACTCCTTTGAGAGCTAAAGCTTTGGGTAGAAATCCTGCCCCTAATCCCATACATTGCGCTTCAAATTTTGTCTGCATATCACTTACCGTTAAAATTTCTTGTAATGATAAATGAGGCGCATGCTTGGGTGGGATATTGCGGGAAGTGTCTTTAATGGTGATACTGCGATGTTGACTAATTTGCGCTGTTGTTAAGGGTGCTTTTAGTTTCGCCAAAGGATGCTTAGGATTTACAGCAAAAACGCGCTCTACTTTAGGTAGCTTTTTGGTATTAAAAATAGCAGGCATCGGATTAACACCTGATGCTCCAATCATTAGATCGGCGCGATTTCCAACTAAAGCATCCCAGGTTCCGCCATAAACTTCATTTTGTATTTTAATAAAGGTATGTTGATGTAACTCATAAAACGCTTGGATCAACTCTAATAGGGGTTTGGTGGGAATGAGCACATCGATGCCAATGGTTAGCTCCATCTCCCAGCCTTGATGGACCTGTTTTATCCGTTGCTCAATTTTGTATGCTTCTTCTAATAAGTGTCTTCCTTGCTCTAATAGCATGGTGCCGGCAGGGGTCAGTGCTGCTTTATGCTTACTGCGATCAAAGATTTGAATGTTTAAATCTTGTTCACATTTTTGAATGGTATAGCTAATGGCAGATCGCACACGAAACAACGATTGAGCCGCCTTTTCAAAGCTGCCCAGTCTATCGATGGCATCTAACACTCGCAGGGCATCTAAATCAATCATTGTTCAAAATATTCGACCAAGTAAAACAATATATTCCGCTATCTCTAAATTATACTGTGAAATATAATTGTATTCAAGGTCGTAAATATTGAACAAGGTGACATATGAAAAGCGCGCAACTACACAAATCTATCGAAATCATTCTTAGTACTGGAATAATGGCTTTTATTATGTGCGGTGCCATCAGTACCTTTCGATTAGGATTCAGTTTGGAAATGTTCCACAGCTGGATGAAAGTATTTCCTATGGCCTGGTGTTTTGCCATCCCTTCCATCATGCTGACTAGAAAATTGGTGTCAATGGTGATGGGAGTATTTGCAAAGATTATTATTTCTAAAGAAAAGACTTGCTAAAAATCATGCTGCAGTTTATCGCCAGAAGATCTCCCTTTATCTAGTAAAGCCATGCTTATATTTTTTTACCACATAAAATGATGCGGTTTTTACAGTATAATTTGCCTTACTTAAAAGGTTTTATACAATTAATCTTCTGTCAAGATATCGAGGATTGTTATGAATGATTATATTCAAACACAACTGATGATCACCATTGAAAAGGGTGAATTAAAAGAATATCGTAAATTATTCCAGACCCTGAATATGGAAAAGCAGCGTGAGTTCGTAAAGTACAATAGCTACCAATACTTACATTTGGCAATGGCCCAAGGCCAACTCGACATCTTCAATGAAATGGCCTCATTCATATTTGCTAACATTGATAATGATATGGAAGCATTAGTTCCTGCTTTCGTAGCCAGAAATGGCGAAGGTTTTAGACAAGCTTTGGATAGTCATCAATGGCCCCTGATTGAAGAGCTTATGAATGATGAGTTTTTACAATATTATTGTTTCAATGTTATTGTTGAAAACGAAAATTATATTGCTTCAATTTTGAATCAACCTTCATTAAAGCACTTCGTTCCCGATTTATTTAACCTCTCCTGTAAGCAAAGTGTATTATCGGTACAAAGAGTTTTAAATATCGTTCCTTTTGAGAATCTTGAGCATTTATTCAAAATACAACAAAGAGATTTGAGCAACCTTTCTAGCCAATGGGGACCTTTTGAAAATGCTGCGTACGTCAATCAGATTGATGTGATTGAATTTTTATGGAACTTCATTCCTGATAGCTTGAAAATGAATGTCGTTAAGTTCTATTTTCCTGAATGCATGCTTATTGCGACTAAAAACGGTTATGTCGGTGTGATAGACACTATTTTGAGTTTTTTAACGCAAAAACAACAATGGCAAGTATTAAAATTTCAAGACTATAATGTCTTTGTCTATGCTGCTGACAGAGGGGATGTTGAAATTATGAAATTAGTATGGGAAACACTGCCAAATGACCAGCGATTAGAAGCACTTACAGCTAGTAATTTTGCAGCATACCGTTTAGCCTATCAAAATACACATATAGCAGTATTAAACTTTCTTGAATCTGTCGCATCTAATGAATTATTAGATAAAATGAAAAAAACGGAAAGGGGTCAAGGGGATACTTGACCCTTTTCATTCTAGCGATCGACGAATTTCATCTGTGGTTCACTATAACGAGGCCCCGCTATTTTACTTGGTGGAAGAGCATCATCGAGCTTTTTAATATCAGCGGGAGAAAGAGATATATTCAACGCGTTAATGTTTTCTTCTAAGTACTTCTGATGTTTTGTTCCAGGTATGGGTACAAAATCATTGCCTTTATGTAAAATCCAAGCCAATGCAATTTGTCCCGGTGTGGCATTTTTCTCTTTGGCTATGTTGTGTACAATGGAAACGGCATTCATATTGGCGTCGTAATTTTTACCTTGATATCTGGGATCGCCTCTTCGGTAATCATTCTCTGGATATTCTTCAGCCCGTTTAACATTGCCAGTTAAAAAACCACGTCCTAAAGGTGAGAAGGGGACAAGGCCAATGCCTAATTGATGAATAAGCGGAATAATTTTTTCTTCTAAATTACGTTCCCAGAGAGAATACTCACTTTGCAACGCAGAAATAGGATGGACTGCATGGGCTTTGCGGATATTTTCTTCGCCTGCTTCTGATAATCCGAGATATTTCACTTTGCCTTCACGAACCAGATCCGCCATAGCGCCCATCACTTCTTCAATAGGAACTGATGGATCAATGCGATGTTGATACAAAAGATCAATATGATCTGTTTGCAATCGTTTAAGGGAACCTTCAACAGCTTGTTTGATATGAGCAGGCTTGCTATTTAGCCCCGACATTTTGCCGTCTTGAATATGAAATCCAAATTTGGTCGCAATAATAACTTTGTTACGGCGACCCTTGAATGCTTGGCCGAGAAGTTCTTCATTGGTGAAGGGGCCATATACTTCAGCAGTATCAAAAAATGTTACACCAAGATCAATCGCACGATGTAGTGTTTTAATAGATTCAGGATCATTGGGCACACCATAGGATTGACTCATTCCCATGCATCCAAGGCCTAGGCTAGATACTTCAAGCCCTTGATTACCTAGCTTTCGTTTTTTTAGTTCCATGGAAATCCTCATCGATTATTCGAACGCTATACTATTAGAAGTTTATAGATCCTAGGTTTTTAGTCAATAAACCCATGTATCTTTCATGCGATCTATTAGAAAGTCAAAAAAAGATATATTATTCGTTTTAGTAATTATTTTGGCTTTAGAGCAACATAACGCCGATGACGTTTTTCTAACAATTGAATGAGATCTTCAATTTCGCTCACTTTCGGGAATTCTTGTGGTTTTTGTAAAATAGCTTTCACTTTTTTAACTTCAGAGGCCGAGCTTAAGAGTTTGCTAGCAACAAGCTAAAAGTTCAACTCTTTTGCTTGCGGTAACGGTGCGACGCAAGATGGTGGCAATTTCAGTAAAAGGTGTTTCAGCAATTGCTTTTAAAGTCGCTATCTGTTCTTGTTTATAGCGATAATGATTTAGAATCGATTCAGGATAATCCCAGTGATTGTGAAATATATCTTTGATATCAAATGATTCTGGTTCACTTTTTGGCACAAAATCAATTTGATTTGCTTCTTCTGCTTCAAAAGTTGGCTCATCTTCATCTGATTGATCTTCTTCCGAAGTATCTTTAGATTTTAAACGTGCTGTTTCTATTACCTCATCGTCCAGCGATTCAGCATTATCAATTTTATATGCACTGAAGGTAACACCATTTTTGGAACTTACTAACATATTGCCATCGTGAATATCTTTCTCACCTAAAAAGTGACTCAGTACACTATTACTTCCAAAATCTTGCGGCGTAAAATCATTTGTCGTAAAAGGGATTTCTACCAAAGAGGTTAAATCCTCAATTGCCTTTGAAGCTAAGTAAAAATCGTT
>CAYXVT010000079.1:1437-14397 GCA_964468105.1 Uncultured Candidatus Berkiella sp. | reverse complement strand
TCTTTATCAGGCGCATCTCATCTAAAATCATGCGGATATCTAAATACTGATGAGGCACAACTTCGCCTTGACGCCCTTTTTTTCGCAAGGCTTCTATCCAGGAAAATAGCTTTTTATCAAAAGCATAATTATTGCTGGTCAGATAATATACTGCTTGAGTACCAGAAATTAAATCTGGTAAGCGCATAAAAGCTTCGGAAGAAATATAAGCTTCATCAGCACCATATATTTTACAAGCATCTTTAATGCCTACACGAGCCCCGGTCCATTGTTCTACTTTGGGATCTTTATCTTGGCAAAATAAAATGTATCGACAAACGCCTTTCTTTTTAATCAAAACAGCAATAGCGGCGCTCTCATCAAAGCCGGTGAGATAGTAAAAATAGCTATCTTGTCGAAACGGAAATTCTGCATCCCCATTGCGATGGAGCAATTGAGCAGCACTTAGCAGCGCAATGCTATTATCAGCCATTTTATTAAAAACAGCTTCCCGTCTGGCTTTAAAAAAATGTTGAGACATCCTTCTTTCCCTTTAATGCAATGGTTGATGGGCAATATTTGCTTGTTTGCATTCTGCATAAACTAACAACAAACCAACCCGAATAAATTCGACAATCTCAGCATAGTTTTTTTCGTTTTCTTCTGTCTCTCTTGCATCAAAGGAGATATCCTTTATGTTTTGTAGATCAGAGAGCACTTCTGTAACCAGGGGCAATTGGGATAAGGATGAAGAGACATTCTCTAAAGTCACTCCATCTAAAAAACCCTCACACCATGATGACAACGCTTCCAAACGATGAGACAAGGGCTCACCATCTATCGGTAGCATTATCACTACCCCTTTATCAGGATCTTGTAGCTGGTTGGTTGTTAATCTAAATAGTGCTTCGAATAACTTATTTGTAGTACTTTGTTCTGCCATTGTTGGCATTTCCGCTTGTAAGTAAGTCCATGTTTTATCTGTGGAGCGCGAACTTACACATAACATAGCAACCATCATCCCATGAATATACGCTGGTGAAAATGGTGTACTTGCGGCAAATAAACGGTGTTCTAGCGTTTCATAATCAGGCCAGTCACTTTCAACATCTTTCATAAAAGTATTAGCTCATCTAAGGGCTGGATTTGTAAGATTAACACATCCTTTGTATTGACCCCATGCGCTGGTCTCCATATGATAAAAGATGGGTTAACCATTTTTGGAGAAACGACTTAAAATGAGTATTGGGGAAAACGGTATCTGTGTTAGAATACTAGAAAAGGAATTCCGGGTCGCTTGTCCAAAAAGCCAAGAATTGGCGTTACGTGAGGCTGCTCAGTACCTGGATAAGCAAATGCGACTTATTCGTCAAAGTGGACGAGTCATTGGTATCGAACGAATTGCTGTCATGGCTGCGCTCAATATTGCCAATGAGCTATTAACCTTGAAAAATACTTCGTTTGAACCTGACGAAGCTTTCTCTGAAAGATTAAAGTTGTTGCAAGAAAAAATTGATAATGTTCTAGCGCGAGAAACTTTACCACGTGAGCAATTGGCACCCAGAAAAGAAAGCATTGCTTCACAAATAGAACTCGAAATTCTAGAAGAAACAGTATAAAAATGGCTTTTTCCTGGCTTGTTTGCCAGTACCTAGTGTCTTTTGAGCCGATGCTAAATTGCTAGGGATCCAGAATGTCTTTGCTGTTGCGCATGTCCACTTTAAGTGGGAAGCCTGATGCGAAGCTGAGGAGCCCAATTGAACTTAAAGGGTTCAAGGCAACCGGTGCAGCGGCAGGTTGGGAAAAAGCCTCTCTATTCTCTTCGCATTTGCCCTTTAGACTTTGTTGTCGTCGCTTGTAATAGGCCATGTACTGAGACGTACACTCCTACTATCGAAGCCTCGAGGCCGAGTCTACATTGTGCCCCTTGAGGGTAAAAGACAACTGCTTGAGAATACATGCTAAATTGTTTAGGCGTTTTAAATGCAGTTAAAGCAAGACCTCAGAAGCAAGTTGCGCAAGCAGAGGCGTGCGCTATCTCATGAAGAACAAGATCAATTTGCCGATCAGATTACAACAAATCTTTTTCAAGCTGATTTCTTTAAAAAAGCACATAAAATTGCTCTTTACTTACCCTTTGATGGCGAAGTACCAACGTTACCCATATTGAAGCTTGCCCTACAACAACATAAAGCTTGTTTTGTACCGCTCTTAGCTCAGCATCGGCTTGAATTTGTCAAAATCGATTTACAAACGAACATGGTTAAAAATCGATTTGGGATTTTAGAACCCTCATATCCCTTGATGACAATCTGTCCCATACAATCACTTGATGTCGTATTAGTACCCTTAGTGGGTTTTGATAAACAAGGTAACCGACTTGGTATGGGTAAAGGGTTTTATGATGCAACCTTTGCCTTAAGAAGAAGAGAAATTAAACCCAGGTTAATCGGGTTAGCTTATGATTTTCAACGGGTTTCAAGTTTGCCAAGAAATAAGTTAGATTTACCACTAGACGGGGTGGTGACCCAGAGTGAATTCTACTACCGCTAGCCACTTAAAAAGAGGGAGATATGATCCAGTAACTGCTTACTCCAAGCCCAACACCCACAACAATGATTAAAAACACCATCGTATCGAAAGTTTTACGTGACATAATACCCTCTTAAAAAATAAGTTCTATAAATAGTGTAGCCCAGTTTTTTAGATTTCAAGATAACTTCTTTCTTTTTTCATCCAGTTTTCATAAACTTGCCACAAGTTACTCAAGGGAAGTATCGCTTTGCAAAATTATTGGCTTATGAAATCCGAACCCGATGCTTTTAGCATTGAGGATCTAATAAAGGCTAAAAATAAAACCTCTCCCTGGGACGGTGTTCGCAATTATCAAGCCCGAAACTTTATCAAAGAGATGAAAGTAGGCGATAGTGCCTTTTTTTATCATTCAAGCTGTTCAGTCCCTGGGATTGCAGGAATGGTAACAATAACCAGCCACCCCTACCCTGATCCCAGCGCATTTGATCCCAAATCACCCTATTTCGATCCTAAAAGTTCACCTGAAAACCCTCGGTGGTTTATGGCAGATGTCAAATTTAAAATGAAGTTCGAGGATCCCATTACTTTACAAGCTCTAAAAAATAATCCCCGCTTAAAGGGCTTTACTTTGCTGAACAGAGGTAACCGCTTATCCGTCATGCCGGTCACCCCTCTGCAATGGAAGGCCATTATAGCAATGACCTCCTAAACATCAAAAGGAAACAATTCAATGGCATCTCAAAATGATTTAAAAAAAGCGGTAGCCCTAGCAGCACTGAAAGAGATCAATCAAGACACTATCATTGGCATCGGCACAGGCAGTACTGTTAATTTTTTTATTGAAGCCTTAGCGCAGAAGAAAAATTATATAATAGGCGCTGTCTCTAGCTCACGTGCTTCAGAGAAGCTACTCAAAGCAAATGGGATCCCTGTTCTTGATATAAATGAAGGCCCGATAAATGTCTATATTGATGGCGCTGATGAATGTAATCATCATTGCCAACTGGTCAAAGGAGGCGGTGGCGCCCTGACTGGAGAAAAAATTGTGGCGGCAGTTGCTCAGAAATTTGTATGCATTATCGATAGCTCAAAATATGTTAAACAATTAGGAGAATTTCCTTTACCAGTGGAAGTGATCCCCCAGGCTCGCAGTTATGTGGCTCGTGAGTTGGTGAAGTTAGGCGGGGATCCGGTTTATCGTGAAGGTTTTGTTACTGACAATGGCAACCAAATCCTCGATGTCCACAACCTGAATATCATGCAACCTATTACCCTTGAACAAGCTATTAACAATATCACTGGCGTTGTTACAAACGGACTTTTTGCACAACGTAGTGCCGATAAAGTATTAATAGCCAGTGCAAATGGTATTGAAGTTATCATACCAAGATGAAGATCTGGATGCCGTGAACTATAGAAATATTATTTCTTCTTTGCGGCACCCATTTTTTCTTTAGTTCTAGGTGTCGTCGTATCTTGGCTTTGAGCAGAGGAAGAACTATAGCGGGGTGTAAAAGTTGGAGGTTGGCTTTCGGCAATAGATGGTCTTGGCGATAAGCGGGTTCCCGTGATGGAACCGCGCAGACTCTTCATTCTTTCTTGAGCAAAGATATGTTGCTCGGATGCATTTAAGACACTGGGCTGTTGTCCCTCAAGTTTCATTTTCGCTATACTTTCACCCAATTCTTTAACATCCTCATCACTATGTGGTTCTAGTGTTCGTTCAAATGCTACAATCACTTTGTCACACAGCTCAAGAATTTGTGTTCTTTGCTCTTCTGAATATTTTTTTACAAAAGCTTCTATTTCTATCTTGGCTTCATTTTGCTTTAAAATCACTTTGCGTTTATTGCGCACAACTAACGGCGCTTTCAGAGCATAAGTGTCTTTTAAAGTAGAAAGCAGATTTTCTAATGTCGCATCTTCTATTTTAATGACTCTTGAAGGCAAAATGAGATAAGACAACCCATAAGCAAAGTCATCGCTATAATAAACATGCTCTACTTTATCCATTAAATCGGTTCTAAAGGGTTGTGAAGGTAGATGTGTTAGCGATGCTAAATATTGTTGGTGTTCAAAAAATTGTTGATTAACCTTTGCATTGAGCATAAGACGATCTTGGAATGTATTTGATTGGATCTTTTCTTTATCACCACAATAAACAGCTAAAGCAGGAATACAATCAGGGTGTTCACGAATCGATTTTCGCAAAGCATTAAAAGCCCCTTCGTTACTAAACAAGGCATTATAAGTATTTAGTTTTTCAGCATGATCACGAGATACTTTTTTCCAGACATCCTTCAACCGTTTGATGACGCCAAATTGTAGTCCGTTATATAAGGCAAATGCAGCACCTAAATTATATACCAAGACATCATCTTTATCTTTGCTTTTTTCTTTCAGACACAAACCAATAACATTGATATAATACTCTACTATTGCAGCACTTTTTTCAGGTGTTGATGCTTGCAGAACATCCAGGCAAACCAGTTGAGAAAGCTTTGATGACAGTGCTGATAATTTTAAGAAAGCTATACTTTCGTCAGTATTTTTAAACAAACTTGTCGCTCGAAATCCGATTGGAGATATATCTAATGTCGCCTGTGCAAATGCTTTAGTCAGATCTTGCGCAAGTCTTTCTGCTGATTTTAGATAGCTGGATGGAAACTTCGATGAATGAAAATTTTTCAGTTTAGACTTTAAAGTTGTCATTGAGCGCTTGTTTGCATCCATTTTATCATGAAAGTCATGGAAGGCATGCCGAAATTCATCGCTTGCGATCCATTCACAATGGGTATCTAAACGAATCAATTCTTTAACGAAATAAACACAAGCTAATTGTTGATTCCATTCAAGCTTATGAAAAAATCCATTAATAGACCGTAAAAATTCATCGGGGGGTAATTCTTCTAGCATCCCAATTGCAAATTCGGTAAGCAACTTCCAATCAACTGTCGTGACAGATGATTCATATGGGGCTTGCGTTAATTTCGACTTCTCTTTTGGCTGTGGCAATAAATTATCTAAAAAAAGTTGTTCCAAAAAGCTGTTGATTTGCTGCTTAGGCTTTTTTCCTTCCAGTTTTGTAATAGGGTTAATAAGGTAAGAGCGAAAACCATAATCTAATAAGCATCCCTCAACATTGACTTTTTCTTCCGCTTTTTCGGTGACAGATGACAAACTCATTTTGATCGCCCATAAAAATTTATGTTTTTAGTAGTCGAACCCTAATGATTTTCGATAAACAGGTCAAGAAAATAGAAGAATAAATGCCATAAATCATATTTTCTTAATAGATCCCTTGTTTTGTCCTGTCATACCTGCGGTCAGAATAAAACTCATCGCTTCATTCACTGGCCAATCTAAAGGTGTAATGGCTTTGCGAGAAACTATTGTTGTAATACCACCAACCATATAGCTAAGTGGAATAAAGACAAGAACTTCCTCAGCATTTCCCAAAGGAGGAGTCATTTTTTCAAGTGCATCACGCGTGATAAAACCCATCACCTTACCCATTCTAGTTTGTATCATTACGGCTTGCTGTTGGGCCTGGTTACTTTTATCAAAGAAATTTAAGAGATCTTGTATCGCATTGTAAATGCTATTAATCACAGGGATCTGTTTAACCATTCTTTCAAGCCATGCATAGATTCTACCAACAATCCAAGCATTAACTAAAATACCGATGACAAAAATCAAGGCTACACCAACAATAATCCCTAATCCTTCAAAATAATATTGAGGCGGAATATGAGTTTTGAGAAAGCGCCCAAAGAATGCTTCCATTGTTGTAAATAACCAAATAACAATTGTGATGGTTAATGCAATGGGTACAAAGGCTTTTATGCCATTCCAAAAAATCTTCTTGATCATGATGTTAACCTATATTTTGCATTAAATTCCGTATGGCGCTTATCGATGGCAGCAAGCTTATCTTCATCTTTACTCAGTTTTCGGTCTTTGGTTAAAGCGATAAGAAATTTATTTTGATCATCTTGCAAACCATTAAGTGACAATACGCCACATTCGTTGATTTCAGCAGTTGTTGGAGGATGGTTTCTTTCTTGTACTATTTTGGCATAAGCGTGATCAAATAATTCTGACATTTTAACTGTTTCATCTTGAAACTCCTGATTGAGTTTCACTTTCACATCTTCTGTCGATTTATCCAACCTAATGTCGACAAGACCCTTCATGTTATATTTCCAATCAAGATCTTTAGTTCTGTATACATATAATTGTATCATTGAGCCAAAGAGATTGACCAAGCCATTACTTAGACCTCCTAAACAAACCAAACCATAGCTTACCGCTAATGGGATAAAAAGAGCACTATTAATCGCACTCAACAAATACCCTGTTGAAATGGCAATTAACCACAACGCACTAACCGCTAACGCACCCCAAAAAAGATTCACGCCTTGCTTGGTTACAAATTTGGTTGCCCACTCGTCATTATTCTTTTTGAAACTACGTTTAAACATCACGCCCTCTATAAGAGCCGGAGGAAGCGCAATTAACAAGAATAGTGCTCCCAGAAGAGGACCTAAAAGATATTTGGTCAGTAACTTTGGGGGATTAAACAATTGAGAATTGGGCTCAACTTCTAAAAAAAGTCCAAATAAACCTTGTGGCAACAAATTGGCTAAAGCATTTGCTGTATCCCACCCCATATTGAAACCACCTCGACACCAAGTGTAGAAAGCTCGCCATCGGATCTGATTAGGTTGGCCTAAATTGCTATTTAACATGGAAAACTCCTAAACTTTCTAACCTGTTTGTCTCAATATGCTTAATGGTGTCACATAAAATACTTTCCTGGCACCCATTAACCCAAATACTAAAATAATAATGGCGCTAGAAAATATGCCAATAAATAGCCATTTAAAATCAAAAGTATAAGAAAACCCAAAATAGTTTTTTGCTAAATCAAAAGCAACCACTTGAGCAATCACACTTGCAAAAAGACCCGCCATTAATCCTAACACGCAAAATTCAATACATAATACTTTGGCAATAAATCGCCTATTAGCCCCTAATATTTGCAGTAATGCACTTTCTTGGAGTCTTTCTTTTAGACTCGATAGTAAACTTGCATACATAATTAGTAGTCCCAAAACGAAAACCATCATTAATAACACTTGCAAAGAAAGCGATACTTTATCAATCATCTGCCTTACCTTTTGTAACAAGGCATCAATATCGATAATGGATATTTCAACATATTCCTTTGCTAAGGAAACGAGTATTTCTTTGTGATTGGGCTGCAAATAAAAACTAGTAATATAAGAGTGTGGGTATTCGTCAATAACATTTGGTGGGAAAATGACAAAGAAATTGGGTTTAAAGCTTTCCCATTCAACGGTCCTTACCTGCACAACTTTACCACTAACAGAACGCTCTCCAATTTGGAAGCCTATTGAATCTCCTATAGAAACCCCTTGACGCTCGGCGAAATTTTTTTCAATCGAAATCAGCGCTTGGCCTTTGGCAACCGTGCTCCAATCAATGCCTGCTATGACTTTATTATCAGAAGGAAGTTCACTCATCCAAGTCAAATTAATGGGTCTACCTAGTCCTTTGCGTTCTTGATTGTCTTTATTTTTATTAATAGTATCAATATTTAACCCATTGATATGGCTCATTCTACCTCTAACAATAGGATAAAATAATACTTTCTCGATAGCTCTAGCTTTAAACCACTTTTCTAAATCTGAAACTTGATTTGGTTGAATATTTAATAAAAAATAATTCGGCGTGGCAATGGGTAATTGTTCCTGCCATGTTTTAATAAAACTTCCTTGAATAATTTGCACAAGAAGTAATAACATGATAACGATAGTAAAAACTAACCATTGCGTTATGCTCTTCCATTTGTAACGTACCAAGTAAGCCATCCCAAAACGCCACGAAAGTGGCCCAATAGTGCTTAAATGGCTTAAGATAAACCAAAGACCATAGGAAAGCGCAAAAGCGATAATACTTAATCCGAGAATCTGAGTTCCCATTCTAATCGCAAGCGTGCCATCGCCTTGCGTCGTTGTAAACAATAGGCCTAAAGCGACTACAGCTAGAATATAGCATACCAGACTTGCTTTAGATGGGGATTGACTTCGTTGTTGCAATATCTGAATAGGGCTTACGCGTTGTAAATCAAGTATTGGTCCTAATGCAAACCCTATCAGTATCAATACCCCGGATAAAGCGCCAAAAATGCCACCTTGCCAAAAAGGTACGCTAAGTGATAAGCCCTGTTGTTGAGCAAGAGGAAGCAAGGCATGTGTTACAACATAGCCCGCACTAATACTCAGAATAAAGATAATGAAGGCTAAAATTATCAACGCTGTTATTTGCAACTGAAAAATCATTTTACTGCTTGCGCCAAAGCAGCGAATAAGGGCCACATTTTTTTGTTGGCGAATACTATATTGATTTGCACAGATCGCAACGGCAAACCCTGCCAAAAGACTTTGTATTAGTAGAATCACCGCTAAATATTGATTAGCTGTGGTTAAAATCCGATTAAATCCTGCTCTACCCGTTGAAGGGCTTACCCATGAAACATCCGTGCTATGCCCTTGAAAGTTCTCTCTCATCAATCTAATTTGTTCAGAGGATCCTTCCAACAGTAAGCGGTAAGTGGCTCGACTGCCAGGTTGCAACACAGCCATCTTTGTAAGATCCTGGGCATTAACATAAGCAACTGCTGCCAAAGCACTACTATCTGATAGCGCTACGGGTCGCTGTTGAATGATCCCCCCCAACACAAACTCAGCATCACCAATTGTCACTTTTTCGTTTAGCTGAACATTCAACTTTGATGCTAAACTTTCTTCCATCCATATCTCACCTGGTGGTGGGGGACCAAATTGTTTTACACTATTAGCTGTCTTAACAACCAATTGACCACGTAATGGAAAACGCGTGTCGATTGCATAAATACTAGCTAATTGAAGTGCTCCATTCACTGAAATCATGCTAAAAAAATCGATGGCGGTACATGTTTGAAGGTTTAGGCTTTGTGCATAAGCTATATAGTCCAAGCTTAAGGGCTCTGATGATTCTACAATGAGATCAGCTCCCAATAGGGTTGCCGCATCTTGCCCCATTGTCTGTCGAAAAGCAGCAGTTAGATTCGTCAAGATTGTTACAGAAAATACTGCTAGAAATAAAGCTAGCGCCATAATGCGAAATTCTGGGTTATGCTTCTCACGCCATAGTTGTGCTATGGCCAAATGCAGCAACATATTAACTTTCCTGTTTTATATAACACTTTCCATCGATCAATAAAAACGTACGATCACATCGATTTGCCAAGAGTAAATCATGCGTTACAAAAATAAGAGTGGTTTTTAATTCATTTTTTAATTCAAATAGCAAATCGATTATTTTTTCACCTGTATTGCTATCCAAACACCCTGTTGGTTCATCTGCAAATAGAAGGCTAGGGGCAATAACATAGGCCCGAGCAATAGCAACACGTTGCTGTTCTCCTCCAGATAATTGACTTGGGAAATGTCTTAAACGAGAACCTAATCCTACTTTATTTAAAATATCCAATGCTTGTTGCTTTGCATTTTTGCGCTTACATAATTCAAGAGGTAACATGACATTTTCTAAAGCATTTAATGAAGGAAGCAGATCAAAATTTTGAAACACGAATCCAACTCGACCAAGGCGCCAAGTCGCTCTTTCATCCTCATTTAATTGAGAGAGATTAAATCCATCTACAATCAATTCACCCTTTGTCGCCACATCTAGTCCTGCTAGCAAACTAAGCAATGTTGTTTTGCCCGATCCTGATGCGCCAACAATAGCTATGGCTTCTCCTTTATTGACGTTAAGATCAACCCCTCTTAGAATATCTATAGGACTTGCTAATGTTTCTACCCTTTTTTCCACAGCTTTGGCGCAAATCATGATCATCACCAACCCCAATAAATCATTTTTTTCATACACTACCTTTTATCTCATGATTTTCCTATGGTTACTATTAACTTTCATCAGTTCTCCCTGCCAAGGCAAGCCAACCGTCTTAGTTCTGGGTGATAGCTTGAGCGCTGCCTATCAAATACCTCCTGAAAATGGTTGGGTAAAGTTATTGGAAAATAAGCTTAAAGACATCAACTCACAGGCCAATGTCATTAATAGTAGTATTGTCGGTGATACAACGGCTAATGGCTTACAACGACTTCCTTCATTACTTGAGCAATATCAGCCTGATGTGGTTATATTAGAGTTAGGCGGAAACGATGGGTTAAGAGGGTTAGAGATTCAAAGCATACGCACGAATCTTAACCAGATGATTGAACTTTCTTTAAAAGCTAATGCTAAAGTTCTATTAATAGGTATGCGACTGCCTCCCAATTATGGCAGCACCTACACCAAACAATTTTATGATAACTATCAGCAATTGAGTGAACAACATGCGATACCTCTTGTTCCCTTCTTATTAGATAAAATCGCCACCCAACCAAAACTCATGTTTGAAGACCATATTCACCCAACAAGTGAAGCTCAACCTATTATTGTTGAGAATGTATGGCCATTCCTTAGTCCCTTGTTACAAAGCAGTCTTTCTCCTCACTAAGCATCTTCGCCTATTTCTATTCATCTTATTGCTGCCGCCTTTGGTCGTATAACGCCCTTTTTCCTAGTAAAAACAATGTAGTTAGGTTTGACACTTATAGCTTGCCCGCGTAATATCGCAGTTAGCCAACTTTTAAATTTACCATTTATCGTCCGAAGGAATAGCACATGAGTAACAAGCCATCACTGTCAGAAACATTGGAAGCCAATCAGGTACCTGAGTCTAAGATTGGACAATTTGTTGAGACTATTAAAGACGCCATCGAAAACTTTACAGATGGATTTATAAAAAGCGCTGAAGCTAAAGTGCCTGACTCGCTTACTACTGAAGACGATCTCATTGAAGTCGATACCGTAGATGGTTTTGAAAGTGCTGATATAGAAGCTGAGTCTATTGATGAATTACTATCAGAGGGCCATAGCCATGCCTTGAATCGCATCCATCATGGCAATGTGCAATCTTCGATACTTTCAAAAAAAGCATCATCTGCACACCAAACAACAACTAGCACTATCACACAAGAAGCTGCTATTAAAGCCATTTTATCTCTTGCTAATAGAAAATATTCTGACTTAAGTAATAGAGCTAATGGCATCTCTTTAGAAATTGCCGACATTGCTCCAAAAGCTAAACCTACCCTATTAACACCAGTCCATACATTTCTTGGCGGCATGAAAGAAGCAGCCAAAGCGGTTACTGCTACGCCAAAACTTGCTGTTGATGTAACACCAAAACCCGTTGTTGATACAACACCAGCACCAGCTGTTGATAGAACACCAGAACCTGTCGTTGATACAACCCCAAAGCCTGTTGTTGACACCACCCCAAAACCTGTTGTTGATACTTCGCCAAAACAACCCGCTGTTGACACAACACCAACACCGAATAAAGGCTTATTGGGTAGAATTGTGGATGGCCTATTCGGAAGAACTAACGCTTCCCCAAAACCATCTGAAGCTGATAAAAAACAAACTGATACAACAAGTATTGATCCTTTAAAGAAACCAGACTCAACACCAACTGATAAAACGACATTACAAACTGAACCCAAAGTTGCAGATCCTAAACTCGTCGAACATGCAACAGCACTTACAAAAACAGCTGCGACCTTGAAAGCTCTACAAGAAAATGAAAACAATATTAGAGTTCAAGTTGAACAAGATAGTTCAAAGTTACAAAAAGACGCTACTCAAGCTACTGTAGATTTCCAGCAATTACATACAGATTTTATTCAACTGGAAACAGCTTTAAAGCATCTGTCCAAAACTAATCAGAGCTGGTTCCAAAACTTTGATTGGAAAAGTGTTAGCCCTACAAAACTTACTCAGTTAATGCTCGGTTTACAACAAGCACCAACTGCTGATGGTATAAAGAAGACAGCTACCGAAGTTTCTCTTTTCAAACAAAAAGTAGCCAATGCAAATCTTTTAGCACATCAATATGCTAATGATGTTGCATCTAAGTTAATTAAAACGCCTGTGAATGACTACTCAGAAACGAAACAGATCCTTGCGCAAAGCCAAGCTGGCATTGAGGATTTAAAACAACAACAAGTTCAAGCGGAAAAAGCTCATGCTCCATATAAACAAGCTGAAAGCGGATTTCTTTCATATTTTACAACTTCTAAAGAATACAAAAGTACTCATACAGCACTGGTAGAGGCAACAAAGAATCTTGACAATGCGATGAAGCTGGAAATTGAATTACGCCAAGCTGTGGAAATTGCAGATAATTTAGAAACTTTTCTTGGCAAAACAGAGCTCGTGGAAAAAAGTACCGTACAGATTGCGGAAGATTTTAACGCGCAAATTCAAAGAGAAGCTGCACTGAAGGATATTCGTGAACAAATTAAAGGG
>CAYXVT010000079.1:752-1427 GCA_964468105.1 Uncultured Candidatus Berkiella sp. | reverse complement strand
AGGGCAAACGGAAGCTGTCAAACAAGAAGAAGCACAAATAGAGCAATTAAAGAAAGAAGAAGCAGCTCAAGTAGAGCAATTAAAGAAAGAAGCAGCAGCTCAAGAAGTCAAAGCGTCAGAAGATATCAAAGCACCAGAAGCAAATACAAAGACTGATGCACCAACACCGCCACCTCCTCCCCCTGCTGGCTGGTCTTTAAGCCCAACCAAACTCGCTCAAAAATTACTAGGCACAAAAACACAACCGGAAACAAAATCTAATTTGGATAAATTGATTGATGGTCTTGAAGTTGAGGAAAAACCTGCTGAAGATCTAAATAAATTAGTTGGTAATCTTGAGGTTGAAGAAAGTCCATTGGCTGCAGCGCTAAAAGCGAAAAAAACTGAACTCAATAAAGCAACTACTTCAGAAAAAGTTGAAGAAGTTAATCCTTTGATTGCAGCACTTGACAAGGTTATTTCTAGTCGCAGGCCCACTACCACTACAGATGAACCTGAGGAAGACAACAGCGAGTGGGAAGATAAGAAGGAACAATCAGCACCACAAAATGCTATGGAAGCATTAATTGATACACTTGAAGTAATTGAGCCAGCAATACCAGTTCCTTCTGAAAAGAAACCAGAACCTGTTGTTATTCAAAAGCCAGTTGCTTCTGAAACAGTGAAACTAAGTGC
>CAYXVT010000079.1:0-742 GCA_964468105.1 Uncultured Candidatus Berkiella sp. | reverse complement strand
GATCAATTGGCTTTGGATGCACAAAAAAAACACGAACAGGAAACTATCCTGAAAGCATTAGCAAAACGTCGTGGTGCTCTTGACGATGATAATCCTATTGAAGAACAATTGGCCAAAGAAGAAAAGAAATCCGAAGAGAGTCAACCTCTACTTGGCGCCGCTAGTCCCACTGGTATTGTTAAGAATGTGGGCGCAGCACTTCTTGATTTCTTTAAAGGCAAAGTCACGAAAGATACTGATAAAGCCGAAGAAACAGCCACCGCTCCCACTAAGTTGGAAGCGATGATTGATGATCTTGATGTGATTAAATCTGACGAGAAAGCCCCTGTTGAACCAAAACAAGCTGAAGAAAAACCGGCTGAACTTCCAAAAGTTGAAGACGCGACAAAAGATGTTGCGACAACTGAAGTACCTGTAACAACAGAGACAACTGCACAAGCAATTAAGCCTGCTGATGTAATCGAAGCACCTAAAACCGCGGCTCCGCAAACAGGAGGCATCTTAAGTTATTTGAGTCCAACCAAACTTGTTGGAAAATTGTTTGGAACAGCAACACAGCCAGAAACTAAGTCTAAGATTGATGACTTGATTGACAACCTTGCTGTTGTTAAATCTGACGAGAAAGCCCCTGTTGAGCCAAAGCAAGCTGAAGAAAAACTGGCTGAACTTCCAAAGGTTGAAGACGCTACAAAAGATGTTGCGACAACTGAAGTACCTGTAACAACAGAGACAACTGCACAAG
>CAYXVT010000078.1:11801-14577 GCA_964468105.1 Uncultured Candidatus Berkiella sp. | reverse complement strand
TCCATATAATCCATAACGGCAGCGCCGTCATGAACTTCACCAATTTTATGAGAAACACCGGTATAGAACAAAATACGTTCTGTAGCGGTCGTTTTTCCTGCATCAATGTGTGCCATGATGCCAATATTGCGTACTCTATGGAGAGGCGTTTTACGTGACACGGGTGATTGCTCCTGGCCTTACCTTTACCAACGAAAATGAGAAAATGCTTTGTTAGCTTCCGCCATACGATGCACATCTTCACGCTTTTTAACTGCGCCACCCTTTCCACGACCGCCTTCTTCATCAGCGGCATCTGCAATTTCTGCAGCTAGACGTAGAACCATCCCTTTTTCGCTACGCTTACGCGAGTACTCTACGATCCAACGCATGGCAAGAGCTGTACTACGTGAAGGTCTGACTTCTACTGGAATTTGGTATGTTGCACCACCAACACGGCGTGATTTTACTTCAACAGCAGGGCGAACATTATCCATCGCTTTTTTAAATGTTTCGATGGGATCTTTACTACCGCGTTGACGCATAATTTCGAAAGCACCGTATACAATTTTTTCAACGACGGATTTATTGCCACCTTCCATCAAGTGATTGATAAACTTAGCTACCAATTCACTTCCATAAATAGGATCGGGTAAGGTTTTACGCTTAGTGACGACTCTTCTTCTTGGCATAACTCTACATTCCTAAATGCACATTAAATTAAGCTGCGGCCTTTGGACGCTTCGTACCATATTTGGAACGACCCTGCTTACGATTGTTTACGCCTGAAGTATCTAAACTACCTCGGACGACGTGATAACGAACACCTGGTAAGTCTTTTACGCGGCCCCCACGGATAAGAACAACAGAGTGCTCTTGTAAATTATGGCCTTCACCACCGATATAAGCGGTGACTTCATAACCATTTGTTAGCTTAACCCGGCACACTTTACGTAATGCTGAGTTAGGCTTTTTAGGGGTGACGGTATAAACACGTGTACAAACGCCGCGACGCAATGGGCACGACATTAATGCAGGGCTCTTAGATTTTCTCTTTACCGAATGACGTCCTTTACGGACTAACTGATTCACCGTTGCCATAACTCGATCGAGACTCCTTAACTTGTTCGCGACTCTCTTTACAAACAAAAAGGGCGTAAGCAAACCGCTCACCCTCTAAGAGAAGCGAATGCTAAATTTATTCGGACGCTATGTCAAGCCGCCCTACCATTTAAGACTACCGTTGCCCACTATGTAGTCTATTGTCTTTATACTTCTTGTCCCTTATCCCCTCGCAGAGGATAAGTGTTGAGTAAGAGGTACCAAAACTGGTTACCTCTTACTCTAACTCTCTTCCCAATAGGAAGAGTGGCTCAGAGGAAGTTAGTTAGGAAGCAGACGTATTCAATGCTTCACTTAACGCTTGTTCTACTTCACTCGCAGTTACCGCACCTTTCTGACCATCTCTGCTAGTACCACGAAGTAGTGCTTGCTGAGCGCGACGACGCTGAAGGTGGCTTGCTAACCCAGTACCTGCTGGAATAAGTCGGCCAACAATAACGTTTTCTTTCAGTCCGCGCAACTCATCTTTTTTACCGCTAACAGCTGCTTCGGTTAAAACACGTGTGGTTTCTTGGAAAGAAGCCGCAGAAATAAAGGATTCTGTCGCCAAGGAAGCTTTAGTAATACCAAGCAACATAGGCTCAATCCGCGCAGGCATTTTATTTTGAGCGGCCATTTCTTTATTCATGTCATTCACGCGATACACTTCCATTTGTTCGCCTTTTAAGAAGCGTGTATCACCATGATCTGAAATGGTCACTTTACGTAACATTTGGCGCACAATCACTTCAATGTGTTTATCGTTAATATTTACCCCTTGGAGGCGGTAAACGTCTTGAACTTCATTAACGATATAGTTCGCCAAAGCACCCACACCAAGCAATCTCAGAATATCGTGTGGATTATTTGGACCGTCGGCGATCACTTCACCACGCTCAACGTATTCCCCTTCAAACACACCGACATGACGCCACTTAGGAATAAGTTCTTCATGCACGTCACCACCTTCTTGAGGGGTGATAACAAGTCTTCTTTTACCCTTGGTTTCTTTACCAAAGCTCACAATACCGGAAATTTCTGCCAAAATAGCTGGCTCTTTTGGTTTGCGTGCTTCAAAAAGATCGGCAACACGTGGCAAACCACCGGTGATATCGCGCGTTTTAGAGGTTTCTTGTGGGATCCTAGCAAGGACATCACCCACTTTAATGTGCTGACCATCTTCAACGTTTGCAATTGCATTAGCTGAAAGGAAGTAATGCGCAGGCAAGCTAGTGCCAGCCAAACAAAGATCGTCGCCTTTTTCATCAACGAGCTTCAGCATGGGGCGTAATTCTTTACCTGAGCTTGAACGATATTGCTTAGCGTCGGATATCACAATACTTGATAAGCCAGTAACCTCATCTGTTTGACGATGCATGGTCACGCCATCAACCATGTCGACGAAGTTAACCACACCGGCAACTTCAGTGATGATTGGATGGGTATGAGGATCCCAGTTAGCAACTGTTTGTCCACTTTGAACAATATCGCCTTCACCTACAGTTAATACAGCACCGTAAGGCAATTTATAACGCTCACGATCACGGCCATGCTCATCAATGATGGATAGCTCACCTGAACGAGAGACAGTTACGTAGTTACCACTATCATTCTTAATAATTTTAATATTATGCAGCTTCACGCGACCTTTAGATTTAACGACCACGCAATTTTCAGCAGTTGCTCTACTTGCCGC
>CAYXVT010000078.1:7697-11791 GCA_964468105.1 Uncultured Candidatus Berkiella sp. | reverse complement strand
TTGCCGCACCACCGATATGGAAGGTACGCATGGTAAGCTGTGTACCTGGTTCACCAATGGACTGTGCTGCGATAACGCCGACAGCTTCACCAATGTTCACCAAATGACCACGTGCTAAATCACGGCCATAACACATTGCACAAACACCATGACGTGATTCGCAGGTGATGGGAGAACGTACCATGATTCTATCAACGGTATTCTCTTCAAGAATTTCAACCCATCTTTCATCTAACAAGGTGCCAATAGGTGCAAGAATCTCATCCGTACCTGGTTTCATGACATTGGCAGCAACTGTACGACCCAATACGCGTTCGCTTAATGGTTCAACCACATCACCACCTTCAATGTGTGGCATCATTGGCAAACCTTGCGAGGTTCCGCAATCGGGATCGGTAACGACAACATCTTGTGCCACATCGACCAAACGACGTGTCAAGTAACCTGAGTTCGCTGTTTTGAGCGCAGTATCTGCCAACCCTTTACGAGCACCGTGAGTAGAAATAAAGTATTGCAATACGTTTAAGCCTTCACGGAAATTTGCAGTAATGGGGGTTTCAATAATGGAGCCATCTGGCTTAGCCATCAAACCACGCATACCGGCTAACTGTCTGATCTGTGCTGGAGATCCCCGAGCGCCAGAATCTGCCATCATGTAAACGGAATTAAAGGATTCTTGTGAAACTTCTTTTCCATCAGCATTGATTACTTTCTCAGTCGAAAGTTGATCCATCATCGCTTTAGCGACTTGATCATTTGCACGAGACCAAATATCAATGACTTTATTGTAACGCTCACCATGGGTTACTAAACCGGAACCATACTGTGATTCGATTTCTTTAACTTCATCTTCAGCTCGATCAACGATACTGGTTTTAAGGTTTGGGATCACAAGATCATCAATACCGATAGAACAACCAGAAATCGTTGCATATCTGAAACCGAAATACATTAATTGATCCGCAAATATGACGGTTTCTTTTAACCCAACTTGGCGGTAACAATTGTTAATCAATCGTGAGATCGCTTTTTTCGTCAGTGTTTGATTCACTAAGTTAAAAGGCAATCCTTTTGGCAATAGTTCAGATAACAATGAACGACCTACCGTTGATTCAACCAATTGAATTCTAGCTTGGTGATTTGGATCTAAAATATTTTCAACCAAGACGCGGACTCTAATTTTCGCATGCAAATCAACAGCTTTAGCTTGGTAAGCACGATGAACTTCAGCGACATCAGCAAAGACCATGCCTTCGCCCTTAGCATTTACGCGTTCACGTGTTACGTAATACAGTCCCAAAACAACGTCTTGTGAAGGAACAATAATTGGCTCGCCATTTGCAGGTGAGAGCACATTATTGGTCGACATCATCAAAGCACGCGCTTCTAATTGGGCCTCAATGGTTAACGGTACGTGTACTGCCATTTGATCGCCGTCAAAGTCGGCGTTATAGGCAGCACAAACTAAAGGATGAAGCTGGATAGCTTTTCCTTCAATTAAAACCGGTTCAAAAGCCTGAATACCAAGTCTATGTAATGTTGGCGCTCTATTTAGAAGAACAGGATGCTCACGGATTACTTCTTCTAAAATATCCCAAACTTCAGGGCCTTCGCGCTCTACCATCTTTTTGGCAGCTTTAATCGTTGTAGCCAAACCACGCAATTCTAATTTGCTGAAAATAAAAGGTTTGAACAGTTCTAAAGCCATTTTCTTTGGCAAACCGCACTGATGAAGACGCAAGGTAGGACCAACCACAATTACCGAACGGCCAGAATAATCGACTCGCTTTCCGAGAAGATTCTGACGGAATCGGCCTTGCTTACCTTTAATCATATCAGCAAGTGATTTTAATGGGCGCTTATTGGAACCAGTGATAGCTCGACCACGACGTCCATTATCAAGCAACGCATCAACAGCTTCTTGTAACATACGTTTTTCGTTACGTACGATGATGTCTGGTGCATTGAGATCAAGAAGACGCTTCAAGCGGTTATTACGGTTAATAACGCGACGATAAAGATCATTCAAATCCGAGGTTGCAAAACGACCACCATCTAATGGCACTAATGGTCGAAGATCCGGTGGCAAAACCGGTAGAACTGTCATAATCATCCATTCAGGTTTATTCCCAGAATCCAGGAATGCCTCAATGAGTTTAAGACGCTTAGCCAGCTTTTTACCTTTGGTTTCAGAATTCGTTGTTGGAATTTCTTCCCGAATCGTTTCGGCTTCTGTTTTTAAATCAAGACGCTTCAGTAATTCTTTAACCGCTTCAGCACCCATGCGGGCATCAAATTCATCGCCATATTGTTCAATAGCATCAAGGTATGCTTCTTCAGAAAGGAGTTGCCCCTTCTCAAGTGGTGTCATACCGGGATCAATAACAACATACGCTTCAAAATACAGAATGCGTTCGATATCACGCAAAGTCATATCTAATAACAAACCAATTCTTGAAGGAAGTGATTTCAAGAACCAAATATGTGCTACTGGGCTTGCAAGTTCAACGTGTCCCATACGCTCACGACGTACTTTAGCCAATGTGACTTCAACGCCACATTTTTCACAAATAACGCCACGGTGCTTAAGTCTCTTATATTTTCCACATAAGCATTCATAATCTTTCACTGGACCAAAAATTTTGGCACAGAACAAACCATCACGCTCAGGCTTAAAAGTACGATAGTTAATCGTCTCAGGTTTTTTCACTTCACCATAAGACCATGAAAGGATCAGCTCAGGTGGCGCAAGCCCCACCACGACCCTATCAAAATGATTCGTTTTCGTTTGCTGGCGAATGATAGAAAGTAAATCTCTCATCTGTTTTTACGCCTCATGTTCCAGTTCAATATTAATCCCCAGCGAGCGAATTTCTTTCACCAATACATTGAAAGACTCAGGCATGCCTGGTTCCATACGATGATCGCCATCAACAATGTTTTTATACATCTTGGTACGACCAGCTACGTCATCTGATTTCACAGTTAGCATTTCTTGCAAGGTATAAGCTGCGCCATACGCTTCCAATGCCCAGACTTCCATTTCCCCGAAGCGCTGACCACCAAACTGTGCCTTACCGCCTAATGGCTGCTGTGTTACTAAGCTATAAGAACCTGTTGAACGCGCATGCATCTTATCGTCCACTAAATGGTTCAATTTCAGCATGTACATGTAACCTACCGTTACAGGTCTATCGAACTGTTCACCGGTTCGACCATCAAACAGCATGGTTTGGCCACTTTCAGGCAAATCAGCTAATTTTAATAGTGCTTTAATTTCACGCTCACTGGCACCATCAAATACTGGCGTTGCCATAGGAATACCATCACGCAAATTCGATGTTTGCTCTAATAGTTCTTCATCATTAATCTTGGTGAAATCCAATTTATTTTGGCCACCAATGCTATAGATGGTTTGAAGGAATTTACGAACCTCATCCAGTTTGCGCTTTTCATCAAGCATTTTGCCAAGCTTGAGACCCAAACCTTTTGCAGCCCACCCTAAGTGCGTTTCAAGAACCTGCCCAACGTTCATACGAGAAGGAACACCAAGTGGATTTAACACGATATCAACAGGTGTACCATCATGAAGGTATGGCATATCTTCAACGGGTACGATTGTTGAGATAACGCCTTTATTCCCGTGACGACCAGCCATTTTATCACCGGGCTGAACGCGACGTTTAACTGCCAAGTAAACTTTAGCAATTTTAAGTACGCCTGGTGCTAAATCATCACCTTGTTGCAATTTGGCACGCTTTTCATCACGTCGTTTTTCATAATCTTCACGAAGCTGCTTAATTTGCCCTTGAGCAATTTCAAGCTTTTGATTTGATTTATCATCTTTGAGACGAATTTCAAACCAATTTTCTCTGTCTAATTTCTCTAAATAAGGCGCAGCGATTTTATCGCCAGACTTTAAGCCAGCAGGTCCACCTTCAGCGAGTTTACCAATCAACATTTTTTCAACGCGTTGATAAATATCACCTTCACGAATTCTAAACTCATCTTCCAAGTCTTTCTTGATGCGTTCAAATTCCATCTTTTCAATTTGCAACGCGCGTGCATCTTTTTCAACACCATCGCGAGTAAAC
>CAYXVT010000078.1:3740-7687 GCA_964468105.1 Uncultured Candidatus Berkiella sp. | reverse complement strand
TCATCCCTGTAGGAACTCTTAGAGAAGTATCTTTTACATCAGATGCTTTCTCACCGAAAATGGCTCTGAGCAATTTTTCTTCAGGGGTTAGTTGTGTTTCACCTTTTGGTGTCACTTTACCAACAAGAATATCGCCTGACTCGACTTCCGCACCGATATAAACAATGCCTGATTCATCAAGTTTAGAAAGTGCACTTTCGCCAACATTAGGAATATCTGAAGTAATTTCTTCAGGCCCAAGCTTAGTATCACGAGCCACACAGGTTAATTCTTCAATATGAATGGTGGTAAATCTATCTTCTTGTACCACACGTTCTGAAATGAGGATGGAATCCTCAAAGTTATATCCATTCCATGGCATAAATGCGACTAGCAGATTCTGTCCTAGCGCTAATTCACCCATATCGGTGGATGGACCATCCGCAAGAACGTCACCAGCGGTAATTTTATCGCCATTTTTTACTAATGGACGCTGATTAATACAGGTATTTTGGTTAGAGCGGGTATATTTGGTGAGATTATAAATATCTACACCAGCTTGACCTTCAATCGCTTCATCATCGTTTACACGAATAACAATACGACCTGCGTCTACCGACTCCACTAAACCACCACGTCTTGCAACCACAGTCACACCGGAGTCTGCAGCCACGGTTCTTTCCATACCAGTTCCCACTAGCGGCTTTTCAGCTTTTAATGTTGGCACTGCTTGACGTTGCATGTTCGAACCCATCAATGCACGGTTGGCATCATCATGCTCAAGGAATGGAATTAAAGAAGCAGCTACCGATACGATCTGCTTAGGAGACACGTCCATATATTGAACTTTGTCTTTAGTCGTAAAGGTAAACTCATTTTTATGACGGCAAGGAACAAGATCATCAATAATTTCCAGATTCTCATTCAATGACGCGTTTGCCTGCGCAATGACGTAATCGCCTTCTTCAATGGCAGATAAAAATTCAATTTCTTCTGTCACTTTTTCATTGACGACTTTACGATACGGACTTTCTAAGAAGCCGTAGGAGTTCGTACGCGCATACACGGATAGTGAATTGATTAAACCAATGTTTGGACCTTCAGGGGTCTCAATTGGGCACACACGACCATAATGCGTCGGATGTACGTCGCGGACTTCAAAGCCTGCACGCTCACGTGTTAAACCGCCCGGCCCTAATGCAGAAACCCTTCTTTTATGGGTTACTTCAGATAATGGATTGTTTTGATCCATAAACTGAGACAATTGCGAAGAACCAAAGAACTCTTTGATTGCTGCAGAAACTGGTTTTGCATTAATCAAATCTTGAGGCATTAGACCATCAGATTCAGCAACGCTTAAGCGTTCTTTAACAGCACGCTCTACACGAACCAAACCAACACGGAATTGATTTTCTGCCATTTCACCAACGCTACGTACCCGTCGATTACCAAGGTGATCGATATCATCAACTTCACCACGGCCATCACGGATGTCAATCAGTGTTTTAAGTACGGCAATAATATCTTCACGAGAAAGAATGCCCGGACCTTCAATTTCTTTACGACCCACACGACGATTGAACTTCATGCGACCAACAGAAGAAAGATCATATCTTTCTTCAACAAAGAACAGGTTTTCGAATAAAGTTTCAGCAGCTTCTTTGGTTGGTGGCTCACCTGGGCGCATCATACGATAAATTTCAACCAAAGCTTCCAGTTGAGACTTCGTAGGATCAGCTCGTAATGTATCTGATACATAAGGGCCATGATCAAGGTCATTAGTGTAAAGTGCTGCAAATTGTGTAATGTTTGCTTTAATAAGTGATTCTAAAAGCTCAGGTGTTATCTCTGAGTTTGCTTCTGCGATAATTTCGCCTGTCTCTTGATCAACAATGTCTTTAGCTAATGCTTTGCCATATAAATAACTGTTTAACACCCAATTCTTCCATTTGACGTATATGACGCGCAGTAATTCGTCGTCCTTCTTCTACAATCACATTGCCTTTGCCATCTCTAATGTCAAACATGGCCGTTTCACCACGAAGGCGCGTGGGGATCAAAGTCAGAGTGAATTCGCCTTTATCAATGCGATATTCATTTACATCAAAGAAAATATCTAATACTTGTTCGGTGCTATATCCCAGAGCACGCAAAATAATGGTTGCAGGAATTTTACGACGTCTGTCGATTCTTGCATAAATACAATCTTTGGGATCAAATTCAAAATCTAACCATGAACCGCGATAAGGAATAACGCGAGCTGAATATAATAATTTTCCTGATGAATGCGTTTTACCTTTGTCATGATCAAAGAAAACGCCAGGAGAACGATGTAATTGAGAAACAATAACGCGTTCGGTGCCGTTGATAACAAACGTACCGTTTGGCGTCATTAATGGAATTTCACCCATGTAAACTTCTTGTTCACGGATGTCTTTAACCTTCTTGGTATCGCCACTTGCTTCCTTGTCAAACAAAACTAAACGTACAAGTACGCGCAAGGGAGCAGCATAAGTTAAACCACGTTGCTGGCATTCTTTCACATCAAAAGTGGGTTCACCTAAGCGATAGCCAACAAACTCTAATTGTGCATTCCCTGAAAAACTATTAATTGGGAAAACAGATTTAAAAGCTGCTTGCAGACCAATATCTTTTCGCGCCTCGACAGATACTTCTTCTTGTAAAAAACTCTTTTTATAAGAGGTAAGCTGAATATCAAGGAGAGGAGGAATCTCCAAAGTATCTAGGCGTTTGCCAAAATCTGCGCGGGGTCGCTTTTTCTCGGTATAGGATAATTCCATCGGGATTCCTCAACGTGAGTTATGAAACGACAAACGGCTAACAGCATAAAATGCCGCTAGCCGGTATGTAATTAAATCAGTCAGAAGCAAGTTGTTACTTAATTTCAACCTGCGCACCAACTTCTTCAAGTTCTTTCTTGAATTTATCAGCATCAGCTTTAGAAACAGCTTCTTTAACTGGCGCTGGAGCGCTTTCAACTAAAGCTTTTGCTTCTTTTAAGCCAAGGTTGGTGATAGTACGAACGACTTTAATAACGTCGACTTTCTTTTCACCAAAAGATTTCAGAACGACATCAAATTCAGTCTTTTCAGCAGCAGCAGCAGTTGCAGCAGCAGGTGCTGCTACAGCGACAGCAGCTTGTGCTGAAACACCTAATTCGTCTTCCATCTTCTTTACAAGTTCAACGACTTCCATAATTGATAATTCAACGATAGAGTCAAATAATTTTTGAATTTTAGCTTCAGACATGTTGTCTCTCCTGGGTATAAATTAAGCTTGATCTTTTTTCTTACGATAATCTTCCAAAGCACGGACTAAGCTACTATGCGGCTCTGCAATGGTACGAACCAACTTGGTAACTGGTGCAAGCAAGGTTGCAGCCAACATGCCAAGCGCTTCTTTACGTGAAGGTAAAGCAGCCACTGCATCTAAATGAGTTGCTTCATAATATTGACCGGCGACAGACAATGCTTTAACTGTGAAGGATTCATTTGTTTTAGCAAAATCCTTAAACAGTTTAGCTGCTGCACCTGGTTCATTTTGAGCAAAACCAAAAATCAGTGGACCTACTAACGCTGCTTCCATACATTCAAGCTCAGTGCCTTTAAAAGCTCTGCGAGCGAGTGTATTTCTGATAATACGTAAATAAACACCATTTTCACGCGCTTTTTGACGCAATGAAGTCATTGCAGGAACATCGAGTCCTCGATAATCCGCTACAACTAGAGACATTGCACCATTAGCAACTTCCGAAACTTCGGCGACGATCGCTTTTTTATCTTCAAGATTTAGCGCCACGACGCCTCTCCTTCAAGGTTATTGTTTGGCCGACACAGACGTCGGCCACTACAGCTGCGGTTACTTATATTAGTTTCCGCCTACGCAGGTAATGTTATGCTTCTCGCACCTGCGGTCTCTGACATCCACCGTAACCGCGTCTCACCCTT
>CAYXVT010000078.1:0-3684 GCA_964468105.1 Uncultured Candidatus Berkiella sp. | reverse complement strand
GAAGAGAAACTGCTACAGCAGCTTTCACCATACTCGCTTAAATGTTCAGCGAGCTTTGATCAACCACAAGACCTGGGCCCATAGTGGTTGATATGGTAATTTTTCTTAAATAAATACCTTTTGCAGTACTTGGTTTTATACGGCGTAAATCTACCAGTAATTTTTCAAGGTTTTCACGAAGTGCTTTCACATCAAAGGTTATTTTTCCGATCGTAGTATGAACAATGCCGCCCTTATCACTACGATATGAAATCTGACCTGCTTTAGCATTTTTCACGGCTTTTGCGACTTCAGTTGTCACGGTACCTACTTTTGGATTAGGCATTAAACCGCGTGGTCCTAAAATTCGACCTAATTGACCAACCAATCTCATCGCATCTGGTGTAGCAATCAATACGTCGAAATCTAACTTTCCATTTTCTGCTTTTTGCTTAATTTCTTCAGCCAAATCATCAAAACCGACGTATTCAGCACCAGCATCTTTCGCAGCTTGGGCATTTGCACCTTGTGCAAATACGGCAACACGCATAGAACGACCTGTACCATGAGGTAACAAGGTTGCGCCTCTGACAACTTGATCAGATTTACGCGCATCAACACCTAGTACAATCGCAACGTCTACACTTTCAACAAATTTCACTTTGGAAACTTGTTTTAACAAGGTGCAAGCATCGTCTAAGTTGTATGATGCATTAGGAGTAACTTTTTCTTTTATCGCTTTAATGCGTTTTGATTCTGCCATGATGTTTACCCCTGAACCTCAAGACCCATACTACGTGCTGTTCCTGCAATTGTGCGGACAGCGGCTTCTAAATCTGCCGCTGTAAGATCAGGCATCTTTAATTTCGCAATATCCGCTAATTGTGCACGAGTGACCTTCCCTACTTTATCGGTATTAGGTTTACCACTTCCACTTTGAATGCCAGCTGCTTTCAACAATAGATATGAAGCTGGTGGCGTTTTAATGATGAAGGTAAAGCTACGATCACTGTAAACAGTGATGATCACGGGTAAGGGCATTCCCTTTTCGTGAGTCCCTTGAGTTTGGGCATTAAATGATTTACAAAATTCCATAATGTTAACACCATGCTGACCCAATGCTGGACCAACTGGTGGACTTGGATTTGCTTCTCCGGCTTTCACCTGGAGCTTAATAAAGGCTGTGACGCGTTTTGCCATGATATACCTCTTATTGGGTGATAACGCTATTTAAAAAATAGCTCCCCTGTTATTAAAGGGCGGGCACAGTGACCCCCTCTACCGCATTTCTTTGGTAGGGGCCGGTCACCGTGCCGGCCCATCTTATGTCTTTTCTACTTGCCCGAATTCAAGTTCAACGGGGGTAGATCTACCAAATATGAGAACAGCCACTCGTAAGCGGCTCTTTTCATAATTCACTTCTTCGACGACGCCATTGAAATCAGCAAAAGGACCACTCGTAACTCTGACAACTTCGCCAGGTTCGAATAAGGTCTTTGGTTTTGGCTTTTCGGCGCCTTCTTTAACGCGATCAATAATCGCTTGTGCTTCTTTGTCTGATATAGGTGCAGGTCTATCGCTGGT
The DNA here is from genome assembly GCA_964468105.1 of Uncultured Candidatus Berkiella sp. Lineage (GTDB taxonomy): Bacteria > Pseudomonadota > Gammaproteobacteria > Berkiellales > Berkiellaceae > Berkiella. Next base: position 2,121 of record CAYXVT010000078.1, on the reverse strand, counting down.
TCCACCAATAAAACCTAATACTCTTGGTGTACGACGGACTAAATGCCAAGTCGTATCGTCCAGTTCCATTTGCACTAATACATAACCAGGAAAAAACTTGCGTTCACTCTTACGCTTTTGACCACCACGAATTTCAACAACTTCTTCAGTGGGTACGAGAATTTCTCCAAACTTTGCTTCGAGTTTGTGCAGCCTAATGGTTTCTCTTAAATTTTTGACAACTTGGTTTTCGTAACCCACCAGCGCCTGCACAACATACCAGCGCAATATGTGCTGTTCGGTTTCCATAATTTAAGATGCTCCGTAACCGGTAGTAAGCCAGGCGACAATTTTCAACAATAGCAAATCGACGCCCCATAATATGAGCGCCACAATAACGACGACACCAAGAACCATGACAGTTGTTTGAACTGTTTCTTGGCGACTTGGCCAGACCACTTTGCGTAATTCATTTCTCGCGTCCATAGCAAAACGCAAAAAGCGTTTGCCATTTTCCGTTTGCAAAGCAACCACTATTGAGACCGCGGCTAATGCAATTAGACCAAATGAACGAATAAGTAACGATTGTTCAGAAAAGTGGTAATTGCCAACCACCCCAAGTGCAATCAAGACAAATACTATGGCCCATTTAAGGGAGTTCATGATACCACCTAAGGACGCTGCTGTTTGTTGGTTCATTAATGGTACTACCACCCTTACTGGCAGGCCAGGAGGGGATCGAACCCCCAACCTGCGGTTTTGGAGACCGCCGCTCTGCCAATTGAGCTACTGGCCTATACAAATAAAGAACAACCCAGATTGGCCTGGGTTGTTCCATCATCAAAAAACTAAATTACTCAAGAATCTTAGCAACGACACCGGCGCCAACTGTTCTACCACCTTCACGGATAGCAAACTTCACACCATCTTCCATTGCAATCGGATTAATCAAAGTAACAACAATCTTAGTATTGTCACCAGGCATAATCATTTCTGTGCCTTCTGCCAACTCAATAGAACCTGTTACGTCAGTGGTTCTAAAGTAGAATTGTGGCTTGTAGCCTGCAATGAATGGCGTATGACGGCCACCTTCTTCTTTAGACAATACGTAAATTTCAGCTTCATTTGGTATGCGGAGTAATGGAACCTGGTTTAGCTAATACTTGTCCACGTTCTACATCTTCACGCTTAAGACCACGTACCAAGATACCTACGTTATCACCTGCGCGACCTTCTTTTAATAATTTACGGAACATTTCAACGCCGGTAACAGTGGTCTTTTGGGTAGGTCTAATACCAACCACTTCAACTTCTTGACCCACTTCGATGATTCCGCGCTCAATTCTGCCGGTAACAACCGTTCCACGACCAGAAATGGAGAACACGTCTTCAATTGGCAACAAGAATGGCTTATCGGTAACACGTTCAGGCACTGGGAAATAACTATCCATTGCCTCAATTAATTTAAGAATCGCTGGCTCGCCGATTTCGCTCTTGTCACCTTCCAGTGCTTTTAGAGCGGAACCTTTGACAATAGGAATATCGTCGCCAGGGAAATTATAACTGGTTAACAGATCGCGAACTTCCATCTCAACTAATTCGAGAAGTTCCGCATCATCAACCATGTCAGCTTTGTTTAAAAATACAATAATGTAAGGTACGCCAACCTGACCAGCCAAAAGGATATGCTCACGTGTTTGTGGCATAGGGCCGTCAGCTGCAGAAACCACTAAAATGGCTCCGTCCATTTGCGCAGCACCGGTGATCATGTTTTTCACATAATCGGCGTGTCCTGGGCAATCGACATGCGCATAATGGCGGTTGTCTGATTCATATTCGACATGCGAGGTGGAAATGGTAATACCACGTTCACGCTCTTCAGGGGCTTTATCGATGTTCGCATAGTCTACAAACTTTGCTTGACCTTTAGCAGCTAGCACTTTGGTTATAGCTGCAGTCAATGAAGTTTTACCATGGTCGACGTGACCGATGGTTCCAACATTAATATGCGGCTTTGTACGTTGAAATTCTTCAGCCATTTGATTTTGCCCCCTGATATTACTTTACAATTCTTGTCTGCGATAAAAAAAATAAAAATTCCAAATCTTGCCTTTATGAGCTGGAGCCCACAACCGGGATTGA
>CAYXVT010000077.1:11728-14589 GCA_964468105.1 Uncultured Candidatus Berkiella sp. | reverse complement strand
ATAATAGCAGCCATTAATTCCATCCGATTATTGGTTGTATCCTGTTCAGCACCACTTAGATTTTTTTCATGTTCACCATAACGCAAAACAACTCCCCACCCTCCTGGTCCAGGATTGCCACTGCAGGCACCATCTGTAAACATTTCAACTGCTTTTTCTTTCATTTGTTTCTATTCATTATGATTTTTACTTAGTGTTGTTGTCGTTGTTGGCTTTGGTAAACCTTCCGCGCCTTGCCAAATGGGCTCTGGCCGCCACTTGGCTCGAATCGGCGTTAATGGTATCACACGTTTTACAGCAAGCAGAGAGTAAGCACCACCAAAAACGGGCCAACAATGCTCACCCCATTTTTCCATAAACTTCAGTTTTTGATTAATCGACTCATTCGCAATGGGGGGTCTAAAATAAAACATTCTTCCGCCAATGATTTGAAAATTTAAGAGTTTTAGCCAATCCTTTACGCGGTTTGGACTTAGCATCTTTCCTTGCCTTGAGATCTTGCCCACCATCTTCTTTGTTGAATACCAGCCACCCCACATACTAATTGGATTAAACCCAGTGATAACGATGTGACCTTCTGGAATAAGCACTCTGTGCGTCTCACGCAATACTTCATGAGGGTTAGAAGCCTGCTCAAGAGTATGAGAAAGCACAACCACATCAACGCTATCGCTGAGTATAGGCAGGGCTTCCAACGCCCCGGGAAGATTACTAATTGTCGAGACTTCAGATTTCAAATGCGGGTTAATCAGTATGCGATGAGAGATTAAACTGCTATCAACTAAGGATATGAGACCGGGTTCTCCTAGGAATAAAAGGTGATAACCATATAAAGTTGGAAGAATCTTAGCTAACTCTTCTTGCTCTGCATTGGCAAATCGCGATCCGACGCCTTGTTTGTACCATACATGGGGAGGATTTTTTTCTGATACCATTCTATATAGGTCAATCCAAAAAAGTAAGTTATATGAACAAAATAATTGCAATTCCTGCTTTTAAAGATAATTACATTTGGGCGATACACAGTCTAGAAGGATCTCAACTTGTTGTTGTTGATCCTGGTAGCGCCGATCCTGTGTTAGAGTACTTGCAGACAAATAATTTAACTTTAAGTGCCATTTTAGTGACCCATCATCACTGGGATCATAGTGGCGGTGTTGTTGCATTATTAAAACAATTCCCAAATATTCAAGTTTATGGGCCGGCCAACGAAAAGGTCGAAGGCCTCACCAAAGGGGTCAAAGAAAATGATGTGATATCTCTTGAAGCGCACCAGTTAGAATTACGTGTGATAGATATTCCAGGCCATACTTTAGGGCATATCGCTTTTGTGGGATCTTCCCTATTATTTTGCGGAGATACGCTGTTTTCCTGCGGATGTGGGCGAATATTTGAAGGCACACCGAACCAAATGTATCACTCTCTAGAAAAAATCAAAAACCTAAGTAAAAACACTTTAGTTTATTGTGGACATGAATATACCTTGGCTAATATTGCCTTTGCGCAAACAGCCGATCCGCATAACAAAGCCCTAGCAAAAAGGCTTATTGATGTACAAAATCTGCGTGCACAAAATCTTCCTTCATTGCCTGTATCCTTACAAATGGAATGTGAAACAAATCCATTTTTACGTTGTGAAGCGCCTGAAATAGTGAATGCCGTACAAAACTATAGCCATGCCAAGCTCTCTTCTTCTATCGATATTTTTGCTCAATTGCGTGAGTGGAAAAATAACTATAAATCCTAGGAAAAGTTGCTTAACTGAGTTAAGTGCTTGCTTTTTCCAGTGTTATTCATTACCATAAACACCAAACTAATTCAGAAGATTAAATCTTTGAAATTTGTGTTAAAGATTAAGAAAATTGATCGAGGCGCCTTATTTTGCATTATTCATTTGCGATAAAAGTAGTAGTTAGACAGGGCATGTGCCATGCAAAAATCTCGTTTAAATAAACATTCTTTATTTTCTACAGTGTGTGCAATCATTTTCGTATATGGATATTGCAGCTCTGTCACTTTTGGTGCAGCAGGCCAATATCCTCACGCCAGCAGTCAAGAAGTAAATAATCAAACAAGAAATATATTGTCACAATTGTTTACGCCTAAAAGTTCATATGAGCCAGCTTCTTCAACTCAAAATTCAACTGAAATCTGGACACGCGTTCGTGCGCGATTACATTTAGGTTCAACCCAAACAGGGCAACCTTTATTCCAAAGTCATGTTAAAAGTTTTGCAAAACATCAAGATTATATTAACAAAGTCATTAGAAATGCTTCTCCTTATTTCTTTTACATTTTAGAAGAGGTAGAAAGACGTGGCATGCCAAGTGAAATAGCATTATTGCCTATCATTGAAAGTGATTTTAACCCACATACACTCAGTCACGCAGGCGCACTGGGATTGTGGCAGCTGATGCCAACGCTTGGCAAAATGCATGGTCTCAAACAAAATGCTTTCTATGATGGCCGCAAAGATGTTTATGAGTCGACCAAGGTCGCCCTTGATCATCTTGAATATTTACACAAAAAATTTAATGGTAATTGGTTATTAGCGATTGCAGCCTATAATTGTGGTGAAACAAAGATATTGCGAGCCATGAAACAAAATAGACAGGCAAAAAAATCAACTGAATTTTGGGCTTTAAAATTGCCCAAAGAAACCATGCATTTTGTGCCTAAGTTGTTGGCATTGGCAGCCATTATTAAAACACCTAAGCAATATGGTGTCGTGCTACCTGCCATTCCTAATAAACCTGTGATTGCCCGCGTCCATACTGGCAAACCTATTGATATTGCCCATGCTGCCAAGCTTGTTGATATCTCTGAGACACAGTTACGTCGTTTAAATCCAGGCTTTAAAA
>CAYXVT010000077.1:11420-11718 GCA_964468105.1 Uncultured Candidatus Berkiella sp. | reverse complement strand
CACTAATGGTCCTTTTCATCTGGTTGTTCCAATACAGCAGGCTGAAAACTTTAAGCAACAAATAAATAAGCAAGGACCTGCAAAAGTACCAAACACCATTACAACAGCAAAAGCGGCTAGCACTGTTGCATCCGTTAAGAAATCTAAAGAAGAAACAACGACACAAGTAAAAGCTTCAAAAGCGGCAAGTACTGATGTCACCGTTGTTTCATCAGGCAAAACAAAATCAGCTACGAAAGCTTCAGGTAAAATTCACACTGTTAAAAAAGGTGAATCTCTCCCTTCGATCAGTAAAAAA
>CAYXVT010000077.1:5299-11410 GCA_964468105.1 Uncultured Candidatus Berkiella sp. | reverse complement strand
AAACGCTGCTAAAAAATAATAATTTAAAATCAGCCAGCTCGATTATCCAACCTGGGCAGAAACTAGTTATTTCTTAATATACCCTTCCTCAGAGAAGGGTATTTATCCAGTTTTGTTGAAAACATAGATTGCCGACTCCATATAGTAGAGAACCTAAACTCTCCTAAGTGGTAATATGCGACCTAAAGACGATCTCTACAAACTCTACAAAGCCGAACCAAGCGTTTTCTTCAAGCTTAAGAACTTTGCTAAGCAACGCGGCATTGAGCTCACCATCGCGATTGTAGGGCTTTTTGTCGGTATTGCCACGGTAGTTGTAAGTTATAAAGTTGGGCATCACCAAGAAATATTACAAGCAAGTAGAATGACTGATAGCTACTTTAATGGTATCGTCGAATTATTTGCTAAAAGTCCCGATGAAAACCAACGCATTAATTTATTAATGATTGCTCGCACCGAAGCCATCATCGAAGATCTTCAAAGACTCAACAAGCCTGACAAAACAGCCAGTGTTGTTATTTTTGTTTCCAATTTAAATCCACGATTATTTTATGAAGCCAGGGATACTGAAATAACCCGTGAAAAATATATCTATTTAGGCGATCTGAACTTATCAGATACCCGTTTAGTAAATCTTGATCTCCAAAAAGCGGCGCTGCCTTTTAGCAATCTCAAGGGTTGCGATTTGTCTCATAGCAATTTGCAGGGAGCAGTATTAAGAAAAGCGAATTTAGAAAAAACGACTTTAGATTTTGCCAACTTCAAAGATGCCAATCTTCAAGGCGCCAACCTCAATAGAGCCTCTATCTATAAAACCTCCTTTGAAAATGCCAATCTTGAAAATGCTATTTGGGTAAATGGCATACGATGTAAGAAAGGGTCAATCGGGCAGTGTATTTATTAGTGCTATGTTGACTATGAGTAATAACATAATAGACTAAATATAACGCCCTCTTCTTATTCAAGGATGAATAATGTCGTACAAAGGCATCTTAGTTAGCGCACTACTTTCGACATTGGCACCTATTTCAGCTCAAGCTGCTTTTTGGGCTCCCCACATTGGCGTTGACTATAAATGGTGGGGCCTTGAACCTAATGAAGTGTACGAAGATATATTCCCTTACATTGATCATTCTTTCAATTTCTATGTTGGCACAAGAATCAATGGCTATTTTGGCGTCGATTTTGGCTTTGAAGAATCAACACGCAAACAACAGGGGTACACCTTTGAGGGGGGCGAAATCTTATTTGTTTTTCCAGAAAACCCCAATGATGCTACCGATATCAATATGCGGCTTCGTGATTTTCATATGGATATTAATTTTTACTGGGAAGTATGGCGTAACTTTGAAATCATCTTTATGGGCGGACTTGCTCTCTTGCACATCGACACTCATATTAATCATTTAACAGATGGCACCTGGTTTGAATTCGAAAATGAATCGGAAAACAAAGCAATGGGGCGAATTGGTCTTGGCGCTCAATACAATATTTTACCCTGCCTTGGGATAAAGTTTTTAATTAATAGTGATCCAGGCATTAGAATTAATGATGTGGGTGAAGATCAGAATGAGAATTTTTACAGCTTCAGCCCATACAAAACGGCTATTTCTTACAACATCGGTATTGTCTATTCATTCTCTAATCCACGCAGACACAGAGATATTCCAGTAACTGACAGGTATAATGAAGATTAAAATGAAATTATGAATTATTTTGTTTGTTTTTCCCGTTTTCTTATTAATTCAATTGTCTCATTAATAGAAGTACAAAGTTCGGAAAAAGCATCATAACTTCTCGTATCTAACATCCTGGATGATACCTGACGATCGGCATAATAGACGCCAATCGCTCTACCATCTAGTATTAATGGCGCTGCAAAAAATTGTCCTTTTCCTATTCTGCGATTAAAGTCAGAATTTCTATATTTTTTTAATACAACTTCACTTTTTCCTCCCAACCAAGCAGAACGTTGTTCACGTAAAATATGCTGAAAAAGCCATCCTTCTGGCGCAGTTAATTCAAAATGAAAATTTTGCAATAAATCTGATTTCTGTTTTTCAAAAATAGATTTTACATTGAGTTTCGTACGATCTGCACTTAAGAGTGCAAACAATACTCTGTCAAAATCAACACCATCATAAATCCCTTTTAATCCAACGCTCATTACATCATTTACACTAGGCGTATTTCTACCTGAAACGAGAATGGATAACTGCTGTATTGTTGCTTTGATTCGACTCGATATTGGTAAAACTTGCTCTTTGTCATCATGATCTTCATCATCTATCTCTTCTTCAGCAACGGGTAGTGGTATAAAATCAATTAATCTTGGAATATTAAACAACGCCACTTCTTCAAGACCATCTTGGATAGACTCTAATAGAATTGAATGAACATCGCTACTCGTACATCCTAAATAGCTTTCTAGCTTCTTCATTGATTCAATAGCACTATCATTTTCCCATCCTTTACGTAAGGTATCAGCCACCTCTAAAGCAAGAAGAGATGCATTGATAATATTTTCTGGATTAGGCTTTTCATATATATTTTGCGATAAATTTCCCAAGTTCCAGCGTTTCGCTAATTCTGTGGATAAATCTTTTACCAAAAACCCAATCAATTCCTTTTCAGCATCTACTTCAATAGGTGCATTCTCAATGAGTTCATTATATTGCTTGGCTGTTTCCCCACCAAAAAATTGGAATAATATCTTTCCCAAAGAATATGACAATGTAGCAACAACAATAGGCTCACTATTCAATATTTTAGACTTACGTTGCGCTATCAAAGCAGATAACAATGCAGCATGTATCGAATAAGCTATCTCACGAAGCAAATTCTCATCATTTGAAATATCAACAAGATGGTTATAAATTGCCAGAATCAAACCAATATTTCTCAATGACTGAAAGCCCAAAATAACGATAGCTCTTTGAATTGAGTTAAGTGTTGTTCCTACCGGGTTTAGGTAGACAGTATCTGCGATTCTTAACAATTTGTTTTTAAGGAGTGATTTTTCTAAAATTTTTTGTGCTTCTTCAAAGTTTAGATTTGGATCGGAAACATTTGAATTAATAAGTTTAACGACATGAGCACCAAGGGGGGCATTTTCTTCATCAGATATGAGAGCAACCCAATCTTCAAGCGTTTTAGATTCCTGAAAATTAAAGTGAATCTTTTTAACTTGAGTTTTCTTTTGTTTCTCTGAAGAAAGTGGCTTCTCGCTCATCGTGACCCTCCATGTTAATTTCCTCAGGGGAATATAGATAACATCTAGCAGAGTGTTCTTCACCTACAGCATAACTGTCAGGGAATTTCTCTAAACATCTGGCATGTACTTTTGGACAACGTGGAGAAAAATGACATCCATGTGGAGGCTTTAACGGGGAAGGTAATTCTCCCTTTGGGGCTTGAAAATAATCACTGTGTTTTTCAAGCTTAGGAACGGATCGCAATAATGCTTGAGTATAAGGATGTTTAGGATCTCTTAAAACTTCTTGAGCAGGTCCATACTCTACAATCCTCCCTAAGTACATCACCGCAACAAAATCAGCCAAATAATTCACAACCCCGATATTATGAGTAATAAATAAGAAACTGATGCTCAAATCATTTTGCAAAGACTTTAGTAAATTAAGAATTTGCGCTTGAACTGAAACATCTAGAGCACTTGTAGGTTCATCGCAAACAATTAAATTAGCGCCAACCGCGAGTGCTCTAGCAATAGCCACTCTTTGTCTTTGCCCACCGGACAACTCATGCGCAAAACGATCTTTTAATATCGCAGATAGGCCCACTTGTTCTAGCAATACATCGATTCTATCTTGTCTTTCATTAGCGTTTGAACCGATTTTAAGAGCAATCATACCTTCTTCAATAATATCGGTGACTCGCATTCTAGGATCCATTGAAGAATAAGGATCTTGAAATATCATTTGCAATTCAGAACGCTTCTCTCTTAACTTGCTTCCTTTCAATTTAAGAATATTGGTATTATTAAAAATCACCTCGCCTTTAGTAGTGTTTACTAATCTTAATATTGCCTTACCTACTGTTGTCTTACCACAACCGGATTCTCCAACTAATGCAAGCGTTTGACCTTCGTGTAAGTTAAAGGAAACGCCATCAACTGCTTTAATATGACCGATTGTTTTTTTAAAGAATCCTTGCTTAACGGGGAAATGAACATGTAAATCTTTAACTTTCAACAAAGGAGCATCAAGATTCTCTATTTCAAATTCCTGATAAAAAGCCAAGTCATCCTTTATTAATTTAATATCAGAAATGAGTGATTCAATACGCAAGGGGGTAGGAATTTTTTTCATAATTTTTTCATCATACCAATGACACCTTACTGAGTGTTCATCCTTTAAGGTCACAAATGCAGGTTTGATTTTCTCACAAGCACTGAATGAAAATTTACATCTTTCTTTAAATCGACATAGTGGAAAATCTCTATTTAAACTTGGTACATGTCCGGGTATAACTGTCAACTCATCACCATGTCGCGTGTTTTCTGGCAACGCTGCAAATAACTGCTTACTGTAGGGATGAAGTGGCGAATTTAAAAAGTCGTCAATTGATGACTTTTCTATTATATGGCCAGCATACATCACGGCAACCCTATCGGCCATTTGCGCCACAATTCCTAAATCGTGCGTGATAAGTAAAATAGCCATATTGAGCGTTTTATTCAGTTCTTTTATCAAACCCAGCACTTGAGCTTGCGTCGTAACATCTAAGGCTGTTGTTGCTTCATCTGCAATTAATAATGAAGGAGAATGTGCAAGTGCAATTGCAATAACAACACGTTGCTTTAATCCACCAGATAGTTGATGGGGATATTGATGCAAAATGGTAGCGGGAGAAGGCAGTCGCACCTTCTCCAATATATCTAGCACTTGATTTTTAAGTGATCTATTTTTGGAAGTGCCATTACCATTTTGAATGGCCTCCCTAACTTGCTCACCCACTGTCATAACAGGATTAAGCGCAGTCGCAGGATCTTGAAAAATCATGCCTATTTTATTTCGTCTTATGTGGCGCATCTTATTTTCACTTAATAGATGCAATCCAGTATCTTCGAAATAAATTTCGCTTCCTTCACAGATATAAGCGTTATCAGGCAATAAACGATTGATAGAAAGCGCTGTCATGGATTTACCACAACCTGATTCACCCACTAATGCAAATATCTCACCTTTACTGATAGAAAAATCTACGCCATCAACCGCACGAACAATACCGTTTGGTGTCCTAATTTGAACTCTCAATTTTTTTACATTGAGAACAGGTTTATCTATCACAGTGGGCCCTCACTATGTGCCCGAGGGTCAAAGGCATCCCGAACAGCATCTGCGAATATGTTAGCAGCCAATACAAGAATAAACATAAAAATGAAGGCAGCGGCTAAACTCCACCAGACCACAGGCACTCTGGCCATTTCTAGACGCGCACTGTTAATCATGGTACCCCAACTAAATGAAGCAGGATCAACTCCCACACCCACATATGACAAAACCGCTTCAGCCAAAACCAAGCCACTAAAATCCAGTACCACCATAATTAAAATAATATGAAATACATTTGGTAATAAATGTTTGATAATTATCGCAAAATGAGACAATCCTAATGACCTTGCCGCTTGAATATAATCCATTTCACAAATCTTTAAGGTTTCACCTCGTAGCAAGCGACATAAACCTGTCCAACTGGTAATACCTAAAATGGCACATAGCGCTAGCAATCTGGCATCTGTGCGGTGAGCAACTGTTTCAAACCAATCACTATGCCTACCCATAACAACTTGGAGGGTTAAAACTGCCGCTGCAATCAAGAGCACACCAGGAATAGAACTAAGGGTTGTATAGATATATTGAATAACATCATCTATCCATCCTCTGAAATAACCCGCCATCATGCCAAACAAAATTGCAAAGGGTAATGTAATCAACGTCGTTAGAGTGCCTATAACCAAGCCAGTCCGTATACTTTTCAGGGTTTGATACAATACATCCTCACCCACTTCGTTTGTCCCTAAAATGTGATAACTGGACATAAACGTATAAACGAATAAGACTAAAAAAATGATAACGCCAAGCGATGAAA
>CAYXVT010000077.1:0-5289 GCA_964468105.1 Uncultured Candidatus Berkiella sp. | reverse complement strand
TTATAAGGAAATTTTGTTTTACCTTTAAGCAATGATTCGCTAAATTGTCCCCAAGTTAATTTATGCTTTCCACATGCAAGTAATAACACTGTCAAGCTCAAGGCTGCCCAAATAATCAATGCTTGCAAAAAAATTCTTAAGGTTTGAGTTCGGATATCTGCCCATTTATCCTTTGGCGAGGCTAAGTGGGCCCCTCCAAATTGCAGCCTGGGATAATCTCTTATAATTTTGCCATTGGGCAATTCGATGGCTTCTTTTGTGAAGGAATGAGTTGCAAAAGGTTCTGAATAAGTTTTTTCAGTATTCAGAATCATGGGCATTAGTATCTTGTCCAAGACACTTACCATGCCATTTGTGTTAAGTTGCGTTGCTGTGGAATTTTCTTGGAAATGAATAGTATCGAGCAATCCTAGGCATGAATAAAAAACAAGTATGATAATTGCTGCCATATTTAATGGTCGATAGAGTACTTTTCGCCAATACTTTCTAAGTTGTGGATTTTTAATGATATTAAAAATAAGCACTATCATCAGCACAAGCAAAATATAAATTAATTTGTCTGTCCACAATGCGATAAATGTCATATTTAATTGAACCTTACCCGAGGATCAACGACTGTATAGGAAATATCTGTTAGTAATAATCCTAATATATAGAGGAAAGATCCCAAAAATACCATTGAACGCACTATAGCGAAGTCTTGTTGTTGAATAGCATCGATGGTATAGCTTCCTAATCCCGGTATTCCAAAAAATGACTCGGTAAGCAAGCTGCCCAAAAATAAGAGGGGTAATAAAGCAACAACACCGGTTAAAATAGGAATGAGTGCATTGCGAAGAATATGTTTAAACAGCACTACCGATTCTTTCAGGCCTTTTGATCTTGCTGTACGGACGTAGTCTTTATTGGCTTCTTCTAAAAACAAAGTGCGATACCATCTCACACCTGCCCCGATACCACCAATAATGCCTACCATAATCGGCAAAATAAGAAACTTACCAATATGCCATCCTGGAACATAACCTGATATCGGAGCTAACAGTAATAATTTTGCTATAAGATATTGTCCGCCAATAATATAAAAAAGACCTGATATGGACATCAACATAACGCAAACAATAACGCCAGTTGTATCTAAATAGCTATATCTAAAAAATATCATGAGCAATGCAAGTGCAATATTAACCGTTAAGCCCACAATGAGACTTGGGATCGCAATGGCTAAGCTTGGCCACATTCTCTGTGAAATATCATAGCCAATATCTCTACCTTCATCAGAAAATCCAAAATCAAATAAAAACAACTTTAATGACTTTTGAAAAAATATTGTATTTGTAATTTTGTCTTCGGCTTGTAACTCTGGAGCAAAAAATAAAGGCTTGTCATATCCATGGTGATGCTTCGAGGTTTGAATAGCTTCTTGAGTCACATGCTTTTGCCCCAAATGAACACGTGCCATATCATCTGGTGTGTTGATTAAAAAAAACAGTGCGAATGTAATTATATTTACACCGATAAGAATGGGGATCATGTAAAGCAAGCGCCGAATAATATAACCAAACATTAATCCTCACTCCCTAAATTTCTTGCCTTTTTTAATTCAAGTGGTCGATGCATTTTTCGCCAATATCCCACAAAGGCTGGGATACAAATGATGATAAATCCAAAAAGACCTAATAACAGTGGCCAAGTAATGGGTTGATTCCATTTTCTACGATCTTTGGCTCGCAGCATCGGATCAAGAGACATATATTTTAATGTGTTTCTAGACATGGCATTGGTTTTAAAAGGAGCAACCCATCCCTGTCTTAAAACATATAATTTTGGGTGAAAGCCCCAAATCCAAGGAGAATCTTCTTGAACAATTTGCAGCATTTTCGCAATAATTTGCGCTCTTTTATCTGAATTTTCCATGCTCTTCATTTGTTCATATAGGGCATCAAACGCAGGATTTTCATAATTACTGGCGTTTTCACCATCCAATTTAACTTTGCTATTTTTGCCATACAAAAGAAATAAGAAATTTTCCGGATCAGGGTAATCTGCATTCCATCCCCAAAAATAAATTTGAAAATCACCGTTGCGCATTTTATCTTGAAACCGGTTATATTGGGTTGAGCGTATAACCAGTTCGATTCCTATTTTTTTAAATTGCTTTCGGATCCAGGAAAATTGCGCTTGAGACTCTGGCCCACCAGAGACGATAGCATCGTAATATAACACTAAGGGTTGATGTGTTTTAGGATCTATCCCGTTTGGATATCCTGCTTCATTCAGTAGTTTTTTCGCTTGTTCAAGAGACTTTCTCTCAACACTGCCACTTGCTGATTTAATCTCATAAACGGTAGGATTTTTTGCTTTTTTATCTTCATTAAAACCAAAAATCGAAGGAGGCAACGGACCTTGAGCTACAATGCCGTTCCCATTTAAGAAAATATTAACATACTCATCCATGTCAACAGCAATTGAAATAGCTTGACGAAGTTTTTTGTTTTGAGCGCTATAGCCACCCACTACTTCATCTAACATATTAAACCCCCAATAAAAATTGGTAGGTTGCACAGAGGTAGAAAGTCTTATTCCTTTGTCCATTAAATCTTTGGTTAGTTCTAAATTGCCTGAAGCACTAGTATTTAAAGCTTGATCAAAGTTTTGTGAACTCACTCCAGACTGATCATAATAACCTTGCAAAAATTTACTCCAATAGGGAATACTTTCTTTTTCTAAAATAAAAATAATTTTATCTAGAAAAGGTAATGGCTTGCCGGCTAGATTTAACAGGCCTTTTTCTTTGTCACCGGGTTCACCTTCGCTTGGATAAAGCTCGCCATGAAACGAAGGGTTCTTCTCCATGATCATTTCTAAATTGGGATTATTTTTGATCAAAGTAAATGGACCCGTTCCCACAGGATACCAATCCAATGATATATTTTTTTCTCTTAAAACGTTTTGTGAATAGAAAGCGACTGCTTCCCATGGCATGGGGCAATAAAATGGCATCGCTAACCAATAAAGAAACTGAGGATATTTCCCATGAACTTTAATTTCATAGGTATAAGAATCAATGACTTTTACGCCATCAAAAGACAAATCACGTAAATCGAGAAAAGCGACATTGCCTTCTGTAACGCCCATTTCATGATATTTTTTTTGTAATTCTTTAGAAAATTCCTTAATCCCAACGATATAATTTTCCATTAATCCTAATATGGGTGAGTTTAGTGTTGGATCGGCTAATCTTTTTATTTGATAAACAAAATCCTGTGCAACTAATTCACGCGTTCCCGTTTTAGGAAAGTCGCTTATTGTGTGTTTGTTCTTTACAAATTCAGGTGTTAGATGATGATATAAAAATTGGTCCGAACCTTCGACTTTGGCAAAGGCAGGATGTTGCTGATAAGTGATACCTGGTTTTATTTTTATTTGGTAAACACTAAAAGCAATATCTTCAGTGGGCGCATTTTGAGGTAACTCTTTTTCATTTTTATCTAGGTACCGAACTGATGGTATGCTCTGTGCAATCAAAGGGACCAATTCATAAGGTCTTTTTAAATAGTGGTACTGAAGAGGTGCCTCATAAATTTGATTGATAAAGATCCATTCATCGGCATTGTATGAAATAGCAGGATCAAGGTGTTTTGGTCTTTCAGAAAATGAAGTGTAAAGAGTATTATCACTACCGTCTTTATCAGGGTAAGGATTATTCCATACGCTCTTATCACAGCCTTGGGATAGCAGAGCACAGGAAAGGAGTAATATTATTTGTATTTTACCCAACACAGAATGTCTTCCTTGGCATTCGTTGCTGCTCTAGATATCACATACTATCAACTGAATATGCAACCCATTTACATTATTAAGCTATATAGAAAACTACGTTGGGGTTAAATTCAGCAGATATATATTTAGTATTAGTATAGGTGGTATTAGGAAGAAATCGATTAGTTAATTAATACTTATAACCGCATAGCATCATTTTAGTGGTAACCCTTTCCATAACTCGCCATTATGAAAAAGTGAAGATTTGGGGCACATGAGCCCCTCCTCCATTAATAATGAAAAGATTTTCTTTTGTTTTTGAATTCCTCTTCTTGGGTAGAGGTTGAAGTTGCTTTTGGTCTTGGCAAAAATAGAGGGTTGCGTGATTCAACATTCATTGCCCTAAATAGCAAGCTCGTAGAAGGTGTAAATATTTTAGCATCATCCTTTGGCGGCGCAATCAATAGCAGATTTAATTCTTTTTCCCTTTTCTCAAGATTTTCTTTTAACGAAACATCTCCTTTGTTAACACTTTCTTTTATATCTTGTACAAGCTTTTTCCTTCTTTGACGTTCCTCCATGACTTTCTTGCGGGCCGTTAATATTTCATTTGTTGCTTGGTTGGTGGTTACCTCTTCAACACGTATTTTTAAATCATATTCTGGATCTTTCAATCTTTTTTGAGATTCTTTATAATGCGCATCTATGTTTCTTAACATATTATATAACATAGAGTTTTTAATTTTCTTTATTGAATCCCCTTTTGTAACACCATAATATGCTAGTAAATCGAAGATAGCCTGACGCTTTTCCTCAAGCGCTTTAATTTCTGCTTTTAGCTCAACTGGAAATTGATGAGACTCTTTTTTTAGAATTTCTCGCCATTTTTCTTTATAATCTTTTTCACTTTTCATTAAAGGGATTAATTCTTTTGCTTTAGATTCAACAAAATCAGTTGATAGAAATTTTGAGGACATTTTCGATTCTGTCTCAGAATTAATTCTATTTGAGGCTTTATCTAAAATCATTTCACAAATTTCTATATCAATATTTTTAATTTTCTTATTAAAGACTTCAACTTTTTCTTTTGCCTCTTTTTTCTTATCTAAATACTCTTCGCGGTCATAGAACCCATTTTTGTAATTTTCCTCAACTTTTTCAAGTATCTTTTTTGTACCTTTTAATTTTTCCTTAAGATCATCAACAACATTATTTTTAGCTGTTTCAATATTTAATAACTCATTTGCTGAAAATCCATAGTCAAGCAGACGGTTAAATGGTTTCGCTTGCTTGACAACTTCCCTCATCTTTCTCGCATTTTTTAACTTTTCTTTTAATGATTGCATACTCACTAGAATCACCATGTTTAGTTTATTGAGCATGCTTATATCATATTCGATTTTTTTTAACTTAATAAATAGTTAATGACCTTTTTTTGCAAATTTTATGTTTAACTGACCTACCACCAATCAATTGATTAATTAAAAATTACGTAAATAGTCAGAAAAGCTGTTGCAGCTTAAAGCACTT
>CAYXVT010000076.1:5546-14627 GCA_964468105.1 Uncultured Candidatus Berkiella sp. | reverse complement strand
TATTGGTTAAATATAAATGACGTCATTAAATAAAAATATCAAAAGTATCATAGCGGCTATCTCAGGTAATTTTGTGGAGTGGTATGATTTCGCTCTCTATTTATTTCTTGCGCCTGTGATTGCAAAACAATTTTTTCCTGAATCAGGTGCCTTGGCTTTGCTTGCCACTTTCACTGTGCATGCGGTGAGTTTTTTCTTTAGACCTTTAGGCGCTGTTTTGTTTGGTCATATTGGAGATGTGCATGGCAGACGAGTAGCGCTGCGGCTTTCATTATCAGGCTTAGCTATCTTAAGTATTTCAATTGCCTTTTTGCCAAATTACAACAGCATTGGTCCAATAGCCACTTTGTTATTATGTCTCTGTCGCATCGGCCAAGGGATATGTTTGGGCGGTGAGTTTGCTGGCAGCATGATCTACTTAGCTGAAACCGCAAATTCCAATAAACGTTCACTATGTACTTCATTAAGTAATAATGCCTCTAATTTAGGATGCTTGATAGCCGCTGGAAGTACTGCCTTAGTTGCAACACTGATGAGTGAAACAGATTTTGCATTATATGGATACAGAGTTTTATTTCTCATAGGTGGGATTATAGGATTACTTGGCTTTACTTTTCGGCAGGACTTAAAAGAAACCACTACTTTTATTGAACTCAAGCAGCGTGTAAATGTACCTATTCTGAGTGTCATTCAAAGTCACAGAAAAGCATTTATGACTTTGTTTTTGATATTGATAATTAGTGCACTTGGTAGCTATGCACTGATTGGTTACATGAGTACCTTTTTAAATCAAAGTTTATCCATAAAATTGGATATCGCCTTTCGTTATGAGTTATTATTTTTAGGCATAACGCTTGTATTAGTGCCATTTTTTGCACACTTTTCAGATAAGTTCTCGCCACGCAAGATGCTAATAAGTGCTTGTTCTACATATATTATTTTAAGCATTCCCTGTTATTACTTATTGTATACATTCCAACAACCCTTGTTTTTGCTACCCCTTATTATCGCTTATAGTATGGAGCAATCTTGCGTACCCGCTTTGATGATGGATTACTTTCCAGCTGAGATCCGTTATACCGGTGTCTCAATTACTTACAATATTTGCATGGCTCTTATTGGTGGACTTTCACCACTATTGGGTCAACTCTTTATTGGCACATGGAAATTATATTATGGCATCCCTTATCTTTTAATCATCGGTGCAGTCATTGCACTTTTGCTTTTACGGAAAACGAGCCCACAGTTCAAGATTAGTCACTCTATTCAAAAATTTGCAGGGTATAGCTGATCTCTTTTCAAAAAAATTCTTTATTCTCTCGTTTGTGTTTAATTTAATAAAAGGATATAGCAATGCGTAGTTTAATTCATAACTTATTGAATCTATTTGCAGATGCATCCCATGTAAATAATCATCCCGAGGTACGAAATAAACTTGAGCATGGTAGGCAGCTATTAAAGCAGCGCCTTGAACCTACCATGCTCAAGTCATATGGAATGTCAGTCACTGTAGGCATCGCTGCGGTGGTATGTCAATATTCTCCTAGTCTTGCAATCCTTGTAGGTAGCGCAGGAGCGCTTGCAATACTTAAAAATAATAGAGATTCAGACAAAGCAAACTGTTACTTGTATCTTAAAGTATTATTAGCACAACCCGAAAATGCAGATCGTCTTAACACAGAAGCACATATCGCTTTTCTTCATGGCGTTCAAGCTGGCAGAAGTTATTTTCATCAATTTAGGTCAAACTTACCAAATACAAGTGCCTATAAACACTCAGAAGCATATTATGCTGGCCTAGAAGCAGCACAATTAAATGATCTTGAACTAATCGAAATCGTTGAATCAAGGCGTCCTGAATTCTAGTCCAATACTTATTACTTGATTTTTAAACAACATACGCAAGAAAAGTGTATACTGGTCACTCATTCATTTAGCCACTGGAATCATTATGAACAATAATTATTTACGAATTTCCTTATTGAGTATCATACTCATTATTTCTGCTTGCTCACATACGCCTTCGGTTGGTGAACAAATGGTCGCCCAGGGTTCCCAGACAAAAGAGCTTGGGCAAAAGTGGGAAAAAGGGGATGATCTTATTGCTAAAGGTAATAAAAAAATCAAACATGGAGAATCATTGATTAAAAAAGGTAAAAGCCAAATTCATGAAGGTCGCGCCATGATCAAAAAAGGCCATAAATTAATGAACAAAAGCGAACATGTTTTTCATGAGAAATTCCCTAATGCGACAATTGAAGAATAGAAGGTTGACCTACTGTTAATGACAAAAAAGATGTTATTTTTCGAACCTTTCCCAAAATACATTTCAAAATAGGCTATATTCTATAACTATCAAAACTACTAGTTTTGAACTGTACCTGTATATTTTAAGGTTATTTGTAGGAGTGTGTTATGAAAAATATGATCATTAAAACAGCAGCCATTTGTTTAGCCGTTTTTAGTGCTAGTACTTTTGCTGCTGAAAAAATTACCATCACCGGAATGCCTATTGCTCTGGAAAAAAATGGAGACATATATGTTGTTCCAGAGACTTATAAGGTAACACCAAATTATCAATATGTACTCGTTGATGGAAAAGAACGGGCTTGCTTCTTAGATAAAAGACCTGATTTTGTTAATCTTGATGTTGTGTCAATTAATGTTAAATTAGGTTCAGAAAAAGCGACTTGGAATTGTTACTCTCCTGATCCTCAATTTTTCGTTATTCAACATTAATCAATAGTATTTGGATCTGGTTTTCTACAAGACTCCTATTCTTGCACTGAACCAGATCATCTTTTGTGTGATTGATTCACGCAAAGCTCGGTTACTCCTCTCTTCCACTATCCGATTGTCATAACAAAATTATTTAGTTTATAAATTAACTATTAATATTATGGTGGAATCTCATCGTCCATCTATATATATATTTTCAAACTAATAGTATTCTCTAAAAGAAAAATTAACTTAAAAGGAATTGATCACTGTGCTCTCTCAAAGCAATACATCTGCTGTTATATCAGTCTCAAAACTAGATAAAGTATATTCAAGTGGGTTTCATGCTTTAAATAATATTAACCTTGATATTAAGCAAGGTGAAATATTTGCATTACTTGGCCCAAACGGGGCCGGCAAAACAACTTTGATTAGTATCATTTGTGGTATAGTCAATGCTTCTACCGGAAAAATCTCCGTTAAAGGCCATGATATCGTTCTCGAATATCGTTCCTCTCGATCATTAATTGGACTTGTCCCACAAGAAATAGCTACTGATACTTTTGAAACTGTTTGGGATACCGTTACACTCAGTAGAGGATTATTTGGTAAGCCTAAAAACCCAAAATATATTGAAGAACTT
This sequence comes from Uncultured Candidatus Berkiella sp., assembly GCA_964468105.1. Classification (GTDB taxonomy): domain Bacteria; phylum Pseudomonadota; class Gammaproteobacteria; order Berkiellales; family Berkiellaceae; genus Berkiella. Next base: position 11,266 of record CAYXVT010000076.1, on the reverse strand, counting down.
CTAAAAAAACTCCATCTATGGGAAAAACGAAAAAGTAAAATTATGACCCTATCTGGGGGCATGAAGCGCAGGCTCATGATTGCAAAGGCTTTATCCCATGAACCTGAAATTCTTTTTTTAGATGAACCAACAGCCGGTGTTGATGTTGAACTGCGAAAAACGTTATGGCAACTCGTTCGTCAACTAAAAGAATCAGGTGTAACAATCATATTGACAACCCACTATATCGATGAAGCCGAAGAAATGGCTGATAGAATAGGTATCATTCATAGAGGTGAACTTATCCTGGTAGAAGAAAAAAAACAACTCATGAAAAAATTAGGACGAAAGGAACTGCGCTTAGATTTAAAAGAGGCTCTCGCAACCATTCCTTCAGATTTGTCGTCCTTTGATCTTAAATTGATTGAAGATGGTAAAACGCTAGTTTTTACTTTTGATACTCAAAAGGAAGATAATCGGGTTGTTGAACTGCTAGATAAATTACGCGCTCATAAAATAAGTTTTCGAGATCTAAGTACCACCGAATCATCTCTTGAAGATATATTTATCCAACTAGTGAGAACCCCATGAACTATAGAGCAGTGCTCGCAATTTACAAATTTGAAATGGCAAGAACATTTAGAACCATTGGACAAAGCATTGCTTCACCTGTTTTATTAACAACATTATATTTTGTCGTCTTTGGCTCAGCCATTGGGTCTCGGATCCAGGCTATTGATGGCATCAGTTATGGTGCCTATATCGTCCCAGGACTTATGATGCTCACCGTTTTGTCCGAAAGTGTTTCAAATGCTGCCTTTGGCATTTACTTCCCCCGTTTTACAGGGACTATCTATGAGATATTATCTGCGCCAATTTCTTACTTTGAAATCATTTTAGGCTATGTCGGCGCTGCCGCAACCAAATCAATGATGGTCGGTGTTATTATATTACTTACGGCTAGTTTTTTTGTAGATCTTAAAATTGTTCATCCTTTATGCATGATAGGGTTTTTAGCAGCTACTTCCATTTCGTTTAGTTTATTTGGTTTTATCATTGGTATCTGGGCCGATGGTTTTCAAAAGCTGCAGAATATCCCTTTACTGGTTATTACACCTTTAACTTTTTTGGGAGGTAGTTTTTATTCCATAAAAATGTTACCGCTGTTTTGGCAGAAGGTTTCTTTAATTAACCCTGTCGTCTATTTGATAAATGGGTTTCGTTGGAGCTTTTATGGATCAGCTGATATTAACGTTGGGATAAGTTTAGTAATGATTAGTATTTTTTTACTAATCTGTATTTTGATAGTTTCCTGGATCTTCAAAACGGGATATCGGCTAAAAGCATAGAATCATTATAATCTTGATCTATGCTTTTTTTCCTTCATTTCACTATCAACGCCTAGTTGGCGAACTAATATTACATTCATCTGAGTAATAAAATTTACCTTAAATTGTTCCTTTAAATCTGATTCATCAACTGCACAACCAGGGTCTGGTTCAAAAAAATCCCCTAACATAGACGTTAATTCATTATTAATAGTTGGACGGATTGTTTCCTTAACTTGGCTAGATACCAACGCTAAAAATTGATCGGTGTTCTTCAATTTATTGATATTACTCAGAAGATTATTTAAAACCACATCGAAGCTCTTTTCTTCAACGGCACTTTTAAAACAGCATCTCAGGGTTTCATTTTGTTTTTTGCTCACTACCTCGACGCTAAGTTCACCAATAGCACTCAAGATATGTGTTTTAAACAGATTTAAGCTAATCATTTTGCTTTACTTTCAATTGTTAATGAGAGGCGAAGGATAGCCTAAAACAAAGTCGATATCTAATTGCAGCAACCTTTTTCGGATTAACTGTATAAATTAAAGGTATGAATGAAATCCCTTGACTCTACACCCTTTAAAGGCATCAAATGTTATTTGTATTGATTATATCAGCATATTTGACTAGAATGGTCCCTCGATAAAAGGTTGGCTTCAAGGATCTGCTTATGTTCAAGCACTACATCAAAATGACAATTTTCCTATTAATATCAGCAACTTCCCTCTCTTGTTTTGCTGATACTGTTATTGAAAATGCTCCGCATTGTGCGATGAAAAATCTGGATGTAGCCTGTGAAAAAGGCGATAACATCAAGTTAGATGTTATCCGCACAAACGATCAAAGAGGCGTAGTCTTTCTAAAAGTGAACACTTCAGAGAATATTGGGGATCATCTCTTGCTCTATATCAATAACAATAAACCTGAAGTTTTAAAAATTGAAAATGGTAATGTAAATTTAAATTCTGCTGCTAAAGGTGCTTTTATTTCTCGCAGTATTGCTAGCAAATTAAAGGCAGCAACCTCCGTTCATTTTAAAATTGCAATGAAGAAAAGAAAGCCTATCCAAGGTAGCTTAGGCTCACATCACTTTGAATGGCTCAAACAATTCGGAAATATTTGTAGCTAAGTAGTACCAGATTTGCTGTTCGCCAAAGCTAAGTTGGCGAACAACAGTATTGATTTGTAATCATTATTTTGCGTTTTTAGCCTCTGCCTTCTTGTCATCGCTTGCTTTTTTGTCTACTGCTTTCTTGTCGTCGTTAGCCTTCTTTTCAATTGCTTTTTTGTCTGCTGCCTTTTTAGCATCACTTTCCTTCTTTGAATCGATGGCTTTCAAGTCTTCTTTTTCTTTCTTATCAATAGCCTTCTTATCCTCGCTTGCTTTCTTATCTATAGCTTTCATATCCTCTTTTGCTTTTTTATCAGCAGCTTTCTTATCGTCGGATGCTTTGTTATCTTTACTTGCTTTCTTGTCAGCAGCTTTCTTATCTGCTACTTTTTTATCGTCGCTAGCTTTCTTGTCGCCTGCTTTACTATCCTCTGCTTTCTTCTTGTCGCTAGCTTTCTTTTCGGCTACTTTCTTATCATCGCTTGCCTTCTTGTCGGCTACTTTCTTATCATCGCTTGCCTTCTTGTCGGCTGCTTTCTTATCGTCGCTAGCTTTCTTTTCGGCTGCTTTCTTATCGCTTGATGGCTTATCGCTAGCCTTCTTGTCAGCTACTTTCTTATCTTCACTTGCTTTCTTTTCGGCGGCTTTCTTATCATCGCTTGCTTTTTTATCAGCTGCTTTCTCATCATCGCTTGCTTTCTTTTCGGCGGCTTTCTTATCATCGCTTGCCTTTTTATCGGCTACTTTTTTATCTTCGGCGGCTTTTTTATCATCAGCTTCTTTTTTATCATTAGCCATTTGCTCCCTTTCTTCCCTTTTCTCTCCTTTAACTATTATCTTTGATTCAACGCTTTTTACTTGTTCAACTGATTTTGCTAATTTCACCGCTTGTTCTTCATCATCTTTGCTGGAAACCCTTCCGGTTATGGTGACGGCACCTTTATCAGCAGTAACATGGATCCCCATATCAGCGAATTTATCTTTACCATATAATTTTTCTTGTACAAATTTTTCTCTTACACTTGCTGCAAGTTGATAATCGGTAGGATCCTGATTTGATTCTTTTGCTTCCATGTTACTAGCCGCTAGCGTTAAATAATTTTCAGAGGCTATACCATTGCTAGCAAAAAGTGCACAAATCAAACACGCACCAACTTTAATCACGTTTGAATATTTCATGACAGGTTACCTCTATGGTTAATCAAAATTTCCTATTATCAAGGCGATGGTTTATCATCTTTATTTTTTACTTCGGAAATAACTTTCTCAATTTCGTTTTCCTTTTCTTTAAGCGTATCGGTAGCTTGTTTAATGGCACCTGTTGCTTCTTCCATTTTTTGTTTTGCGGCGTCTACAGCCTCAGACATTTGATTCATTTTTTCTTTTGCTGTTTGAGCAGCTTGTATTGCTTCATCTGCAGCCTTGGTGACATTTTCTTTTGCTTTCCCCAGGAAACCTGTGAGTTTACCAAACATGCCCTCTTTGTCTGCTTTAATTGGTTCATCTGCCATAGCTAACTCCTTCAATAAGGCAATCAAATATCTGTGAAACTACACGCCAAAAGTTAATATAAATTCATTACTATTAACAATCTCATGAAGATATTTAGGATACAAGCGACCGCGTGGTTATCTTTGGAGGGTGGTCAAAAATATTTTTTAGTGGCAACCGTTTATTTTGAACGGTATAAGAAGAATCTGAACTGTCGACATGCATCGACAGTTCCAATTTGATGAGCTGATTTGAACTTACTTCTTTGTTGTTTTAGAACACTCAGTAAACGTTTTAAATTCAGGAGTGCCTTTTTGCGCTTCTATCATGGTATTCCATTTTTCAAATTCATTTTTATTAGCACTTTTTTGTGCCATCGTTGCTAACACATCTTGTGCGTAAATATTGCCTTTTTCAGCAAGATCTTTTCCTTTTTCACTAACACATGATTCGATGCTTTCCTTTAAGCTGGTGACATTCTCATTAGGCTTAGCTAATTCCGCACTCAGTGCCACACGTGTACAATTGGCGATAACTTTCCTTGTTGCGCGGATCTGTTCACTATTACAATGTTGATGTTCAAATTCAATTTGATTCATATTGGCGTTAAGTGCGGTTAAAGCAGATTCATAAAATGAGTTTGGTTCTTTTTTCGCTAATGCTTCTATCTTTTGATAAATACACATTGCCTCTAGTTCGCAATCTAATTCGATCTCAGTTAAATTTGCGATGGCCGCTGCTTCTTGACTCATCGCTTTTGTTGGATGAGAAGAAATGACTTTTTCAGACTTTTTATCTTCTTTTGAAGTCGAACTTTGTGCATTAGTTGAACATGTTAAAACAGAAATAAATATAATAATGATAGTCCGGTAAAATGTCATCGTTCTTCCCTAAGGTTAATATATAGATATGAAACGCCTCCTGGCTAATTTAATTAGATAAAGCTGCTATGTCAACAATGCTATAATAATCAACATCCTAGTTCAGGTGCAATGAGTGTCATCTGGCTACAATATTTCCCATAATCGGCAAAATTAATCTATTCTTATATATACCCATTTTCTAACGGGACTGCTTTTAATTTCAGAAATATTAACCACGGAGTAATGCCATGAAAAAAGATAAGCACAAAAATCCTGAAGAGCGTCAAAGTAAAGACCAAGATCTTCGAAAAAAAGAGGGCGAAAGCCAAGATAAATTTCGAAAAGAACAGACCCAAAAAAAGCATGACAAAAATCGACCTTAATCTTCTCTAAGGGGAAGGATAGACAACGTAATGAAAGCCTCAAGGAAGCGATACCAGCATATACTTTCATTAGTATTATTGTTTTCTAATCCTTCATTTGCTGATGATAATATCGACGCACATGAATGGCTTTTTTATGGAAAGAACGCTCATAATACCGCTTATAGTAAAGATGAAACCACAATATCACCAGAAAATGTCAACCGTTTAACAGTAAAATGGATTTACATTACAACACCTGATGGTCAAAACGGGCCAACCGGTGTTCCAGGTTCTATCGTAGCCACACCATCTATCAAAGATGGTATACTTTATTTTCCTGACTGGGCGGGCTTTCTTCATGCCGTTGATGCAAAGACAGGCAAAGGCATTTGGAAAAAAAGTTTAGCTGATGATTATTCCACTTCCCCTAAAATGAATGGCTTAAAAATAAGTGTTTCACGAAATACTCCTGCGATTGTTGATGACAAATTGATCCTTGGTGGCGCTTTAATACCAAACAAAGCTTATGAACCAAGAAAAAGTGGTGCCGTGTTGATTGCAGTGAGTAGAAAAGATGGTT
>CAYXVT010000076.1:0-5536 GCA_964468105.1 Uncultured Candidatus Berkiella sp. | reverse complement strand
AGTCGTTACGCAATCTCCTATTGTTGTTGATGGGGTAGTCTATGTGGGAGTCTCTGGCGCAGCTGAGTCCGGTGTCACCATTTTTAACGCAAGTGATAAACCGATGCAAGTTCCACAGACGAATGATACTTGGAATTGCTGTACCTTTCGCGGCAGTCTGTTAGCAATTGATGCCAATACAGGTAAAATTAAATGGAAAACTTATACATTACAGGTCCCCGATCCAAAGCAAGCAGACATTGAAAAGGATTGGCGCAAAAGACCTAGCGGAGCTGATTCAAGTTATTCCGGTAATTCTGTATGGGGAAACACAGCCGTTGTAGATAAAGAGAGGCAAACTGTATATTTTGCAACAGGACAAACCCATACGTTACCAAGCAAATCCATTCCCGGTTTTCCTAGCACTATTAGCTTTCCATTGAATCAGTTAATAGAAGGAAATTATTCTACGGCAATTATTGCACTAGATATTAAAAATGGTCGTATTAAATGGCACCGAAGCTTTGGTAAAAGCTCTACCGGATTAGATGCATGGAATGCTGGCTGTATGGGTCCCTTCGTTGGCGCAACGTCAGCTTTGACATATTGCCCCAATATTGTTAATAGCAATTATCTGGCTCGTAATTTTGTAACTGATGTATTGCTTGTCATGCCCTTCTCATCTAAACGAAATGAAGCCTTACCTAACAAAAATTATGATTACGAACCTTTTCCCTTGTCTAATCCTGGATTAAATGGACCATTAGCCTACGATCAAGATTTTGCTCAAGGACCCATGCTAATCAAAAACATTAAAATGCCTGATGATAAAATAAGAGATTTATTAATTATTGCGCAAAAATCAGGGTGGGCAAGAGCATTGGATCCTGATACAGGCAAAACGATTTGGGCAACTTTTGAAGGACCTGGCGGCTTTGAAGGCCACGGCTGGGGAGGGGCAACGGATGGAAAGCAAATCTATTTATCCAATTCTAATGTCGCGCCAAGAATTTATTTTACCATCCTAGATAACAAACAGAAAACGGATCATTCCTATTGGAGTGCCTTAAATGCCACCACAGGTAAAATCGTGTGGGAAAGCACTGAACCTGATTTAGATGGCGCTAAATCTGTTCTAAATATGTTTTTAGGCAATCCTGCTGGACGCACTGGCCCTATCACCCTGGCAAATGGTGTTGTGTTTGCAGGTGCCAAAGATAAAGCTGGAACTTTTGTAGCCATGGATGGCAAATCTGGCCACGTATTATGGACTTATGGTACTGCTAAAAATTCCGCCAATGGTCATTCTGCAATTAATTCACGACCAGCCATAGTGGATGGCGTTGTCTATTGGGGAGCCGGTTGTATCACGCCTTCAGGATATTCAGATGAGAATCAAGAGCATAATCGATTGTATGCTTTTGAAGTCCCTAATGTTAATTAGCGTATATCCCCCTAATTGTTGCATAACCTTCCTTTTCAACTATCCGATGATACCTACCTCTCACCCTAATAGTAATGACTCTTTATTATGAGCTCAGTTATAATGTCACATCACCGAATTTTAACCTTTGGTTTATATGAAGCAGCAAACATTACCTAAAAGCAACCTTGCTTTACATTCATCAAATTTGAATGTTTTCTTGCTGTCTCTTATTTACTCCAAACCCCAATCACATCACCTTTGCGTTTTACACCACGCAGTTCAAATGTTCGCCGGCTATAGCTGATCTCCACAAAGTCTATTTTTTTTGTGGTTTAGATTTGATTTATAGAGGGTATGCTAATGATCTGTGGGAAACCTGCACTTGGCGATAATGCCAACAACGAATTCGATAGTATTTTAACTAAAATTCGCGCCATGATGAATGGAGATGCAACACATGATGCTTTCATTCATACTCTAGGATTAGAACAATTACGCCTTAAAGCACAAACTGGCCCTCATCAGGGTAAATCCGTGTTATGGCTACTTGCTGCAGCTGCTGCAAATGATCGCTCTGAAGCGCTAGTAACACTTTGGAAGCAATGGGGTGATCAAATCACAGAAGTAGATCTACAAGTGATTGCAGAACAAGGTCCTGGAAAAGGCAAATCAGTGCAGAGACTCTTAGCCGTGGCTGCTTTTCGTGAACCCAAAATTGTCGCACTTCATCCACGCATTGGTTACTGGGCTCTTACTGAAGCCGCCTCAACCGGTGAACTTGAGCTTGTTAATCGTCTTTTAACCTATCCTGCGGTTGAAGAAAATTTTGAAGCACTTTTGCACGCTCTTGAAAAAGCCACGGTAAATGAACATTCTAATATTGTTAATCAATTGCTGGTGGTTGCCAATAAAGAATCCAGTTAACGATGAATTTTTACTATTTAAGTTAATAAGGGTCTATTCAAAATCGGAAAATCACCTTCGATTTTGGTTTCTATAAATTCTTTATGTAATTTGCTAACAACAGCATGCGAATCACTGGTCGCCACTAAAAAACCCAGATTGGATGAGCTTGCACCATAACAAATTAATCGAATTGAATATTCTATAACCTTCCCAAGAATAGTCTGTGAAACCCCGGGGATCGTCAATCCTGAACCAACGACTGTTACTAAGGTTAAATTGTCCTCCATTGTGACTTCAGAAAAAGACGCCAATTCATTTAATAGCAACTCTCCTGTAAAGGGGTTTATTTCATGTGAGCCAAGATTTGTCCCATCGACGGTTAAAGCAACACTGACTTCACTGGTTGTGATAAGATCGACACTGATTTTATGACTCGCCAGAATAGAAAATACCTTAGCCAAAAAACCACTGGCATTTAACATATTTAAACTTCTAATGGTGACTAATATTTGTTTTTTTCTGATAGCAATCGCACGTATTACTGATTTCTTAACAAAATTATTATCAGGCAAGATGCAAGTAAAACCTTGTGCTGGTTCAAACGTAGAAAGTATCATTACCGGTATTTGAGACCTCACACAAGGCGCAAGTGTGGCTGGATGCAAAATTTTTGCCCCAAAATTGGCAAGTTCTGCCATCTCTTGAAAACTCATTTGCGCAATCAGTTGGGCATTTGGAACAATATTAGGATCCATGGTGTAAACACCTTTAACATCGGTATAGATAAATAAACTGTCTGCATTAATGCTTTCTGCAAGGAGCGCTGCTGAATAGTCGCTACCTCCACGACCCAGGGTTGTTGGAATTCCATCAACCGTTGCGCCAATAAAACCTTGAGTAACAATCATATTATTTTCAGGTAGATTTACCAGCATTGCTTGGCATCGTTCTTTGATTAAATAGAGATCGGGTGTAGCTTTACCAAAGTGATTATCAGTTATCATAAACTGTTTAGCGTCTACCAGCGTTACCGCATTATTATTTCGCTTTAGCGCATGATAAACAATGAGAGAAGATAGTTGTTCGCCCAAAGATAATATTTCATCTATCAAGTCCATTGTTAGTGTCACATCACAAAACTTTTGTAATTTTTCTATTATTTGTGTGACTATTTGGGATAATTGATCGCTTAAAGTTAATTCCTTTAAAAGATCTAAATGAATTTCTTTTATTTCCAATAAAATTTGATGCCTTTGCCCAAAGTCAACTTTCGAAAATTCAAGAAGTTTATTTGTCACTCCTCCTACCGCGCTCACGACAATAGCACGGATGGAATGGTTATTTTCGATAATGCTTATCGCTTGATTGATAGCGGAAGCAGTTTTGACGCTAGTACCACCAAATTTAACAACACTTCTTCTTTGCATGTTAGCTCCTGATTGCATACGACCAAAGGGGAGAAATCCCTTGGCGACACATAATGAAAAAATTAAATGAATAAATTAAAAAAAGGCGAGATTACGGACCTAGCGGCCCTTTCGCTTGAGAGAAGATGTTGTGTGGTAAATAAAAGAATGCATAGACTAACTCCCTTTATCAAATATAGAGAGACTCAACATTGATTGTCAACTTTAAAGTAAAAGTCATAAAGACAATGACTTATATTCGTTGGGTTTCCGTTTATCGGTTTTTTCTTGTTCTATCAGTGCACTTCCATATAATGTGAGCAACTACTTTATGACACAATAAAAAGTCCGCTAACTCATTAGGTGCGCAAATGTCAGATTCCTCCAATAAGAATACCGAATACTTCGTTTCAATTTGTGTCATGACTTCTGGAACCAATGTATTTGGTCATAGTTACATGATGATAAGCCAACTGGATCATGCTAAAAAAGAACAGGCTAAAGTTGAAGTGCTAGAAGCGATTGGATTTTATAGTCGCTATATGCCAGTTATTGGTTATAAGCCTATTAGCCGAGGTAGGGTCAAGGTTGAAGAGGCAACCAGTATGATAGGAAAACCTGGCATGTTCCACAAAACCTTTAAAATCGAAGTGGATGAAGTAGAAAAATTATTTGCCGCCATCAACGCTGATCGTCGATTATTTGATGCAACCGATAAACATACCAAACCTAACGGCAAAGCTCAGGACAAACCCGGTGGACCCTTATTTAATTTGTTTAAGGGCAATAATTGCAAAGGCTATATATTACAAAAACTCACCGCCATTGGAATTGATGTGCGCAATATGCACGGCATATTAGAGATCCCCAGACTCACAGCACAAGTTAAACCATTAAAAATAGAGAAAAACGACAAAACTAACGCCCTTGAATGGGATTGCCCCTTAACGCTTAGTCCGCGTACCAAAGATAATAGCGCTTTAACTGAAGACATAAAACGAACACAGAGATTTTATGCGCTACTCGAGGGCCTTGATAAGATTGAGATACTTTTACAATCTCGTGTAAACGCCTTGAATAAACAAGGAAAAAAAGTGGCAGAGATCAATAAAGCTTTGACTGCCATTCAAAAAGTTAAAGGGGATTTAAAACACATTGAAGCGCTGCCTAATAAAATTACCGCAAACAAAATAGACGATAGTGAAAATCAGATCCAACAAATCGTTTTAGAGTGTCATACGGGATTAAAAAATAAAGGGATCGAAAAGACATTTAGACATCTTTTATTAGATACCTTAAAAGAAATGTGCAGCCAGATGGCCTCAAGTATTGGTATTAAAATATTTCAAGATAATGGCAATAGTCTCGACTCCATTACATTATCACACGTTGATAAAATACAGCATAAATTGAAAAGAGTGGCCATTTCATAAAAAAACTTGACCTTCACGTAACGTCGTCCTTTAGCCTTAGGTTAAGGAGGTAAAAAATGGCTCAGTGGTATATCAAAGAATTTAGTAAGTTATCGGCTATTTCTGTGCGCACCTTACGGCACTATGAAGCTATCGGCTTATTAAAACCTTCCCTGCGATTACCAAACAACTATCGTTTGTACTCCGAGACCGATCTATTGAGATTACAGCAGATTATCGCTTTAAAGTTTTTTGGTTTTGAACTATCTCAAATACAAACGTTATTAGATAAAGGATCTAATGCATTGGCGCATTTTCGTGCTCAAAAGCAAACGATTCAAAGTCAAATAACGCAACTTGAGAATGATGATAAAGATACAATCTTTATTGTCCAGCGATTTCAACCC
>CAYXVT010000075.1:2424-14753 GCA_964468105.1 Uncultured Candidatus Berkiella sp. | reverse complement strand
AAAGGAAATTACGAAATGAATATAGCAATATACTGTGGTTCTTCTTTTGGAAATATCCCTTCCGAATAATAGGTTGGCTCTTCTCTTTTGGGTGAAGGATTAGCCGTTGGAATAGGTTTTTGAGTAATAACCGGTTTATCAGGCATTGCTGACGTAGTTGCAGCTGAAAGTGTTGGTCTTGTTGTACCAATATCGACTGGACTACTAATAATATGCGTTGGCTCAGTCGGTAAAATTTCTGAAGGGACATCGGGGTCCTTTTTCTTCTTACCGTAATGAGTTACCACCACTTGTTTTGGTGTTGGTGCTTTTTTACCGCCTGGCGAATCGTTGTCCTTTTCATCCGTTGACATCTTTTCTGTGATCCTCAGCTTTGTCTATCTCACCTAATCATATAGTATTTTACAAGTGACCTTCTATTACGATAGGTCACGACTGCCAATTTATCTACGCAAATAGCGTAACTTCTTATGCCTAGACTATCTTACTAAAATTGGAGACCTGATAAGCGGCTTATTTGATCAGATAATTCGCCTACTGTCTTAGTTTGAAAGATTGCTATTACGCACCGACGGATAGTAGAATAGTTACCTAACAAAGTACTATTAATGATCACTTGGAGGCCACCATGGCAAATTTAGGACCTGAAAGCTCACCAACTGCACCACCACCACCACCACCACCACCGCCTGCGCCTCCTATGATGAAAATGGCCGCGCCAAAAAAGAAAGAAGATTCCTTACTACCACAAACACAAGAGAAGATTGAATCTTTAACGATTACTAAACAAGCATTATTAGAACGTATTGCTGCTGGTGACAAAAAAGCAGAAGAAGAATACGACAACTTAAAAAAGAAATTAACTGATGAGTTATCTCAGTTTAACAAAGAGGTTGTCTCTGTTATCGAAGCTAAAGTAAAAGCATTAGAAGAAACGGTTGAAGAGCAAACCACTATCCTCTCTCAAGAAACTAACAGCGCTGAAAATAGAATAGCTGAACTTGAAAGACAATCTAAAGCTTTAACAGCTCAAAAAGAAATTTTCTCAAAAATGTCTGGCCAAGAAGCATCGCAATTTGCAAAAGAAATTGAAATTACTCTAATGAGTATTTTCGCTGCTAATGAAGCTACCAAGGCTCATATGGCAAAAGCAATACCTTCGCTGCAAGATAAGTTAGATGAAACAAAAGCACAATTAACTAAAGCGAAACAAGAAAAGTTACTTGCCCTTAATAAGCGTGAGCAGCTCACAGCCATTTCCAAAGCACTTCCTGCCAGAGTAAAAGTTAAAGAAGACACCGCAACAAAACCAGCAATCGATTTTCACGCTTGGATTGAGACTGGACTCCTGGGCGGTATTTATCTCCAAAAATTAAAGGAATTTATTCAAGCAACCACTGATGCTGAAACTATTACAAAATATAATAATATCACTAATCCTGAACGTAAAATGTTTGCGCCCTTGTCACTCAATGTGGTACTTGCGATTGCCAGCGGTTATATCACACGTTCAGTTGATAAACGTTATAACGAAACAACGCCGTTAAAAGAGGCTTCTATTGATAGCAACAAAAAATGGTTGTTAGCTTTTCTTGCTGATGCATTTTATCAAGCAAATCCTGCTTTAAGAGCAAGTGCCGAACAAACTCTTGGTGTAAAGGACCTAGGTAAAGAGGCTTTTTTGAATGCATTTGTATTGGATCTTGAAAAACAAATGCTAGCTGCAGCCCCCAAAGCCACCCCAGTACATGCGCCAACAGCGTCAACCAATACACATTTGCAATTACCCGCTTTTGCACTTAAAAAAGCACAAACCTCTCCAAAACAAGCTCAAAATGAGAATGTCCAAATCCCAATAATTGCAATAAATCCCGGACAAGGCGTGTTGAAAAGAGCATTACCACCGTCGCCCCAAACAAAACCTGCTATAGATAGCACAGCTTTGGAAACGAAAAAAACCCCGGTTGTAAAGGTTCAGTAAAATCATAAAGGTGTAGCTTAATCGCTACGCCTTTATCATTGCTTGCAAAGCAACTAAAATCTCTTCAGGATGCGGTCCCTTCGCGACAAAGCATGTTTTAAAGCCCCATTCCTTTGCTTGAACAGATATTCTTTCACTAACGACAATTATAGGACAAGCTAGAACCCATGGCTTATCTTCAATAGGCGTTAAAGCAAGTAAATTTTCAAGGATTCGGCTACTGGTGGCCACAAAACAATATCTTGCTTGTTGTTGCCATTGCTTTAAAGTTGAACCAAGGTCCAAATCTGGACGCTTTTGGCGATAGACTTTTATCCAAGTAACTCTTGCTCCGCGTTCACTTAAAGTATCTGCCAATACCGTACGCCCACCTTCTCCCGCCAAAATCACAACTTGTTTGTCTTTAACATTAGTTTCTTGGAAGAATGATTCGTCTAAAACACTTTCACTGGTGCTACCAGGTGCGGCAGTATAACCAATATCAAGAACCCCAGACTCTTCCAATGCTTGCGTAGTTGCTTTACCCATCGTGATTTTTTGAGTTGAAGGTCTAATGGCACTCATCAGTGCCATCGGGGCACAATGTACCGCATTCGCACTGGTCACTAAAAGAAAATCGGCGTGTTTAATCGCGTTTTTCCAAGTGGTTAATTGAGAAAGCGGTTCTATAGGTTCTATTTCAAGCAAAGGCAATGAGATAGGTGTTCCCTTGTGCTTTGAAATGCTTTCAATTAATGAACCTGATTGATGGGAAGCGCGTAAAATTACGATATGCCAATCTTGTAACAATTAAGTATTTCCTTTTATGATTTGATTAATAATATCCATTGCACCTTGTTGAATTAAATCTGAGGCAACCTGTTGCCCTAACTCCTTGGCTTTGCTTAAGTGAGCTTCGCCCGTTGCTTGGAGAATGATCATTTTTTCTGGATGCCCTACTTTCCCCTTTAAGCAAAGGAGATCGCCTTTAAGCTCTGCAAAACCTGCTACGGGTACCTGACAATTTCCGCCTAAGGCAGCATTCATTGCTCGTTCCGCGATCACACACGACCGTGTTGGTGGATGATCTAGCACAGCTAATAAGTCTCGTGTGTTTTCATCTTCTAAACGACATTCAATGCCTAAAGCACCTTGTCCCACCGCGGGTAGCAATTGTGCCGTATTAAAAGTGGTTGTGATTTGAGATTGTAAATTCAAACGAACCAAGCCTGCTTCGGCCAAGACAATAGCGTCAAATTCACCTTCATGACACTTGCGTAATCGTGTATCAACATTGCCTCGGATAGGCTCATATTGGAGATCGGGACGAATAGCTTTTAGTTGCACCATTCGCCGTAGACTGGAAGTACCCACGATGGAACCCGCTGCAATTGTGTTTAAGGTTTCACCGATGGGGCACACCCAAGCATCAAAGGGAGAAGCGCGCTCACAGATAGCCGTTAATCCTAAGCCTTCAGGAAAAGTCGCAGGGACATCTTTAAGAGAATGCACAGCAATATCAGCTTCATTATCGAGCAAAGCTTGTTCAAGTTCTTTAACAAAGACCGCTTTGCCGCCAATTTTATTCAGAGGAATGTTCTGGGCTTGAGATAAATCCCCAGTGGTTTTTACACCAATAATTTCAACGTCTAACTGATTATGATGCAGTAATAGTTGTGCACGCACATATTCGGCTTGCCACATGGCTAATGCGCTCATGCGGGTGACAATTCTGAGTCGTTGGTAAGCAGGAGCCATGATCGAGTCCTCAAAATGAGGCCATCTTACTCTTTCACAGCCAAGAAGAAAAGTTAGGTCGGATTACCCACTCATTATCTGGCGAACATGCGCAACGTGACGTCGACTCACATCTAGGGTCTCCGAAACACCGCGTAAACGAATACAAGGTTGACCGCTTGAATTCTTTTCTAGCGCTTGAAGATGCTCCATCGCGACTAAACAATTACGATGGATCCTTAAAAAGCGCTCTCCAAATTCGGTTTCTAATTCTTTGAGAGTATCTTCAATTAAAACTTCACCGTCTTTGTGACGTACCGTGACATATTTATGCTCTGCACGAAAATAATAAATATCGCCAACGGGTACTAACACAATCCCGCGACGGGTACGCGAACTGATGTGCGTACGTGCCTTAGGAGCACCATCTTCGGTACGATTGAGAGACTTCCATTGTAACTTATTAGGTTTTAAAGCTTTATGTAAGGCATCGCTTAATCTTTCAGCGCGAACCGGTTTTAATAAATAATCAACCGCATTCACTTTAAATGCTTCTAATGCGTAATCATCATAAGCGGTAACAAAGATAACAGCTGGCGGCTCTTCCATATCAACTAAGTGACGCGCCACTTCTAAACCATCAATCCCAGGCATACGAATATCAAGCAATACGACCTCAGGATGCAAGCTTTCAATTTTTTGTAACGCTTCTTGACCGTTGCCTGCTTCACCTACAACTTCATGTTCATTTTGCTCTTGCAGGATCCGCTTGATGCGATCGCGGGCCAAGCTTTCATCATCGACAATTAATATCCGCATAAGATGGTTCCTTTACTGTGTATTTACATACCACTTTTTAAATAAGGGAATATCAAAGTGACTTCATATTCATGTGGCATAGCATTTACTTTTAATTTTGCATGACTTCCAAATAATAAGTTTAGTCTATGTCCGATGTTTGCCATGGCAATTTGGTTCCCTTGTGAAGAACGTCGCATACTGGGGGGAGGTACAGGATTTGATAGTCGTATACAGACCATATTATCTTGCGTCTCACCCACGACTTTAATGGTGCCCCCATTTTCCAAGGCTTGAATGCCATGATATATCGCATTTTCAATCAGTGGTTGCAGGGTTAGCATTGGGATGGCGGCATCATCAGGCACTGCAGAAAGATCGGAATCCACTGTTAATCTATCCCCTAATCGCAAGCCTTCAATCCGTAAATAATTTCGACATAAAATCCATTCTTCGGATAGGGGTACCATCGAGCCTGTGTCTCTCAAAGTTGCCCTAAAAATTTCTGACAGATCTTCTAC
Source organism: Uncultured Candidatus Berkiella sp. (assembly GCA_964468105.1). Taxonomy (GTDB): domain Bacteria; phylum Pseudomonadota; class Gammaproteobacteria; order Berkiellales; family Berkiellaceae; genus Berkiella. The sequence goes on along the minus strand of CAYXVT010000075.1, from coordinate 9,737 downwards.
TGCTTGTTCCGCCTTTTGGGGCTGTGTTTGTATCAGGCTGGCAATGATATTCATACTATTAAACAAAAAATGCGGCCTGATACGCGATTGCAGCGCTTCTACTCTAGCTTGGCTTTCCAATTCAATTCGCTGCTTCCATTGCTGCTGTACATAAAAATAGCGCAAGGCAACCAAAGATAGAATGGCACTGATACTAACGCAGCGGCTCACAAATTCACTTATTGTCTCTGGATGGGAGCCCCATTGGTAATTAATTTTAATCAGGAAATATTGAGCACCAGCGGCTATCACCCCAGTGGTAATAACAATCATCAAATAAGCCGTTAGGGCAGCTAGAGGCAATTGGAGCTTTGCCAACCAATGTCTTGATAAACACAACACACCAGCGCTGGCTAGCGCAATCCATTGAACAAAAATCGATAATAATCCTAATTCATCCCAAGATTCACTCAGGATATCCCCTGTTGCTAAAATCAGCATTACGGCTATCAATTCAGCCGCGATCGATATCACAAAAACCGATTTTACTGCACAAAAATTCGGGAGAAAGAAATTATTCTCGTTGGTTGCCATATTTTTCATGCGAGTATTTTGGGTCTAATATTGGATTCTAGCGAATTCATAAAGTAGGTAATTGGGTTTGGATCCACTTTCCAATGTCCTGCAACTCTTCATAACAAACCGAATGCTCCATCGGATAAGCATGCCAAGCAGGAGTATATCCAGCACTTTTTAACCAACCATATGAGGCTTGCCCCATCATATAGGGAACGACTGGGTCAGCCAAACCATGTGCCATAAAAATCGAGAGCTGCGAATTGGCTATGTTGCGTTCTTCCGACAACAGATGATGAATCGGTAGATAGGCAGATAAAACGCCCACGCCAGCCAAAGGTTGATCAAATCGCAATGCGGTATGCAAAGCCAGCGCACCTCCTTGAGAAAAACCCATGAGAATTATGCGCTTTGATTTTATTCCCTGCAAAAGTGTTTTATCGATCAACGCTCTGATCGATTTTTCTGAATGTCGGATCCCTTTTTCATCTTGCGTAGCTTTGAAGTCAAGTGCTGCAATATCATACCAGGCTGGCATCAGCATACCGCCATTGATTGTCACTGGCAGCGTTGGTGCATGCGGAAATACAAAACGAATAGCATGATCTTTTGCTAAACCAAGACTTGGAACGACATCTTTAAAATCATGACCATCCGCTCCAAGTCCATGCAACCAAATAATACAAGCATCAGCAATTCTTTTAGGCTCAATCGTGATGGCTTCCAATGGTTTGATATCACTTGTTTGTGTCATGAAAACTCCTAAGGTCTAACGTGATTCCAGCTTTACGTTTAGCCACATCTGCTAACACTACCAATAATGATTCCGCTTGTCTTGTTTGCCAGTCATTATTTGAGAATTGAAAATGAAACGCACCTAATGGCGAGGCTAGCCACACTTCACGTAGCACAGCTTGGCGGCTTAGAATCATTTGACTACCCTCAGGTAAAATCACCGTCAACATGCCTTCATTGGCCTCAAAATCCAATTCTTCATCATATTGTTCAAGCCAGTGCTCAATCTTCAGAAATAATCTATCTACCTCAACTTGAAATTCTTGTTCATTCATCCAATAACTACCTATCAACCGTAGGGTGGGCCGCCAGAACTGCAAAGTATACTTGATGAGTTGTTCTTCAAATAGCTTCTTTGAGATAGAGTAGTACTGTATTTTTGAGTTAATATAGGAAAGAAATCAAACTATGAAAAGATATGCCTGGCTGGGATTGATCTCTTTGCTTTATTCCTTTGCTGTTATTGGTTGCGGTCAAACGGGCCAACTTTATCTACCTATTCCCGAATCCCTTGAGAAAACTGACCAATGAATGATTTTGAATATCGACATAATGCCTTATGGGTTGAAAACGTTCTTGTCGCAGATATCGTTAAAGAAGTTGGCACCCCATGTTACATTTATTCGCATGCCGGCTTGATCCGGCAATGGTTATCATTTAACGCAAGCTTAGGGAATCGCCCACACAAAGTCTGTTATGCCGTCAAGGCCAATAGTAACCTTGCTGTGTTAAATGCACTGGCGCAATGTGGATCGGGATTTGATATTGTTTCAGGTGGCGAGCTAATGCGTGTTATTGCCGCAGGTGGCTCTCCTGACAAAATCGTTTTTTCAGGTGTGGGAAAACAACCTTTTGAAATTATATCAGCGCTAAAAAAAGGTATTTTTTGTTTTAATGTCGAATCTGAGTCTGAACTCTTTTTGATCAATCAATTAGCAAATCATTTAAACGTAAAAGCGCGAATTGCACTGCGAGTAAATCCCGATGTAGACCCACAAAGCCATCCCTACATTTCAACGGGTCTAAAAGAAAGCAAATTTGGAATCGATATTGAACAAGCCCCTTCATTATTTCAAAAAGCATTAAAACTTGAAAATATCCATGTAAAGGGCGTTGCATGCCATATTGGTTCGCAGCTCACTTCTTTAAAACCCTTTTTAGATGCAGGTCACCGTCTTAATGCGTTGATTAACCATTTAGAATCACTTGGCATCTTTCTTCAACATATTGATATCGGAGGTGGTCTCGGAGTTCATTACCATGATGAAAAACCACCAACGCCCGCGCAATATGGCGAAGCAATTTTGAGTCTGCCGTTTGATCCCAGCTTAGAAATTATCATTGAACCTGGTCGCGCTATTGCAGCTAGCGCTGGCATACTCGTCACTACCGTCTTGCTTATTAAACACTCTGGAAATAAACATTTTTGTATTGTTGATTGTGCGATGAATGATTTGATGCGACCAACTTTGTATTCTGCATGGCAAGATATTATTCCTCTTCAAAAAGTTGATGAACCCTCTCCCCAAATCTATGACGTGGTTGGACCGGTTTGTGAAAGTGGTGATTTCTTAGGCAAAGACCGTTCTTTAAGCGTACTTGAGGGAGACAGACTTGCTATTTGCAGAGCGGGTGCTTATGGCTTTGTCATGAGCTCTAATTATAATACACGCCCACGTGCACCTGAAGTCATGGTTAAAGAATCGGAATTTAAAATTATTAGACAGCGTGAGACCATAGAAGAACTTTTTTCAAAGGAAAGTCTATGGTAACGCCTCTTTGCAATGGCCCACCGCATAAAAAAGGATTCATTGCTGGCTTGATCATCTGTTCTTCAGTTGCCTATGGCGCCAATGAGGCTTGGCAAAATGAAATTGATCTTGGTATGCTTTTATATAATGGTAACAATAATGCAAAGCATCTTAACGGCAGTCTATTAAGTGAATTTCAACATCGTGCCATTGATAACAACTTAAAGGCCACTGGCCTTTTAGCGGTTGGTAAAAATTCGCAAACCCAATACAAAGAACGTAATGCAGAAAAATATACTTTATCAGATACAGTGCAATATAACTTCTCACCCAAACATTTCTCTTATTTATCCGGCACAGGGGTTAGAGATCATTTTTCAGCTTATGTTTATGAGTTTACAGAATCTTTTGGTTATGGCTATAGCTTTTATGATTCTGATTCCATTGTATTGAAACTATCGGGAGGTCCTGGCACACGCCAAAGTAAGGTATCAACAGGTCTTCATCAAAATGAATGGATAGGACATATTGAAAGTGAATTTTATTATGAAATAACTTCACATACGGCATTTAAACAAAGTGTTATCATTGATACTAGCTCCTTGAATACAAAAAGCCATACCGTTAATGAAATCCGTACCGCCCTATTTGGCCCGGTTGCGGCAAAAATAACCTATGAGCTGGAACATTATTCTCATGTTCCTTTGCAAAGCAAATTTTCAAGAAAAACGGATGCGACAACACGAGTGACTTTGAGTTATAGCTTTTAAATATAGGGTAGTTTATGTCAACTTATCTTCGCTTTACAAAAATGCATGGTTTAGGGAATGACTTTGTTGTCCTTGACAGTATTACCCAAACTATCAAAATAACGCCGCAATTAGTGCGTCGAATTGCAGATAGGAACTTTGGTATTGGTTGTGATCAGGTGCTGATTGTCGATCCTCCAAATGATTCAAATCTTGATTTTTACTATCGTATTTTTAACGCTGACGGTAAAGAAGTTTCTCAATGTGGCAATGGTGCCAGATGCTTTGGTCGTTATGTCTACGAAAGGGGCTTAACGGGGAAGAAGAGCCTTAAAATTGGTACACTTTCAGGAAATATGACCGTGGATATCTCTGATTTGAGTCGTATTCAAGTCGATTTAGGCGAACCAATCTTTTCACCAAAAGAAATACCACTTAACATTAAAGCCGTGTCCAAACTTGCCAAAAGAGGTTGCTACAAAATACATTTATTAGGCAATAACCGCGAAGTCGTGATTCTTTCGATGGGCAATCCCCATTGTGTGATATCTGTTCCTGCAACCACAGAGGCAGCTGTGATGGAAGTAGGTAAAGCGCTTCAGAAACACCCCGCTTTCCCTAAAGGGGTGAATGTTAGTTTTATGCAAGTGCTTGCGCGTAATCATATTAAATGCCGCGTCTATGAACGTGGTGTAGGCGAAACCCTTGCTTGCGGCACCGCCGCCTGTGCGTCTGTTGTTGCTGGCGTGATACATGGTGAGCTTAATAAAGAAGTGAAAGTAGATATGTCCGGTGGTGGGCTAACCGTCAAATGGGAAGATGAACGTTCCGTCTTTCTCAGCGGACCAGCTATCGGTGTTTTTCATGGTGAATTCTTATTATCACATCAAGAAACGCTTTTATAATATTTTCTCGTTGGACTAAGCGCGGGCTTCTGCTATGCTAAAAAAAAGTGACACTCACAACTCATGAGATTAACCATTCGTCCACTCTACTTTTATTTATTCGCTTTCTCCCTATTACTATTGGGCGGATCTTTTGCGCTACAGTTTATATTTCATTGGGAACCATGCCCTCTTTGCATCATTGATAGAATAGTAGTAATTATTCTAACTATATTCTTTCTGATAGCCCTTTGCCATAACCCAAAAGGCAATGGACAAAAAGTGTATGGCGTCATCGGATTTGGTCTTGCGACCCTTGGGATCCTTTCTTCTGCACGCCATTTATGGATCCTCCATCTCCCGCCAGAGCTGGTTCCTGCTTGTGGCCCAGGCTTTAATTATTTATTTGGCACCTTACCCCCAGTTGAGGCTTTGGTGATTATTTTACAAGGCTCAGGCGAGTGCACCGTGAATAAAAGTGCCTTTCTGTGGCTACCCTTACCTGCCTGGACTTTAGCGTCATTTATTGTTTTGGCGATTGGAAGTCTATTACCGTGGTGGGGAAAAAGAATATAAATTCTAAAAAGCTGAAAAGCAAAGAGCGCAGAACATTTATTCAAAGCCATTTGGCTTTAGACAAGGAATCAAGCTCCTGAGGCATTGGAGTGGACATCTAAGTCCATGACAATGACGAAGTGGGCGTAGATGACGAAGTATAAAGGCAAATGGTGAAGAATAAAAAAAAGGGTAGCTGCGGCCACCCCATTATCTTCATCCCTGTTAATTACCAGCCCGCACATCTTGTTGACCATTGCAACCTAACCAATCCATTATGTTAGGGTGGTATCCTTACCTTGCACGGCAACGTTATCCCTTTAATTAGGCTTGTCCGAGGACAAGTCGGCAATCCATTGCCGGATGTGCTGGCAACAATCCTTGCTACCACGCTGGCCCCACATCCATCCGTTGACATGGGATACCTGCCAATCTATCAAAATCACTTGGGATAACAAGGGCTGCTTTTTTAAATTCATTTTAGCTTCCCACTAAGGCAAAAATAATTTTTGTCTTATTAATCAATTGGTTATATATTTGCACTGCAGCAATATTAGCTAATAACTCAACTCGGAATAGCGATGCGTCTACAGTGATTTGAGACATGGCTTACAAAAAGTCCCGCCGACTTACCGCGGCTTGTCCGCAGTAACCCAGAATAGATGCCGCGAACAAGTCGCGGCAAGTAGAGGTAGTGGCCTTAAACTTGACGCCCCCAATCCCCGAGCTTTACTTAAAGAACGGGACAACAACCAAGGAGGGATGTTGCCATGCAACCCAAACCATTCTCTAAGATAAAGACCAGCGAACGCCTTATACATAAGTGGTTAACTGCTCGCCAAGAACTGATTGTTTCTTTAAATCACCTTTGCAGCCTAAGACCTTTTGAGAAAACACAAAAACCTGATGTTTTTGATGCCCTTCAAGAATTTTGCCAGCTGCTTGTTGACTATGTTTCTATGGGTCATTTTGAAATTTATGAACATATCACCCATGTTGTAGAGTTATGCCAACACCCAATGACGCATGTTCCTAGATGTTTATTACAATCTTTAATGGATACAACGGTTGTTTCATTAGATTTTAATGATAAATATCAAGCTTTAGGATTAGTTGATCATTTAGATCGAGATCTTAGTGCCCTTGCTCTTAAAATGGCACAACGACTTGAATGGGAAGACGAGTTAATAGAGATCTATCGCATGGCAAAAGCGTGGGGATATTATCCTGCCAAGACAGCTTGAACTATTCAGGATGGTGGGCACGCTAAAAGCTTCTTGTCTGCCGTAGCTTTTTTTAAGCTATCGGCAGCTTAAAGATACTTAGCGTAGGCAGATGCCCACCCTACAAAGACAGCCAAAAAAATATGTTACTCTTCTAAATATTGAAGCTTGCCCTTCACATCTTTCCATTGATCCGCATCAGGCAAAGCTTCCTTATGGGTAGTCAAGGTAGGCCATTCTTTGGCTTTTCTGGCATTGATTTCTAAGAAAGCCGCCATATCTTGGGGCAGATCATCTTCTGAACAAATGGCTTGTACAGGGCATTCCGGTTCACAAAGTGCGCAATCGATACACTCATCAGGGTCGATTACCATGAAGTTAGGACCTTCGTGGAAGCAATCAACAGGACAAACTTCAACACAATCGGTATATTTACATTTAATACAATTCTCTGTCACGACAAAGGTCATGTTGTTCCTCTAAGATATAGGGTCTAGGCCTGTTTAGGGCAATAGTACATGAGGATTGCTAATGGGTGAAGAGAAGCGCAAAAAAATTAAAAAATGTCTTTTGAGTGCTGTATAATACTGACTTTATATTTAAAAATCTTAAAATGACTAAAGGAGTCAGGCATGGCAAGATCAAAAAAGGGGCCTCAAAAGAAAGCTTCCCCTAAAAAACCGGCCGCGAAAGCCACAGCTAAGGCTAAATCAAAAAATACCGCTAAAGCCACAGCTAAGGCTAAATCAAAAAATACCGCTAAAGCTGGGGCCAAACGTCCCGCTAAAGCTGCCCCCAAGA
>CAYXVT010000075.1:0-2414 GCA_964468105.1 Uncultured Candidatus Berkiella sp. | reverse complement strand
AGCGCCTTCTCGTCCAACAGCTACCAAGACTAAAGCTACCATTAAACGCACCAAGGCAGCTATCAAGAGCCCGGCTAAAAAGACAAGCATCAAAAAAGGCGCCTCTGAAGATGTCACGCTGCACCAAAATTTCCTTGCCAGCCTAGGTAAGCTTGAAACTTATTGGAAAAAAGAAGTCATTACTTTAAAAAAACAATTGGATACTTTAACCAACAAGCATGAAAAAGCACTTAACAAAGGTAATAAAAGCAATTCAGCCAAAAAAGACCTTGAGCTTAAAGAAATGTATGAAATGATTGAACACATTCGGGATGCTTTGACCACTGCAGAACTGGCTGCCAGCAAATATTATACGTTGTCCAAGCATATTGATCAGTTTGAAAAAGAATGGCTGGAAGACGCGCAACCCTTAAATGCGCCAATTTCCACGGATAATTCAAATAAAAAATCACCCCATTCATCAGAAGATGTCTATAAAAGAGATCTTTCTCCTCTTGCTGATGCCATTCAACAATGGGAAGAAGTTGAGGAAGAAGAGAATGTCGAAGATTTAGAAGATATTTTCATGCCACAAGATGAGCTTTCTGAATTCGAAGTGATTGAAGATTTTTCAGTGACAGCGGATGAAGATTTGTTTGATGATGAAGATGCTTAACAGAACATCTGTAACTATATAAATGGTATGAACGAGAGTAGGGGCCGGTCACCGTGCCGGCCCTTTTCTTATTTTTCTTGATCCCTCAATAAAATGGGCCGGCACAGTGACCGGCCCCTACCTGACATTTTCAAAATATCGGAATAAAAAGGTAATCCCTACCCAATCACTCTTATAAGAGCCCTCTCAAACACCCTCAAAACACTAAAAAAACTCTCTCGAACGGGATTACGCCAATAATTTGTCTTTGGCGGATTGAAATACCATCCTTGGGTATAAGCAAGGCATGTAGCCAACATACCCGTCAAAAGTCTATCATCAATTAATGCCAGTCGATGTGGCGCAACGCCACGATACTGAGCAATCATTAATAAACCATCGGGATAGGGTTTTTTACGTTCACCGTGTAAAACAAAGATGGAGGGAAATTTTTGCGCAAAATAACGCAAGCGGACCGGTTTTGGTTTATTGGTTAGAATCGCAAGGCGATGCTGTCCTATTTCTTGGCTTATTTTTGTTAACCAACGCTCAGCCTCTGGCAACGGTTGAGCTGCATCATGCGGGGCTAACACACCATCAAAATCCAAAACGAGAATCGCAATATTTGCTTCATCTAATTTTTCTAAAGTGATTTCCTCTAACGAATGAATTGTTTTCTCTGGCGTTAAAAAGCCTTTCAAATTTTTACGCATCAAATAAGCGTTTTTGATTGCAAAAAGCCAGCGCATCCTATCCTCACTTTAATACATTGGTTGGCGAGTTGGCCAAAAAATTCCGAATATTTGAAGCAATACCATTTAACAGTCGATATCGCGCTTCTTTTGTTGCCCAGGCAATATGAGGTGTTACTAATAAATTTGGAATGGGCCTTGAAAACAAAGGAGAATCTTGATGTGGCGGCTCTTTGGAAGCAACATCAAGCGCAGCACCAGCAAGCCTTCCGTTCAGTAAAGCATCTGCTAAGGCTTGTTCATCAATTAACCCGCCACGAGAAACATTTAGCAATAAGGCGCTCGGTTTCATCATCGCTATTTCTTTGGCTCCAATAATATCACGAGTTTCTTTGGTTAATGGGCAATGCAAACTTAGAACATCCGCCTGAGATAACACGGTATTCAATGGAAAACGACCAGGTTGTGTTTGGCCCTCACGGTTGGCAACCATTATCTTCATCCCCATATTTTGGGCAATGTTTGCAACCCCTTTACCTATGGCTCCATATCCAATGATGCCAAGTGTTTTTCCTGATAGTTCCATCGTCTTATAATCTTGCAAACAAAACTGCTTTGCTTTTACCCAGGCACCTTGCTTGACTAAATAATCATATTCGCTGATCTTTGAGGCAAGACTTATCAATAAACCAATGGTGTGCTGTATAACCGAAGCGGTCGAATAAGCTTGAACATTGCAAACGGTAATCCCTAGCGCATTGGCTGCTTTAATGTCGACATGATCGCTGCCTGTGGCCGCAATACAAATACAACGACACTGACGAGCTTTTTCTAAGGTGGCTGCTAACATTGACACTTTATTCGTTACGACAATGGACGCTGATTCAATCCTTGAATCAATTTGCTCAGGCTGAGTATTGCCCCACAGTTTCCAGCTAGGTAGAGTGGAAGTTATGACACTAAAATCTAAATCTTGTTGATCTAATGTGGAATTATCTAGGAAAACGCCCTGCATTTCTTTCTCCGATTCTGTTGCCAAATGGATTTTAGGTCATGAGCAAACCCATCGCAACCCATTGAATAGTAGA
>CAYXVT010000074.1:12455-14756 GCA_964468105.1 Uncultured Candidatus Berkiella sp. | reverse complement strand
AATGTGTATACCATGTATCCGAACATGTGTTTACCATGTATCCGGTCTGTACACACCGTGCCGGCCCGTCATGTTTCTTATTAAATTCACCCCAACTATAATATAGTCATATTAATTCAATAAAATAAATATTAGTTAAATAACTTTTTGGAAAATTGAAGTAACCTATGAGCAAACCACTAGAAATTGGCTGGGAAGAATGGATAGCACTACCTGAGCTAAAACTTCCTGCCATTCGTGCCAAGGTAGATACGGGCGCAAAAACGTCTGCTCTGCATGCTTTTATGGTTGAAAAAATTGTTGAGGATGGCGAAACCAAAGTGCACTTTGGGATCCATCCTATTCCACAACGTCCAGAAGTGGAAGTTTTTTGTAAAGCCCATTTGGTGGATGAGCGTGAAATTATTAGCTCCAATGGCCAATCAGAACTACGCTATGTTATTCGCACGATGGCGCAATTTGGCAAAAAGAAATGGCCCATTGAAATCACTTTAACCGATAGAGAAACGATGGCTTATCGGATGTTAATCGGCCGTTCTGCCATGCAAGGAAAATTGCTGGTTGTCCCTGAAAAATCTTTTGTATTGGGTTCAATGGATGCCAGAGCCTATGATCATATCGTGCCACGTCGGCATAAAAAATCATTGAAGATTTGCATATTAAGTAGTGCGCGCAGTAGTTACACTAAAGAAAGACTGGTTTCAGTGGCTGAAAATCGCGGTCATAAAATTGAAGTCGTCAACGCAACACGGTGTTATGTCGATATCAGCTCCAACAAACCCACGGTTCATTATCAAGGACACCCGTTACACCGCTTTGATACCATTATTCCCCGTATAGGACCTTCGGTTACTTTTTATGGGGTTGCCATTTTAAGGCAATTTGAATCACTGGGCACTTTCTGTATGAATAGCTCTGCGGCGATTGCGCATTCAAGAGACAGACTCTATGCACATCAATTATTGGGTAGAGCGGGCATTGCCATGCCAACGACTGCGTTTGCTCATTATCCAGGTGACACCAAGGATATGATTAAAATTGTGGGCGGGGCACCGTTAATTATTAAATTGCTAGATGGCCCTCAAGGTAAAGGGGTTGTTTTGGCAGAAACCAATAAAGCAGCAGAAGCCGTTATCCAAGCCTTTAGAGGATTAAAAGCAAATTTTATTGCCCAAGAATTTATTAAAGAAAGTGTGAGCAAAGATATTCGTTGTATCGTATTAGGCAATAAAGTGATTGGTGCGGTGGAAAAAGTCCATCAGCATAAAATGAGTAGCCAAAAGGTAGATAGCTCTGTTGCGGTTAAAATGACCATTACAGAAAAAAAATTGGCAGTGAAAGCCGCCAGGGTTTTAGGATTGAAATTGGCCGCTGTTAATTTATTAAGAACCAAAGAGGGCCCTCGCATCATTGATGTGAATTCATCTCCAGGGCTGAGTATTATTGAATCGGTGACCGGTGAAGATTTGGCGTCATTGGTGATAGAGTATATTGAAAATCACGCGCGACCTAGATTGCCAAAGAGGCTCATAGGATTTCAAGTTTAACATTAGGAAAAGGAATCCCGCCGAATATTACAAGAGTGAATTATGAGTGAAGTTTATCTCAATCTATTAAAAGCCTGCAGTACCATTACCTTTTTGTTGCTGATAGATTTTTTTACCGAACTTGTCTTGATACGAAAGATAAAAGACAAAAAGCAAAGCATTAAATGGCGTGTTTCTTTGCGCTATGTCTTATTTTTCTGCTTTCTCTTTTTTATGGCCAAAATCTGGGTCGATGGCTTTGGGTTCTTGTTAACCGTTGTTGGTGTTATCTCCGCGGCGTTTACCATTACTCAAAAAGAATACCTGATGAACCTCATCGGCTGGTTGATTATCATGTGGCGTGATCTCTTTGTGGAAGGGGATTATATTGAGGTTGGCAAATACAGTGGTTATGTCAAAGACATTGGGCCACTTTATTTTTCAATTGAAGAAGCCAGTGATTTAATGTGGGGGGATAAAACAGGTAAAGTCATCAAGATCCCCAATAGTTTAATTGCCGCCAATCCTATTGTTAATTTTTCAGCTGATCATGTTTATGTTGAGGGTAAGATTCTCTTTACCTTTAGTTTTAAATCTTCACTTGAAGCAATCAATGCCGTGATTGCAAAGCTTGAAGCGCAAATGTCCACCACTACCAAACCGCAGTTTTTATTAAGGGTTTTCCAAGAAAAGCCATTGGGTATTCAATTAACCGTTCGTTATGTCTCTCTCAAACATGAACAAAAGGCCATTGAAGATAAGGTCTTTGAAGTGG
>CAYXVT010000074.1:9074-12445 GCA_964468105.1 Uncultured Candidatus Berkiella sp. | reverse complement strand
GGTGATGGGGGCGGTGAAGGCTAATGAAGACTTGGATATGAGCGTGGCAACCTAAATTGTTGAATATATTGGCAAATATACTATTTTGGCGATAAAAGGCCTAAAAAAGTTGACAGAAAGTAAGCCGGCTAGTAAAATTCGGGATTAATTCAAATTTAGGTTTTACTCATGAGACATTTAGATTTAACTGAAACCCAGCAAATTTCCGGTGGTTTATTAGTGGAAGCTGCGATTGGTGCAACTGTGATTGGAGCAGCTGCAGTTGGTGCTGTAGCTGGCTGGAAACCTGTAGCGATGGCGCCTTTTGCCTTATTATTTGGTCTTGGCGCAACGACATTTACAACACTCACTTGTATCCCCGTTGGCCTTTCACGTGGTACTGGAATTACCGGTAAAATTGCTGAAACAGCCAAATATTGGGCGCTAGGGCCACAAGCAGCCTGGGCTTTAGAGGCAGAATCTTTTGCTTAAAAATTCCCTTTTCGTGCAACCCCACAAATGGGGTTGCATACATCTCATACACATTATTCCATTTCTGTTCAAATCGTCGCCTTAAAGCAATCATCCGTCTTATAAATATCCTTTGATTTTTTTGGTCGTAGTAAGATCTACGAGACGTCAGTTTCAAAGGTTTTTTATGCATAAATTTGTCATCACTCAATTAAGCGCTGGAATGGTTGTGGGGTTGTATTTTAATCAAGAAAAAATTGGTGTAGCTACATTAACTAATTGTGCTGATGTTTTACGTTTGGTGTGGATTGAAGTCAACGATAAACACAAAGGTAAAGGCAAAGGAACGCTATTAATGAATTACATTACAGACAATATCCTTAATGAAAATCAAAATTTTCAAATATGTGTAGTAGATGAAGAAGTACTTCCTTTTTATTATAGTTTTTTTGAAAAAAGAAAAATTGAAAAAGAAACAATATATGATTGGGTGCATGATGGAGATGTTCATCCTGAAATTTATGTCCCTAAAGGAAGCTTAAAGAATACACCTATCAATAAATTAAAAAGAAGTTGTTAGTTCTTGCTCGGGTGTTGGTTAACATACTACAATGTTGTTCGTATCGCTTACATTTTGTAATTAGTCTAGAATACATAGAAAGTCTGGTAACCATGGAAGGAAAAGACAATGAACCAAAGAACTTTTCACTTAGCAACGATTGCTATCATCGGACTCCTGCTCTGGAGCACAACCAGCCATAGCTCGCAAGTAAATCCGCCGAATGCAAAACCGGAATCAGTTCAAGAACAGACGAAATCTGTTGTCGCAAGAGCCGTGGACTATATAAAAGCGCATGGAAAAAAAGCCGCTTTTAGAGAGTTTAATAATACGGAAGGACAATTTGTGAAAGGCCTTTCTTATGTATTCGTCGTGGACCACAAAGGCGAAATACTGGCCAATGGGGGTGAACCCAATATGGTCGCTACCAATAAATATGATGATAAAGATGTTAAAGGGAATTACATTATTCGAGATATCATCGCAAAAGCTAAGAGCGGCGGTGGTTGGGTCAATTATTATTACTCAGTTAACCGTAGAGTAGGTTGTAAGAGTAGTTATGTGGTTCCCGTTCAAGATTATATAGTTGCTTCAGGTTATTATCATGAGCCTGATGCAAATGGTAATTGCGCTTCTCCAGAATAAATTGACGAACCGCTACGGTACCCATCATAGAAAGGGCATTTAAGATGTCCTTTTTTATAACAAAGCTTTTTTAACCTGTTCTGCAATGTATTCAACTTGTTCATCAGATAAGTAGGGATGCATCGGTAAGCTCAATACTTTATTGCAAGCTAGTTCTGTATTCTTAAGCTTTTCGCTTGCTCTTGGAAAATGTGCGTAAGCAGGTTGCATATGTAAGGGTTTACGGTAATACACATTGGTAGGTATACCCTTTGAGTGCAATGTCTGGATAAGATCATCTCTTTGCGAGACTTGGCAGCCGATGGTATAGAGCCCATAGGCATGTCCCATATCTTTGGGTGTCGTTGGAATTTGAACAACATCTTGTAATGCATGATTATAGTACTGCGCTATCGCATTTCTTCTTTTTAGTTCAGTAGGAAAAATTTTGAGCTTTTCTAATAAAATGGCAGCTTGAATGGTATCTAGTCGGCTGTTTAATCCAATATGAATGTACTCATATCTATAAGCGCCACAACCATGGTGCCTTAAGGATCTTAACTGCGCACCGAGGCTTTTATCATTAACAATGATGGCACCACCGTCACCGTAACAAGCCAAAGGCTTTGAAGGAAAAAAACTGGTAGCGGTTGTTGCAGCTAAGGTTCCAACTTTTTTATTGTTGATAGATCCACCAAAACTTTGGGCAGCATCAGCAATAACCCATAATTGATGTTTATCGGCAATTTCTTGAATAGAAGGGTAACCAGCTGGTAATCCAAATAAATCAACCGCAATAATTCCTTTAGGAGTCAATTTCTTATCAAGTGTTTTTATCGCTTGCTGTAAGCTATCGAGATCGATATTAAACGTATGCGAGCACACATCAATAAACACGGGGGTTGCTTTTGATTCTGCCACCACTTCTGCTGTTGAGGCAAACGTGAAGCTTGGTACAAAAACAGCGTCACCAGGACCGATATTGTGCGTCATTAGTAATAATTTTAAGGCATCAGTACCGTTAGCGCAGGTAATGACATCTTCTGCTTGCGTGTAAGCAAGAAGTTGTTTTTCAAGTTCAATAACCTCTTGCCCAATAATATAGTTTCCGTGGTTAAGCACTTTTTCAATTGCGTTTGGAATTTTATCGCCAAGATGTTGGCGTTGCGAATGTAAGTCGATAAACTCGATTTTTCTTATTTTTTCTTTGAGCATGTGTGAATTTTAAACCTCAAAATAATGAAGTGAATGAGAAACCACTGGGTTTCATTTTTCTAATCACAATCAATATGTTACTAGAGCTTATCATCGAACAAACTACTAAAAAGTCTATCATATGGGCTTTGCGTAATGCTATGATTTCTAAACTTTGATAGGACTCATTGAAGTTAAGATTCTGTTTTTATAATTGATAACAAGTTAGTGGTTATTCAGATAACAACAAGTTTTAAGCCATCTCAAACACAGAGGGAATTGTGGATACCAGTCGAAAACTCGCCGTCATCGGTTTAGGATATGTCGGATTGCCTGTAGCTGTTCATTTAGGTAAACATCAACATGTTATTGGCTTTGATATATCCAAAGAGCGCATTGAAGAACTAAAAAATGGTAAAGACTATTCTCAAGAAGTGTCCGCATCTGAACTAAGTAAAACAGATATTTTTTTCACGCATGATCAAGATGAGCTAAAACACGCAGACTTTTATATAATTTCTGTCCCGACCCCGATAGATAATGC
>CAYXVT010000074.1:7654-9064 GCA_964468105.1 Uncultured Candidatus Berkiella sp. | reverse complement strand
GCCAATAAACCAGATCTGAGGCATTTGTTACATGCCTCTAAAATAGTGGCACAGTATTTAAAGAAAGGCGATATTGTGGTTTTTGAATCTACAGTATATCCAGGAGCCACAGAAGAAGACTGTGTTCCGGTGTTAGAATCTATTTCTGGTCTTCGTTTTGGTCAAGATTTCTCTGTGGGATATTGTCCGGAACGAATAACCCCCGGCGATAAAGAACATACTTTTGAAAAGGTGGTTAAAATTGTTTCGGCGAATGACGAGAAAGCTCTAAATATTATTTATGACCTTTATAATAAAGTCGTTATAGCTGGCGTCCATAAAGCTTCTTCAATAAAAGTGGCAGAAGCGGCGAAAGTGATTGAGAACACCCAACGCGATATCAATGTTGCCTTAATGAATGAACTTTCAATCATATTTGATAAATTAGGCATCGATACGAATGAAGTCATTTCTGTTGCAAAAACTAAATGGAACTTTCATGGATATTCCCCAGGGCTTGTGGGTGGACATTGTATAGGAGTTGATCCTTACTATCTTACCCATAAAGCGCAGACGGTTGGGTATCATCCGGAAGTCATTCTCGCAGGAAGAAGAATAAATGATTTCATGGGTAAATATGTTGCCGCCCAAACCATTAAAAAATTGCTCAACTCTGGCACATACAGTAAAGATACAACTGTCGCGATTTTAGGCGTCACCTTTAAAGAAGATTGTTCTGATATTCGTAATTCTAAAGTTTTTGACATTATCAAAGAACTTCAAGATTTTGGTGTTAATGTCAAAGTGCACGATCCTATTGCAGATATTAAACAAACCCGTGCGGAATACGAAGTTGAATTGCAAAATTTTGTTGATATCAACAATGTACAGGCTTTGATTATTGCGGTTGGTCATCGATTTTATAAAGAAATGACTCTCAATGAATTCGCAAGCAAATTAAAACCCAATGGGATCATTATCGATGTCAAAGGCATAATCAATCAAAAGCATGCTAAAGAATTGGGTATTGATATCTGGAGATTATGAGCAAAGTTGTCACTTATTGTATAGGGCCTTTAAATGAGCGATAAAATAACACCAATTCGTGTTCGTAAAATTCGATTTGCTCTAGCAGGATGTGGTCGAATATCAAAAAATCATTTTGAAGCGATTGAAGAGCATGCAAAAAATGCAGAAATTGTTGGTATCTGTGATATCGATAACAAGGCACTTGATGAAGCTGCAAACCAAACTCATGCTTATCCTTACACAAATCTGAGTGATATGCTAAAGCATTCCAATGCAGATATAGTGACCTTGACAACTCCCAGCGGCCATCACGCCCAGCAAGCAATTGAAGTTGCTCAGACTGGTCGGCATGTAATAACAGAAAAACCACTCTGAGGTCATAATTATTCAGTCGTTCTTCCA
>CAYXVT010000074.1:2780-7644 GCA_964468105.1 Uncultured Candidatus Berkiella sp. | reverse complement strand
GTACGATGGTTTACGAATGGTTAAAGCATGCGATGAAGCGAATGTTCATCTGTTTGTAGTGAAGCAGAATAGATTTAATCCACCGTTGCAAGAACTTAAAAAAGCCATCGATGAAAATCGCTTTGGTAAAATTTACATGGTGAATATTAATGTTTTTTGGACTCGTCCACAATCTTATTATGATAGTGCAAAATGGCGAGGAACAAGAGATTTAGATGGTGGCGCCTTTATGAATCAGGCTAGCCACTATATTGATCTGCTTACCTGGCTTATTGGACCAGTTGAAAGCATTCAAGCCTATACGGGCACGCTGGCGCGCAAAATTGAAGTTGAGGATACCGGTGTGATGAATGTTAAGTGGCGCAGCGGTGCCCTTGGCTCCATCAATGTCACGATGTTGACCTATCCTAAAAATTTGGAAGGCAGTATTACCGTTTTAGGTGAACATGGAAGCGTTCGAATTGGTGGGGTTGCAGTGAATGAAATTCAACTTTGGGAGTTCGCAACCAAAAAAGAAGAAGATAAAACCATTTTACATACCAATTATACGCCAACGAACGTTTATGGGTTTGGCCATAAACGCTATTATGAAAATGTGATTCAAGTATTAAGAGGCGAAGCTTCACCACTAACAGATGGTCGCGAAGGACTTAAATCGCTTGAATTATTATGTGCAGCTTATGAATCTGCAAAAGACGACAGGCGCATTCCTTTACCATTGGAAGTTTAAAATGAGTATAACAATTCACCCAACAGCCATTGTTGACGAGGGTGCAAAAATTGGCGATGAGAGTCGCGTTTGGCATTGGACACACGTTTGTGCTGGTGCTCAAATAGGACGTGGCTGCTCATTGGGGCAAAACGTCTATGTAGGGAATGATGTTATTATTGGCAATAATGTCAAAATTCAGAATAATGTTTCAATCTACGATGCTATTCGCTTAGAAGATGATGTTTTTTGTGGTCCGAGCATGGTATTTACCAATGTTTATAATCCACGCTCAGCAATTGTGCGCAAAAATGAATATCGCCCAACTTTAGTAAAGCGGGGCGCCACTTTGGGTGCTAATTGCACCATTGTGTGTGGCGTAACAATTGGTGAATATGCCTTCATCGGCGCGGGTGCAGTGGTCAATCGAGATGTCAAACCGTTTGAACTCGTTCTTGGGGTTCCGGTAAAGCATCGGGGGTGGATGTGCAAATGTGGTATTCAAATACATGAAGCTGGCATTATCCGATGTGTTTGCGGAAAATCATATCAGATAAGCTCTCAGTCGTGTGAATGGATTGAGGATTAAAATGAAGATTATCACTGTCGTTGGCGCTCGACCACAATTTATTAAAGCTTCAGCCGTCTCTCGATGTATTCAAGAAGATTTCAATGAGAGAGTGGAAGAAGTACTTGTCCATACTGGACAGCATTATGATGACAATATGTCCGACATTTTTTTTAAGGAATTAGGGATCCCAAGCCCAAAATACAACCTATCAATAGCTGGCGGGTCACATGGCGTTATGACCGGTCGCATGCTCCAAGCCATTGAAAAAGTGTTATTCACAGAAAAACCTGACTTAGTACTTGTTTATGGTGATACTAATTCAACACTTGCAGGTGCTTTAGCAGCCTCTAAACTTCATATCCCTATTGCTCATGTTGAAGCCGGGCTTCGATCATTTAACATGAGAATGCCAGAAGAAATAAATCGTATTTTAACAGATCGAATTTCAACTTATCTATTATGCCCAACTAAAACAGCCGTTGCGAATTTGGCTCAGGAAGGCATCAAAAAAGGTGTTCTTAACGTTGGTGATGTGATGTTTGATGCGGCTCTTTATTTTAGTGAACGTTCGATGTTGTATAATACAATCATAAATAAACTTGGGTTCTTAAAAGATGAATTTGTTTTAGTTACCTGTCATCGTCAGGAAAATACGGATGTTGAAGAAAACTTGACGAATATTATAGACGCTTTATTCAAAATAGCGGATGAAATTCCAGTGGTATTTCCAATTCATCCTCGCACTTATGAGAGAATAAATCGATTTGGTTTATTAAATAAATTGAAAAAATTGTGTGTTCTTGCGCCGGTTTCATATTTGGATATGGTGGCATTGGAGAAAACGGCAAAAGTTATTCTTACTGACTCAGGTGGCATTCAGAAAGAAGCTTTTTTCTATAGTGTGCCATGTGTCACGATGCGTGATGAAACAGAATGGGTTGAAACTGTCGAATTAGGATGGAATCAAGTAGTAGGAGCTGATGTGGAGAAGATTTATACGGCCGTTGTTAAGGCGAAAAAGGGCAGAAAGGACTATTCACCTTATGGTGATGGCTGTGCGAGTAAACACATTCTTCAATCTTTGCTAGAGCCAGAATATGCTTGACGTAT
This sequence comes from Uncultured Candidatus Berkiella sp., assembly GCA_964468105.1. GTDB lineage: Bacteria > Pseudomonadota > Gammaproteobacteria > Berkiellales > Berkiellaceae > Berkiella. Next base: position 5,254 of record CAYXVT010000074.1, on the reverse strand, counting down.
TCCATACATTTCATAAACATAGATCTCTGCTTATTGCAACGACACTACAAGCATTAAGAGGTCGTTTCTCAGCTAATGTGCTGGGTGTAGCTTGGTTGTTACTTTACCCTATCATTTTTCTATCAATGTATTCACTCGTATTCATTTTTATTCTAGGCGTGAGAATGCCTGGACTTGATTCTTTAGATTATGTCCTTGTCATTTTTTCTGGTTTAGTACCATTTTTGGCTTTTTCAGAAGCTTTTGGTGTGGGAACTTCAAGTATTCTTGCAAGTCGTGGTCTGTTACGCAATACCCTGTTTCCCATTGAAATGGTGGTTGCCAGAGATGTGATTGTTGGGCATGCAACAATGGGAGTAGGAGTATTATTATTATGGGCGGCCGTGTTATTGAATGGCCATATTTATTGGACACACCTTGCAATCCCAATCATTTTTATTTTCCAAATAATAATGACGTTAGGGTTGGTATGGATTACTTCTTCATTAACCATATTCTTTCGTGATATACAACAAGCAATTCCTATAATCATTTTGTTTTTGATGCTTGTATCACCTATCGCCTATACCGATGAGATGGTACCTGCTGGGATGAAATTTATTGTTAAACTTAACCCCTTAGCATGGCTTATGCATTTGTATCGGTCGTGTTTTTTAGACGGAGTATTACCACTGATAGATCTAACCTTATTTGGAATTTTTAGTATGGTTATGCTTTTACTTGGTTATCGTTTTATTCACCGACTCAAACCCATATTTGCTGATTATGTCTAATATTGCCATATCACTACATCAAATAAATAAGTCTTTTAAGCGATTTGTACATCCGGGTTGGCGCGCATGGGATGCTTTAGGTTGCCCTGTCTCTGCAAAGCGTTACGATATTTTTATGGCGTTGCGCGATATCAATTTTGAGGTAAACAAGGGTGAAAAGGTTGCTCTAATAGGCAGAAATGGTGCCGGTAAAAGTACACTTTTAAGGCTCATTGCAGGTCAGATAAAGCCAACAAGTGGAACTATTCAAGTAAATGGCAACTTGCAAGCTTTGATGGAGCTGGGTACTGGTTTTCATCCAGACTTCACCGGAATAGAAAACATTCGCTCTTCGTTGGCCTTTCAAGGAATTCAAGGGCGTCAAGCCAATAAGCTCATAGAAGACATTATACAATTTTCTGAGCTTGAGGCTTTTATCACTCGCCCGATCCGAGAGTTATCGGCAGGCATGTATGCACGTTTAGCTTTTGCTGTAGCAACAACAGTTATCCCAGATATTCTCATCATTGATGAAATACTTGGGGCTGGAGATGCCTATTTTATGGGAAAATCTATTCAGCGAATGAAAGAACTGACCAATCAGGGTGCAACCATTTTGTTTGTTTCACATGATATGAGCTCAACTCAGTTACTCTGTGAAAGAGGGATCTGGCTCGACAAAGGGATTGTTAAAGCAGATGACGATATATTAACCATTAGCAAGCTGTACATGACCAGTGTTCGTGAAGATGAAGAAATGCGCATCCGTGATCAAAGCGAAAGCATCAATCAAACCGAAACGGCGTTACAAGCTACACAAAAAACAATAGTGCATGATTTACAAGAACTAACACCTTATGAGCGTTATGGACAAGGCCCTATTAAGATAACCGCCTTTGGTTTTCTAGATAATAACAATAGACGACGTCACACTTTAATCAGTGGCGAATTAGCAAAGGCTTGTATCAGTTATAAAGCATTTGATGTGGTGAATGATCCCATAGCCGTTGTCGCCATTTATCGTCCTGATGGCACTTGTGCAATGCAAGTTTTATCCAATAGAGATGGCATTGAATTAAAATCCTTGAATGGCGAAGGAAATATCATCGTAACTTTCAATCCACTTTTTCTGGGCCCAGGGGATTATATTGTATCAGTTGCACTTTTCAAGGAACTGAGTCTTGCCTCAAAATTTGAACCCCGGGCGTATGATGTTCACGATCGCTGCTATCCATTGAAAGTTCTGCATCCACATGGTTTAGAAGTTGAGATTGGTACTGTAAACCAACCAACTCTCTGGGAGTTAGTGTGAGCAATCAGGAAAGACTACTATATGAATCGGGTGCTGTGTGGGATCAAACATTGCAGCGCGGGCAGAAAAACCTTGCGCAAGCCATCATCGATTTTTTTCCGGCTACGGTTACAACTGCTTTAGACGTTGGTTGCGGGGATGGCAAGTTAACGCAGTTAATAATGACTTCTACGGGTCATCCTATCATTGGGTTAGATTTCAGTGAAGAAGCTTTAGCGCGATGTCAGTTTAAGACGGTTCATGGTGATGCAACAAACCTACCCTTTGAAAAAGGTGAGTTCGATCTGGTTTATACGACCGATATGCTTGAGCATCTTGATGATACTTCAGAAGAATGCGTTTGGAATGAGCTTTTTCGAGTGGCAAAAAATTGGGTAATGGTTGCTGTTCCTTTTAGAGAAGATCTCAAC
>CAYXVT010000074.1:2242-2712 GCA_964468105.1 Uncultured Candidatus Berkiella sp. | reverse complement strand
GAGCTTTACCATGTGAATTGGCATTTGCGTTCTTATGATTGGCAAGATCTGGTAAAACGTGTACCTATTGATTTTGAAGTCGATAAAATTGTTTTAACTGGTGAACCTTGGTCTGCGTACCATTTTATTGAAACTAAATTTCGACGTGAACTATTAGGAGAGTGGTCCGGTTGGTGTGATGCTTTTTGTCCGGATTGTCAGCAGCAAGGCAAGGAACCAGATAAAATTGAGCCATTGCCTCCATTTACCGCCTCGGCGTTAGGAAATTTGATTTATTCCTCATTGAAAAATAAACGATTAATCCGAAGTCATAGTGAAATTTTAGTATTATATCGACGCAAAAACCATATCCAAAAATCACAAGTTAGTTTTCACGAAGCACAAGGTTTTTCATGGGAATCAAATAAAATAGTGTTTTCAGATTTGGTATTTGAAAAAAATCTTGTTCCCTACCCACAATTTCCACATGT
>CAYXVT010000074.1:0-2232 GCA_964468105.1 Uncultured Candidatus Berkiella sp. | reverse complement strand
TGCTTATGCACCATATAATTCTATTCAAATTGAAAGTAAACAGGATGGGATTTCATTTAAACTTCTAATAGAAGATGGTCAAGGTATTCTTTATCATGATGAGGCCACTATCACCTCAAATCATTTTCTTACTTTGCCATTACCAAGACAGACAACACCTTCCTATTACGGCATTCTAGTTCGACTTCAATCTAGTGATAATCTTAAATCAATACAATTGGGCATGGGTTTTCCCACGGTACACCTTATTCCCAAACCAGACGTTGAAGCATCATATAAAACTATTAATTTTAACACCAATACTATTTTGGTCCAAGTCACTGAGCCGTGCATTATTGATACTGAAAGTTTATCGAATGCCAGTTCTATTGAGTTTAATAAGATTCAATTATTCAATCATATTCAACAGTTATATCATTCAGAGAAAGATAGCGTTCACTGTATGGATAATTTGATAGAAAACAACAAACTACAAAAAATGATCCATATACTAATGCTTTGTCATGATCAAAACATAGATAGAAGAATAGTAGCGCAAGCAAAAAGCCTAATTCAATTAGGTCATAGGGTAACACTGCTTGCTTTGTCTCATACCAATGAGGATTGCATAGAAAAGCTACATGAAGGTATTCATTTGGTTCGTATTGGCCTTGGGAAAATTATTCCTGAGAATAGGCTGTATAAACAATACAATGCTATTCAAAATGTCTTAAATGAACTCTTGAATAAGCTTAGTAATAAACTTAATTTTGCACAAGTATTATGGAAAATTAACTTTCGTATTGCTTCACGTGTAAATTGGTTAATTTATAAATTTCTGCTATTAATGAGATTCCAAAATAGAAGCATGGGCGATCCACTTCCCTTTAGACAAGCATTCTTTAAAGTGGGTCAAGCATTTAAAGCAGATATCGTTCAAGTACATGACCTACCGACGCTAGAAGCAGGCGTTAACCTTGCTCAAAAATGGAAAGTTCCTCTTGTTTATGATGCTCATGAACTTTATCCTGAACAACGATCTTTTTCTCGTGCGCAAAATCGCTTGTGTGCAAAAAATGAAAAAAAGAATATTCAATTTAGCAGTTTAGTTTTTACAGTCAATGACTCTATTGCACAAGAGATGTCAAAGCGGTATCAGATAGTGCGACCTGTAACATTAACAAATGCGATAGATCCTCCTGAGGAATTCGATGCCAGTGCTTCTTATAATCTTTTACGTGAGAAGTTAAATCTACCACCTTCTCGAAAAATATTATTATTTCAAGGCGGCTTTTCAAAGCATCGAAATTTAGAGAATCTTATCAAAGCCATGAAATGGGTGAAAAAGTCGGATATTGATTTAGTTATGATGGGCTTTGGTGATTATGAAGTCGAATTAAAAAATATAGCTAATCAATTGGCTTTGTTAAACAATCGCGTGTATTTTTTAAAAGCTGTTCCGCAATCTGAACTGCTGCAACATAGTGCTTCAGCCGACATAGGTATCATTCCTTATCCACATGTTGATTTAAACAGTTATTATTGCACGCCTAATAAATTATTTGAATTTATCCAGGCAGGCCTTCCCATTTTGGCCAATGATTCACCGGAGTTAAGACGCTTTGTAGAAAAGGAAGGTTTTGGATTAGTGATGCCTATGCATACAAGTAAACAAATTGCTTATGCCATTGATAAAGCTTTTGAAGAACTTAAATCTAGCTCTTGGAAGCAGCAGATAAAAGAACGGCGATCTGCATTTACATGGAAAGAACAAAGCCGTATTTACCTTGAGGCAATGAATCCGCTATTAAAAATTACGATTAATAATTCCCCATGAGTAATTATATGAATATAGCATTGAATAATAAGCGGAAATACAAAAGTATTCTTTTGGTTGTCGCATTAGCTGTCGCTCTAGTATTTTCAATATTCATTTATAAAGATTCCACTTACGAAGTGCAAAGCTCATCTGCTAAGAATTCACAAACCGATGTCGATCGAGCTGAGCATCTTTTTGATTCCCAAGGTATTCCCTTTTTAAAAATTAAAGGGATCACAAAGAATCAACGGCATCCAGCAATGGTAGCACTATATGCTCTTTCTTATGATGGCGTAGATATATATGATGAAAAATTTGTAAATATTAAAAATGAAAATAAATTTCACGCTTGTATAGATTGGCTTTCAAATAATCTAAAACAAAACAAAGCCGGTTTATGGGTTTGGGAATATGATTTCGATAGCACATATAAC
>CAYXVT010000073.1:1422-14790 GCA_964468105.1 Uncultured Candidatus Berkiella sp. | reverse complement strand
AAGATGATATTGAACAGCATCCCGCCCAAATTCCACTAGAAGATAAATCAAGTCCTATCTCAAAAGTTCCCTCTGATGTATTAAAGATGATTTTGAGAAAAGCATCAGAAGGCCAAGCTATTTTACCTGAAGAAAAACTAAAGAAATTTAGATTAGTAAATAAAAAAATGCGTGATTGCGTCGATAATCATCCCATTTGGCTAGAACTTTCAAATCAACCTGAACTGTTACCCGAAGAATATGAGGGTATGCCTTTGAATCATAATGAACGGATATCTGAATTGAGAGAGGTTTACCAAGAAGAAGTTGCTAGAGTTAACGCTACAGCCGAGCAATATATTAAGCAAAGACTCTCCCGTGAGAACCAAAATTTTCAGGGGAATTTTCTTGCAAAGAATGCTTCAGCAATTTTCTTATGCGGCGCCCCCCCTATGGGTTTACCTGGATTAGCCTGGGTCGCACATACATCATTACCTTATCCTGTTAATGACTTGGTTGTATCAGCTTTGGGCGGATTGGGAGTTAAGTCGCTTGAAGTTCTATTGGGTCCTGTAGTGAAAGCTAATTTCATCTCTATGTTGTCGAGTTTAGACTATCTATCTCCTAAATTACTCAAGACTGCAGAAGATGTATTTAATAATTTTGATAGCAATAGTGTTGCAGAGATTGAACAGGACTCTAAATTATTTGGAGAGGTTGTAAAAAAGAGCAATAACACTAATTATTATAATTTATACACTCAAAAAAGAGTTTTAGACAATATGACGTCTAGTTTGGAGAAAGCTCAGAAACATAGATCAAAACCATTTTAAATGGACTTCTCTCCCTGCTCGTTAACTAGAAGTTAGCTTAGCAGAGAGAGTTTTTTGCTTTCGCTTGTTGCCCGATTAATGGTGGCTTTATGTATGTTAGTACCGTACCAACTTCATCCCAAATACAATAATTTTTTGATAAATTTAATCAGTTTTTTTGAGAGAATACTAATTAAAGCAAGGATGCTAATTATTTTATTGATTTTGTAGGAGATCAAATAATGAAAGAGCATTCATCTATCGCGACATTTTTTAAAAATGAAATTTTATATCCCTTTCTCATAGGAACTGCACTAGCAGTTCTGCAAACTTTACTAGCTTTATATGATCTCGCAACCGGAGCTCTTTCTTCTTTACTTTTGACGTTAAAGTTGGAATTTATTTTAAATGCTTTTATTTATGTAAACGTAGCACTCATAGTGTTAACATCTCCAGTTAATGTCTGGTGGGGTCTAATCTTTTATTTTATTAGCACCATTCTCTTTTTCGGCGTTGTTGCGATTATATTGAAACAACTCTATCGAATATTCGCAATTCTATTCTATAAAGTTGTTTTATTTTTAAATCGAGCTCAGTAGATACTTTTAATTTTGAAAAATAAATAATTTAAAATGTAAAAATAATCCGCCGATAAGTGGAATGATATTAAAGTGGGCAAATATTAACTCTAAAGTAAATCCAGAAATGTAATAGCCTACAGGGCTTAAAATGCGCAAAAATGTGTGCTTTTACAAGAAAATAAAACCAACGTTTTTCACATTCTGTGTACTTCCAATAATTAAATAACTACTTTTAGGATCGAAACAGGGTCACCCATTAACTACAATCATTAGTATTATCTTCGTCTCATTGATTTGCCTAATCCAAATGAAGCATTCCATAGTTTTCTTCTGAAATTTGGATAATCTAGAACAAAATTTATAACCACTTTTAAAGCAACCTTAGTAAGAACTAAACACTTATTCGGTTTTGGTTTCCTTTTAGGCAAAAGATTAAACGTCTTAGGTGCTCTTCTCTTTGTTAAAGGCAGCGCCACGCCATTTAATCTTTCCTTATCAATAGGAATTTTCGAAGGCATCACAAGTTTTATAATGCGCAACTGATGAATCATTTCAACTGACGGCACACCATACCAAATAGGAATGTTGCCTTGTAAAAGACCCATGATTTTTAAGCGGAAAAGAATGCGATGAATAAACTTTGCCGGTTTATTCAAAGCAATAGATAGTTGCTCATAAGTAAATGAACAAGATGATTGATGATTATTTGCGCTACTGGTAGCGAACCAACACCACAAGAATTTTTCATCTTCCTGTAACAAAGGATGATTTAGTATTTCCTTGAGGTTAACAAACTGTGCGCACAGGCACGCGTTCGTTGCACAAATAAAGGGCAAAGCAAGTCCGTCTAGCATGATACTCACCTGATGTTTAGGTCAGCAAAGAAACCCAAATTAACAAAAAAGAGATTTTTTTGTTAAAAAACAGCTAGTTTGTAGTGAGGAAGACTTGTGAAATGGAATGTATGTAATACAATGCGCTTAGTCATGGGTGAAAACTCTAATTCAGTTTTTACTTGTGATTAGCACTGTGAGGATGTTAGTCGCATCTTCACGGTGCGTTAGCGTGTATATTATCCTACCTTTTTTTTAGTGGCAATAGATTTTATTGTTGCTTTGACAAATTCAGTATATTTTAGATTTTTATTTTTCATTTAATTTTTGTAAGAAAAAATAATTACACTTTTTAATTTCCGTGAATTCGGCGGAATTAAATAGAACTGAATTTGCATTCTAATTTTTAAAGGTGGCGAATTCGAGACCTTTAGAAATTTAACAATAGTCCTAACCATTTAGCTACAAAGGAAAAGGCTTCCTGAGTTGTACGAAAAAATCGTACAACTGATGCTAATAAGTTGGTTATTATAAAAGGAGGGGGTCAAATTGACCCCTCCCTTTGAGCATGAAAAGAATCATCTTAAATAGGTTGTAATCAGCTAATAATTTGTGTACGATTTTCAAATTGAACTGATTCTTTATGCGTTGTAATTGGAGTGGCAGCAAAGAAAAAAATTATCATGATGCCGGCACATATTTCATAATTGCATTGTACTTCAACCGATTCAAAATGAAATATAGATCAATTATTTCCGACGAATTACTCTTAATTTAAATCATTTTACCGAGGAAGCTGCAGGCATGAATAATAATGGACCCAAAAGCCTGATTATTCGTAACAGTACCGCTGAATTCTTAATCTTTACCAATCAAGCTGGTGAAGATGGGATTGAGGTACGCTATGAAGAGGAATCCACTTGGCTAACCCAAAAATTAATGGCAGAACTTTTTAATGTGTCAATTCCTACAATTAATGAACACTTAAAAAATATCTTTGAAGTAGGTGAATTGCAGGCAGATTCAGTTATTAGGAAATTCCTAACAACTGCGGCTGACGGAAAAAAATACACTGTTCAATTTTACAATCTTGATGCCATCATTTCAGTTGGATATCGCGTGAATTCAACCCGAGCTACCCAATTCCGCCAATGGGCAACTCAGGTTCTTAAGAATTTTGCCATCAAAGGCTATGTGATCGATAAAAAGCGACTGGAGAATGGCACATTTCTAGGCGAGGATTATTTTGAACATTTATTGGCTGAAATTAGAGAGATCCGACTAAGCGAACGTCGTTTCTATCAAAAAATTACTGACATTTATGCAACCAGCCTGGACTATAATAAAGATGCTCCCACTACACGCGAATTTTTTGCCAAAGTACAAAATAAGCTGCATTACGCTATACATGGCCATACTGCATCTGAATTAGTTAAAAATCGCGCCGATAGCACTAAACCCCATATGGGCTTAACTAGCTGGGAAGATGGGCCTGAGGGCAAAATTGTCAAAACTGATGTTAGCGTCGCTAAAAATTATCTAAGTCAGGAAGAGCTAGATTCCCTCGGGAGAATTGTTAATGCTTATTTAGAATTGGCTGAGGATCGTGCAAAACGCAAAATTCCAATGACAATGGAAGATTGGGCGACACGTCTAGATAAGTTCCTCGAATTTGATGAGCGCGATATCCTTCCAAATGCAGGAAAAATTAGTACGAAGATAGCTAAAGAGCACGCCGAAAGCGAATTTGAAAAATATCGAATTATCCAAGATCGCTTGTTTGAATCTGACTTCGATAAAGAAACAAAGGCTCTAGAAAAACAAACGAAGAATAAAGACAGAAGCGATAATGAATAGCAAAACATATTTTGTGTAACCCGGATAAAAGTGCTATTTGAACTGTACGAAAAAATCGTATAGTTGATTCTACTAAGTTGGTTATCATAAAAGGAGGGTGGCAAATTGCCACCCTCCTTTTATGCATTTTTATTTCTAAAGAAATTTAACTGTCGACAGTTTGTCGACAATACGAATTAAAGCCATTAAGAAAACGAGGTGATAGAATTAACCAAACATACTATCGTTTAAACAATGATTTTACTAAGGACACACAAAGAGGGGGAGACAATTTGTATCCCTCCCTCATAATACCTGGCAAGGATTAATTGACGAAGGAAGCAATGACTAACTGGACAACAGAAATCTGTAAAGCAAATGGAATTAATGTGCACTACACCAGAACCGGTGGCGACAAACCTCCTGTTATTCTATTGCATGGTCTAATGACAAAGGGAACGTGCTGGACGCCTTTGGCGCGAGCACTTGAGAATGAGTACGACGTTATCATGCCGGATGCCAGAGGTCACGGTAACTCAAGCGCTCCAGATCATGGCTACCGCTATGACGATCTCGCCGCCGATGTCTTGAGCCTTATTGATGAACTCAGACTAACCAATCCAGTGTTAATTGGCCATTCTATGGGAGGCATGACAGCAGCGGTGGTCGCAAGCCTTAATCCTAAAAGATTGCGAGGCCTTGTGTTGGCCGATCCCACGTTCCTGACGCCTGAACGTCAACGTGAAGTATATGAGAGTGATTTGAAGCTCGTTGAAATATTCGTGCAGGCAAGATTTCAAACAAGCATTCATGCCTTCGACGTTTTGACACCGACGAATCCTGACTACATGGCGCTTATCAACGCGATTGATGTACCGAGCTTGCTCGTTATCGGTGATGATGGTTCAGGTTTCCCTTGAGGTGGCAGCAGAACTTGCAGAGCTCAATCCACGTGTGGAGGTAGTACAGATCGCAGAAGCAGGTCACAGTGTTCCGTATGATCAGCCCGAGCGTTTTTCAGAAGTGGTTCAAACTTTTTTGCACTCAATGAGTACTTGAGATCAAGATGGCTACCCTTTATTTTCTTTTCAGATAGCCATTCAGAATGATTTACGAGATGCTTGGTTTGCGTTGTGTAGTTGCTTCTTTAGCAACGTCTTTAGATTCGTTATTGCTGCCATCAAAATATTCATAAAGATGACCAGCTGCACGAATTGCTACTTTGCCAGCAACAGCGCCAGTAAATAACAAAGCCGCTCCTACAGCAATAACTTCTGCACCACCAGATGCAAGAGCAACGCCTCCTGCTGCAACTTCCGTACCTGCAGCTGCAACGGCAGCAGCAGCTTGAACTGCAGTAGCACTAACACCTGCTGTTGCTAAAGTTTCTGTTAAAGCAATTCCGCCGGCTGTCGCTGCAACGCCTAAACCATAGGCTGCAGTTCCTGTGGCAACTACTTCTGCGGCTTGCGTTTTTTCAGCATTTTCCGTGCAGATCTTTGGTTTGCTGATGATTTTGTCTGCAACCCAGTCAGCAGCTGAATCTATTTTACCTAAAAGCCATTTAATAAATTGAATCATTTTAAACCTCTTGTTAGATGTGTGACCTTATATGCTTTCATGGTAAGTGAACAGGCGCTCACACTCAATAGCTATTACCTATTTTTGGGATGTATTGTCAAAAGAAGGGTTTAAAAGGTTTTTTCGCCAAAGAATGTAAGTACATCTTTTAAAACAAAATACTATTTTATAGTGCTATATTTACTTTTAGTTTGAATAAGATCAAAGAGACACAAATATGGCAGGTCTAACAGTTTGTAATAAATGCGGAGCTACGATTGGCAAAATTTTAGCACTGGTAGTAGGTATAGCTTTTTATGCAACCGGGAGCGTGGCAGAAGCCGAAGGTACTGAGGCCCAAACAAAAGTCGCCCCAGCAGATAAATCAAGTGAGACACAAAAACCTGCCACTACTGACTCTATTGCTTTATCTAAAACTTATCAAGATACCGCTAGCAAATTTACCATTAAATATCCTGCTGATTGGGAACTTGACCAAGCTAACCCAGCAGTGGTGATGTTTAGGAAACCACAAGAAGGCTCGGGTTTCGCAAATGTGAATGTACAAATAGTTCTCACAAAACAATCCGGTGGGAAATATGCCGATATCGATGAATTTCTTACCTCCATAGAAACGCAAGGTAAAGCAAGATTTACTGATTTTAAAACTATAGCGGAAAACTCTGAAACTTTACCATCTGATCCTGATAAAATAAAAGGTAAATCAATCACCTTCACTTACAAGCAAGACGGCACAGAAATAAAACAACTGCAAATCATCTTGCTAAGTGAAGATGGCAAACATTTTTATATGTGGGGATTAACGTCTACATCAGATCAATATGATAAAAATTTACCCGTTTCAGATGCGATGATGGATTCGTGGGTGTTTAAATGAAATTATCCTTAGCTTAGTTTTCTTCAAAAGCAGAAAGTGAATGTCATGATAGATGTCGTCTGTCTTTAAAATATCAGCTAATGAATATATTTATGAATAATATCAATTAATTGTTCGTAATTAAATGGTTTTGTAACATAATCATTCATCCCTGCTTCAAGGCAACGATTTTGAGTTCCTTGTAATGCATTTGCAGTAAGGGCTATAATAATTCTTTCATGATTTCCTTTGTTGATTAAACAATCAAAGTCACGAATTTTTTGTGTTGTTACAAAACCATCCATTTCTGGCATTTGACAATCCATGAAAATCAATTTGTATTCTGTTTTTTGAATAGCATTAAGGGCGGCGTGCCCCGAGTTAACAGCATCTATGTTATAGCCGAGTTTTTTGAGTATTTCAGAAACAAGCTCACGATTGAGTTCATTATCATCGACTAGAAGAATATTGACATCCAAATGAGATGAACAGTCTTTAAGTTTTGAAGAGATCGAATTCTTAATTTCTGATAAATTTCCTCGGTAACCAAGATTCAGGGTAAAGAGAAAAGTACTTCCATGTTTACCATCAGAAGATACATTAATTTCTCCTCCCATCAATTCAACTAATTGTTTGGTGATGGCCAACCCTAATCCTGTGCCGCCATATTTTCTTGTTGTACTTTCATCTGCTTGAGAAAACATTTCAAATATTTTTGATTGTACATTACTGGGTATACCAATTCCTGAGTCTGTAATAGAAAATTGAATAATAAGATTACATTCAAATACTTTATCGACATTGATGTCAATCGTAATTTTACCTTCGCTGGGCGTAAATTTAATGGCATTATTGACAAGATTGTTAATTATTTGCTTAATTTTGTCAGGGTCGCCTATTAGGGTTGAAGGGATATTATTATCGATAGCTATATGAATATTCAAACCTTTTTGCAGGCATTGCGCTTCAAAAGTTACCATGAGTGGATCCAGTTCTTTTGTTAAATTAAAAGAAACATTTTCAAACGAAAGTTTGCCTGCTTCAATCTTAGAGAAATCAAGTGTATCACCAATGATTTTTAATAAATTAGTTGAGCTCTCTAAACACATGTCAGCATAATGTTTCTGTTTGTCTGATAAATTCGAGAGTTGTAGCAACTGTATCATTCCCATTACTCCGTTTAGGGGCGTTCTTATCTCATGGCTCATATTAGCCAGAAAATTGCTCTTAGCTTGATTTGCCTGTTGAGCAGCTTTTAAAGCTAATTTTAATGCGGTTTCATTTTTAAGGCGTTCTATGATGTTGATAAAGATTAAAACAGCGCCATTGAATTGTTCACTTTCAATAAGTGGTAGAGGATTGATTGAAAATGATATGGGAGTAAAGTGATTGTTAGAAGTTTTAATAAACCCTTTTTCACAGTGATAGGCATTTCCTTTAATTAAATCTGATATCAGTGAATTAATTTCTATAGCGCTATTTTTGAATTGGTCCCCTTCATGCAAAGTAAACAATGCTTCATTATTATTTACAATTGATAACCCCATGAAATTAATTTTCTCACCCAATATGTCTTGTGCGGTTCTATTTAGCAGCGTGATCTGACCATGAGCATCACACGCAACAACACCGGCTCTAATATTATCTAGAACTGAAATGAGAAAATCATTTTGTTCTTTCATTTTTGTCGAATAAAGATATTTAGAAGTTGACAGTATTAATGCAACAATCATCACACTCATAACTATCGTGGTGATAAAAATTGCCAACAATATGGGATCCATTGTGTTAGGGTGATGAACCATGTCGGCTGTCGGGGTAAAAATGGCCGCAAACATACCAATATAGTGCATTCCCACTATCGCTAACCCCATAATTAGCGCACAAGCAGATTTTATTCGTAAACGATTTATAAATGTACCATGATCGCTTTTGGTTGATAACCAAATACTTGCCGTGGCAGCAATGATAGCCACAACGATGGAAAGACAAAATAATCCAGGTTTATAATGGATTTTGACGCCATCCATACCTGCCATGCCAAGATAGTGCATGGTAGGAATTGCTGAACCTAATATAATCCCACTTAATAAATAATGTTTGGAGCTTGGGTTTTTAACCATTAAAAATAAAAATGCCATTCCTGCAGCCAACACTGCCGTAAGCATCGATAGGCCAGTCCAAAAATAGTCATAGACCATTGGCATGGGCATTATAAATGCTAACATGCCGACAAAATGCATGGACCATATTCCTGCACCCATGACAAAGGCTCCGCCTAATAACCACAAAATGCGAAATAGTGTAGTTGTTGGTTGGCGAAGATGTGCGCTCATGTCTAAGGCGACGTATGAAGCTACTGATGCAATTAGGTAAGATAATAAAACCAGATAGATGTTATATTCACCTGTCATTATATTCGCCGGCAATTGGCCTGAGTGAAAATGCAGTGAATAAAAGGTACTAAAACTCATTACAAAACCCCAAGTTATGATCGAAGAGCATTGAATTTAAGTATAGATGGCCATCGAAATATAGGATTCTATGCATTGATCTAGCAAAAACACATCTGACCTGCCCCGGGATTTTCAAACCAACCTAATTTAGAATAATGCCCCCTCATTTGAGGGAAGAGAATGAAAAAGACACGATTGAATGATGAGCAGATAGTAAGAATCCTGCGTAAGGCGGACCAGTCACCTGTGGCTGAAGTAGCCAAACGCCATGGGGTCTCAGAGCCGTCAATTTACGCTTGGCCCAAGCGTTTTGGGGCGATGGATGACCAGGATGTTAAACGCCTCAAATCCCTTGAATCTGAAAATAGCCGTCTTAAGAAGATTCTGGCAGAGCGCGACCTCGAAATAGAGGTTATGAAGGAGATTGCGGCAAAAAAATGGTAAGCGGCTCGCAGGGACCAAGCCCGCTATGCAATAGAGCGAGGATTGAGTCACCGCAGAGCCTGTTCGCTTCTGAAGACAAGCCGTTCAAGCCTATATTACGGTCATAAAATGCCAGCAAAGGATGCGCCTGTGATTGAGGTAATGAAGCAACTCTCTGGTGCCCATCCACGCTTTGGCTCACGGCGTATAAAGATATTACTCCAACGCGAAGAGAATTATTATTGGCAAGGAACGTTGTAGCAGGATATGGGCCCAAGCGGGTCTACAGGTGCCTAAAAAGCGTCGACGCAAGCTATCAGGAACAAGGTTACGACCTCTTCCTCCTACAGGAATGAACTCAGTGTGGTGCTATGATTTCGTTTATGATGCTTGTGCCAATGGACAAAAAATTAAGTGCTTAACAGTCGTTGATGAGTTTACGCGGGAATGTTTAGCCATCGATGTCTCTGGCGCTATTCGTTCAGAGCGAGTGATTGAAGTGCTTAGCCGTTTAATGCTAACTCATGGTATACCACGTTACCTACGCTCAGATAATGGTCCAGAGTTTGTAAGCAAAGCACTGTTAGAATGGGCAACCAAAGGATGCTTAGAGCTTGCGCTGATCGACCCTGGTAAACCGTGGCAAAATGGGACAAATGAAAGTTTTAATGGAAAATTTCGAGATGAATGCATATCGGCAGAATGTTTTCGAAACAGAATTGAAGCAAAAGTAGTGATCGAGGACTGGCGGATTCAATATAACACTTTCAGGCCGCATTCGAGCCTGAATTATCAAACGCCTTTTGAATATAAAAGATCTTTAGGTAACATAGTAACAACTGGGGCAATGATCTCTATGTAATTTTGGTCCGAAAAATCCGGGCAGGTAACCCAACATAGCGCAGTTCATTCAGAACACCCTATCACTCAAGGTAGACTCTTCTTTTCAATAAGTGGAATGCTCCTGATTCAATCAAACCAAAAGCTCAGGCTCTCCAAAACTTATAACGAAACGGGGGCAGGCCTGCCCCTCTACATCGCAAATCTAACAATAATGATTTTCTTTATTTAACCTATTCTGTGCCTGATTTCATTTTTTTCATCTAACGTGCACTTTTCCATGACTTTTGCTAATGAATTCAGTGAAGCTTGATAATGGGGCGCGTACATTCTCGAAGTTGCATAAAGTTGACTTCGGTTATGATGGAGTGATTCTTCGATTTTTATTAACCAAGCATTATCAATATGCGGATTATTATCAAGTTTAATATATTCCATTTTAGGATGAGTTAAGACAAAGTTCAGCAATGCTTGTGCACCTTTATTGGTAAGATGACAATTTCTTAATTCTAGATAACGAACGTTATTTTCTGGATTTTTCTGGATGGCATCAAGTAATGCTTGCAAAGTACCATCACCGTCTAATTGATCATCAAGATTAAGCGTATCAACAGAAGAATTTTGGTTTAAGCCTTCAAACAAATAGCGAAGATGATCGCTTGACAAAAATCCATTACCAATACGAATAGTGAGATATTTCAAAATTCGAGTTTCTTTTAAAAATTGAGCACAGCGTTCATTCAAATATTTAAGATAAAAATCATAACCAAAGACGCCAGCATTAAATCTGGAATTATGCATAAAGGCATTGAGCAACCAATCAGAATCAGATTTTTCAAATAAAAAGCCAATATTATCTAATGCATAAGGACCCAAACAATCTAACACCGCTTGCGTATTGGAGGGATCACCGAAGAAAGGATGATCAGGTTGATATTTTTTTGCTTGCATAAGCCAATATAGTACTGAACCGCAGTAATCAGATCGGAAATGAGGCGTACGCAAAGGGGCAACGCCTATTGCATACATTAAGGCCAGATCAGCATTTTCTTGTTTTAAAGCATCTTTGCGTAGTTCGTCTAAAGTATAAAGAGAAGGAAATCCTGCCGGTTGAAATGCTAAGCCAATCTCTCCTTTATCCTGCGTGCTGGCAACAGTGGTTTCTAAGCGTTTTTTTAACTCGGTATATTGAGGTGCTTGTAATGGTTTATCGGTTCCTAACATAATTATTCCAAAACGCTGCCAAATAAGTAAACCAGAATTATTCTACAAAATATGCTCCTTTCGAGCTTTATTTTAAATATAATTGTCAATATCGGACAGCAATTTATCATATTTAGCTCATACGTGAAATCGATTGTGTGTCATAAAAAACTATGGATCAAGACTTAACATTTAAAAATTTGCCAAATATGAAGTTTTTTCCCATTCGCCCTTTAGCCACCCCTATTTATCTTTTCCTGAAACTCAATAAAATATTTCGCCCAAAATTCATCCGGTGCGTTTTCCTCAAAAGCAGGAAGTGAATCTTCTATTGAATACCACTTGGCCTTTGATCTTGTATAGATGTTTACAGAAGGCACAAGATCAGGCGCTTCATTAAGCAAGCCCGCACGGATGACAACATGGTTCTTATCAATATTGACTACAGGTACGCTCGATCCACATTCTTTACAAAATGGGCGCGGATCGCCAGCCTTTGGAATGAATTTGTTTATATTCTCCTCGCCTTGAGTCCATTTGAAATAATCCGTTGTAGTATGCAAAAAAGTACCAAAGGCAGCGCCTGATGCTTTTCTGCATCGTGAGCAATGGCAATTGTTCATGCCTATAGAGGGGAGAGAAACGGCGAATTTTACGAGGCCGCACAAACATACATCAGTGACGGTTTCTGATTTGGACATAATGTGTCCTCATATCTGATAGATTAAACCTGGAAATAGGTTTGAGCCGTTACATCGCCACGTAGTGGCGTAGGATATTAGACCCATGTGGAAGACTCGAGGCTTTAGCCGAGAGGGTGAAACGTGGGGGAAAAGATCCCCACCCTCTCCGAGCTACACAAGCATCTGTAAAAAATGTGCGGCGCTAACAGTTAATATTTTATAATTTGGGTAGTCATATATTTTGTAAACATTAGGGGTCATCACCAGCTGAATGCCATGTTTACAGTCAACTTGGGAAATGAGTTTTTTCCAGGACTCACTTGGAGATTCTTGGCTCTTTTTAACTTCTATGGGCAATAATGGTTTGCCATTTTTTACAATAATGAAATCGATTTCATACCCTTCTGTATTTTTTAAATAAGCCAATTCAAATTTTCCAACACCAGTATCAGTTAAATAATCACAATATTTCAATAAATGTGACGCAACCATGTTTTCAAAACGAGGCCCTTCACTAGTTACTTCACTCCAATCCCATAAATAAGCTTTGGGTTCTTTTTTAACGGCTCTTTTTAATGATTTTGAGTACGGTTTAATAGAATAAAAATAGTATAATTCACATAAATAATTGAGCCATCGCTTAACGGTAGTATAAGCAACTTCAAGATCTTCTCTTAATGCTTGCGCGCTTAATGGTTGGCCTACTCTCTCGGGCAATAAACTCGCCAACATTTCCACTTGACTTAACTCTGGCAAACGACTCAGATCACGCAAGTCTTCTCTTATAATTTTTTCTATACGATTTCTTTGCCACAAATTCAAAGTTTTTTCACTCGCAGCAAATAGAGGTTCTGGAAAAGGCCCAAATTGATATAAACGTTGAAATGCTTTTTCAACTTCTAAAGAATGCGATTGGACACCTGAAAATAACTGTGAAATGAGATCTGCAGGTAATACGAGCTCATTCTTTTCTAATAACTCAGCTAGTGAAAAGGGATGCAATTTAAAATGATAGTAGCGCCCCATTAAACTATCGCTGCCTTTTCGATAAATATTTAATCTAGCACTACCCGTAACTAGAAAATCGTATTTATCATCTTGAGAATCGTATAGGCCCTTAACGCTGCGTTTCCACGATTTAGCTTTGTGAAGTTCGTCTAAAACTATAAGAGGTTTTTTTTCGCTTGAAGAAATGGAGGGCAATATCGATTGTGGATCTTTTGCCCATAAGCGCCTAAATTTTATTTCATCCCAATTATAGTATTCCCCAATACCTCTATCTTTT
>CAYXVT010000073.1:794-1412 GCA_964468105.1 Uncultured Candidatus Berkiella sp. | reverse complement strand
ATTGGCTTTAAAGCAGATATTATTGATATCGTTTTCGAGATAGCGATGGTATTTCATCTGATTATTTTAGCGTCTGACGATAAAATAATCAACATTTGAACACTTTACAATAAGGGTATATTTAAAATATATATTAAAATCAATATGTTATGAATGATTATTTTATCGTCAGACGCTAAAATAATCATAAATGAGCATATTACGCTGAAACCACTTAGCTTGATTATACCAACTTCAGGTTTAGGTCCGCCTACGCCATCAAATCTTGTAGGTTTTGAAATAAAGGAGAAAGGCTTCCTACTACGCCTAAGAGGCTTCGAAGGACAGGTCGGCGGATCACCATTTTGCTACAATCATTTTACGCGACTTACAGTCGCTAAAATGATTAAGCAAAATTGGTGGGCCCACTAGGACTTGAACCTAGGACCAAAGGATTATGAGTCCTCTGCTCTAACCAACTGAGCTATGGGCCCGCTTTTGGAACACCGATTATACCCGGTTAGATAAGTTTAGGGAAGTCTGCCTGTGCTAGGTTGCGGATCTGTTTCGCTTGGGTTATCCGTGTGTACATTAGCTGCAACAAAAACGAAGGGGGCTGTGAGATCTTATGAAGAGAGA
>CAYXVT010000073.1:0-784 GCA_964468105.1 Uncultured Candidatus Berkiella sp. | reverse complement strand
CTGGTAAAAAAAGCGCCCCCAGCTGGCGAGAAGGAATACCTCAAAGGGCCCCAACCCTCCCCAGCGTGGGGGTTTTGAGAGCACTCTCTCCCCCTAACAAAAGGAAGGATTTCGAGAGTGCAGTCTCTCCCCTCAAAAGAGGGGATTCTTAAGTGATTCAGTTTGGCTGGTGATTTTATCACAACAAATGCCGAGACTGAATGTCACTTTAAAGGATGTTGCTCTTCTTCGTCGTCACCTTCGACTAAGAAGCTACGCAAGTCATCAGCCCTACTGGGTTGACGCAATTTACGTAGTGCTTTGGCTTCAATTTGTCGGATCCGTTCACGGGTCACATCAAACTGTTTGCCCACTTCTTCTAACGTGTGATCGGTATTCATATCAATACCAAATCGCATCCGTAACACTTTGGCTTCTCTGGCAGTCAGAGTCGACAAGATGCGACGGGTTGCTTCGCGAAGTCCTGCGGTTGTCGCAGAATCAGCAGGTGAAGCTATCACGGTATCTTCGATGAAATCACCCAAGTGTGAATCTTCATCATCACCAATTGGGGTTTCCATTGAAATAGGTTCTTTAGCAATCTTTAACACTTTGCGGATTTTGTCTTCCGGCATTGCCATACGTTTACCCAACTCTTCAGGCGTTGGTTCACGACCCATTTCTTGCAACATTTGTCTGGCCACACGATTGAGCTTATTAATGGTTTCAATCATATGCACTGGAATACGAATGGTGCGCGCTTGGTCGGCAATAGAACGTGTGATTGCTTGACGGATCCACCAGG
>CAYXVT010000072.1:1547-14900 GCA_964468105.1 Uncultured Candidatus Berkiella sp. | reverse complement strand
AACCACCTTAATTCTGTGATATTTTTATGGTCTTATAGGTATCAAAATGAAATCAGGTGTAACCACACTTCTTGAAAACTTATCCTCTGAACTTTCGAGTGGAAAATCCGATTGCGCTATCGCTGTCTGTCACCAGCTTTTAGAAAATGAATTGTCAAATGTTGAGATGCATGAAGTTGTTGAATTTCTCAAAGAAAATTATAAAAATCTCTTTATGCTTAAGGATTTTGAATATGAGTGGCATGAAGGTCTGCGGGTTGATTTTTTAACAGCGATCTTTATTGAATGTGCCAGCAGATGTTTAGCGGATGAAGTTAAATCTCTATTGAGTTTAGAGGGTATTCAAATCAGCACTATCGCGTGTTATTTGGCACGAAAGGAAGCAGAAGAAAATGATGATGAAGATCATTCTCTCGCATGTCAAGAAGTGATTAACGCGCTTTTTGATTATGATCCCAATATAGCAGTCCAACCGGACCAACCGGAGGAAGAAGATACTTTAGTTGCTCCAAGAGTGATTGATCCTGCCAGCGGTGAACTTGCTGCTTTAGAACTCAATTTTGATAGAACCTTGATTATAGATAGAAACCAGACTGAACCAATGGAATTAATTGAAATAGACAGTGCCAATGATGGAAAAGAAACCGCTCGTTTCGTTTTAAAATAAATATCTGATGGAAATTGCCTTATTGGCAACTTCCATCTTTAATCAATGTCACGCCATTTAGACCTCCACCAATATTGGCAGGATCACGCACTGCGGTATTATTACCACCAAGCGTTGCAGTGTTTCCAGAGCAAGCAGAATTCGAAAGTGTTGCATAAGCTTGATTCGTGCCCAGATTATTCGTGCCTGAAAAACCTTTTGCGCCGCCCACTAAGAGCGCTCCACCATAACCATTTGGTGTGTTATTGGATATAAACGTACTTCCGGAAATGTTTACATTCCCTCCCATTTCAACTGCAATGGCACCACCACCTGGATTCATATCGTTTACACCTGCTGGTGATTGACCAAATATTGAGCTTAGGGCCGTTGAAAAGAAGTTAAAAACGAATACTTCAAAGTTGGGTGGGGTTGCAGAAGGAGGTGGCACTGTAGCTGGTAAACCTACAATCGCATTATTCTTAAATAAAGAGTTGGATATTTTAAGTAGACCACGAGCTGACAAATCGGTGACATTAAATATATTATTGCCAAGATTTGATCCAAATATAGCTCCACCTTGTACCCACGCATTGTTGCCAATAAAAGCTGAATTTGAAATCACTACAGGAATAGTGTCCATATAAACCGCTCCACCAACACCACCAGTATTGTTGGTAAACGCACAGTTAGTGATACTTCCTTTTGTTCCAGGATTGGGAATATTAGCAAGAATGTTTATTGCCCCACCACCTATTACACCGGCATTGTTGTTATTAAATAGCGAACTATCAACACTCATGGTATAGGCTTCAGAATCATTAAAAGGTTGGTGAAAAAGAATTGCACCACCACCAGCGGTTAGACTTGAAACATTAGAATCGAAATAGGAGGCTGAAACAGTTAAATTAGTATTGATCGTACCAATTCCGCCACCACTTTCGTCTCCAATCGCTGTGCCTGTGATAATGTTGTTTTTTAATTGACTTGCTACCACCTTGATGTTATTACCATTTTTTCCATGAATGGCACCACCAATACGGTTAGCAATATTATTAGTAAACGAGCTTGTTGATACATTAAACGATCCTTCTACTACTGCACTTAATGCGCCACCATTGCTACCTAGGTTTAAGGCCGAATTATGATCAAATACTGAATTTTTAATTGTCACAAGTGTGTTTTCATCTTCTGCCGCCACAGCACCGCCGCCCGAGGCAATAGCTGGGCTTCCTAAGGCAGGATTACTTCGCAATTTTGCATTTGATTCATCAGCTGCATTATATTCAAAACGCATATTATTTAAAGTTACTTGCGAGCCATGTCGAACTAACAGACCACCACCAGCTGCATGCGTATAGTCAAGTGTACGAATGTTAAATTGTTGATCTCTTGGAACTGCGTCTGGATCGCCGCTCGATGTACCTTTATCGGGCCCATTAGCATAGCCATCTCTGACTGTCATACCATCAAGCGTTACTCCGGTTACGCCATCCGCCGTGAGTACATGCCATGCATTATCGGCTTTAAAATTTTTTATGTTATTAGGATCGTTAATGTCATTACTAGCAAGATCGCCACTTAAGATTGTTTTATTGGCATCACAGTTTCTTCTGTCTGGTGATGATTCATATCCAGCAAATCCACCATAGATATTAACATTACTAGGTAATTTAAAGGTCTTGAGATTGTCTTCAGTTCCATTATAAGTACCGCCATATTTATTTAAGGGTTTATAAGTTCCTGCTGCTACCCAGATTTGATCTGGACCCGAACTTGCTCTTGCTGCATCCAAAGCAGAATCTAAGTTATTGAAAGCTTTTGACCAGCTTGATCCATTGCCGTTTGCTGCACCGGATTTTACATAATAAATATTGGCTTGAGCGCTTGAAATGCACCCCATGGTGACTAATGCAATAAGCAAGGATTTGAATTTGTATTCGGCTTTTTTTACTGTAAATGCACTCATTAAAAATTCTCCGTAAACAAACTCAGAAACATTACTTAATACTTTCCCATAAAAGGTTGAGTTAAATCAATAAGACTACTGCCAGTGTTTGGATAGTAGTCATCAAAAAAAGCTACAAAATAGGATTGGAATATACCCGCTGAAATGAACGGTAGGTGAAAACGGTTTTGGTTATGCTAAAATGCACTCGATTTTATGTTACCTAAACGATGTAAGGATGTATAATGTTAGGACCAAATCAAACCCCGTTGCCCATTTCTTTCAAAAAACTTCCCAAAACAGAGCAGCATGTTCATATTGAGGGAACCACCAGTCTTGAACTATTAGAAAAAATGGCATATAGAAATGGAATGCAAGACATTTTTCAAGATCTCAAACCACTCCTTTATCAATTTAACGCCAAGAACTTTTCAGAATTCCTCACAGCTTATGATTTGATATCTTTATTCATTAATACGCCTGAAGATGTTGAAGATATGGTTATAGATTATTTACGTAGATGCAAGAGCGAAGGTTTAACCCATGTGGCGCTGACTTGCTCCTATGATCATACAAAAGTAGAACGTGATATTTATATTGATTTCGAAAAAGACGCAAAAGACTATACCGAAGTAGAAGCAGCAGCTGATAAAGTTCGCAAAAAATTAAAAGCGAGTTCAAATAAAGCCGCTAATTTAACCTACCAACAATATGTTGACGCAGTAGCAAGCGCCATTGCCAAGGGTATGGCTGAAGGTATTTCAGCTGAAATTATCATGGTAAAATTGCGCCATAATCCCATTGAACAAGCTAATGAACTATTAGATCATATACAGGCATATCCTCATCCTGATGTGTCTTCAATTGGGTTAGCAGGGGATGAAGTGCGCAACCCTGCTAGTAAGTTTTCAGCAAGTTTTACCCGCGCCAGAGATAAATTAGGTTTGAAAATTGTTCCTCATGTCTGTGAACTTGCACCACCTGAATATCTTGAAGCTGCCTTGACTGAAATGGGTCCTCTTTGTCGGGTTGGGCATGCCATCACAGCACCGAGTAATCCTGCGGTCATGGAAAGATTATATGATTTGAGTAATCCGGCAATCTATTTTCTAAAACGCAATGATCTATCGGCGCGTACTCGAGAACTCTTGCAACAATTAGCCGCTCATGGGATCTTAGAAAATGATGTAGATGAAGCTAATTTAAAACAACAGCTATTAGCCATGAATTTTCAAGATAAGCAATCCAAAGAGTGTTTAGATTATCTTTTTCAACCTCTGTGTGTTGAACTATCACTAACCAGTAATTTATTATTAATTGGTAACATCAATTCTTTGGAAGATCATCCTATCAAGGCTTTTATTAAATCGGGTATACGCATTTCTATTAATTCAGATGATCCAAAATTTTGGAGTGATCGCGTTAAAGGGGCAGAACACTTTGAGTGGGCGCATTTTGATCGTTCTCCCTTAGGCTGTTCTGTGGGAAGTGAATGGGAAAAAGTGCAACGTTTGTACCAATTAACTGATGCACAAATGCTGAAAATATATCGTGATTCTGTGGTTTCAATGGGGTGCCATAAGTTACTTAAAATCCGTTTGCTTAAATATGCTGATTTATATGAGTCGTATCATCATCTCAAAAATAATTTAAATCCGCAGGGAAATACAAAATTGATTTTTGAAGCATATGAAAATAATCCAACTGAAGAAAATGCACAGGCGATTTTGAGAGGCGTTGAATCCTTAAATGACTTTTCAGATCTTAATGCTGAAGTTGCGCTTGCAAGTGCGTTCGTGGCTAAGCATGATGCCTTTGCAAAAGCTGTTGATGCACATCTTTATCATAGAATGAGCATTTTTTCAGACTTTAAGGCGCAATTTGAGCTAAATGAAGGATTTGCTCGTAAGGATAAAGCATTATTTTGTTAAATAGAGCTTATGTTGAATCAGAAAATGGGTCAGTGATGACCCATTTTTATTTAATTTTTAGGAAATAGAGAGTTATCTTTCATCGCTGTTGTCGCTTCATTTAGCACTTCTTGTTCAACAAGGGCAAATTGTTCTGGTTGCGCATCATTAACTTTGTCTTCAAGTATATGAGCATATTGCAACAACAATAGCTTATCATGATGAGGCTTATCCAAACCTAAGACAGTATGCAACTTATTGATAAATTGAGGCGCTGCTTGATGTTTGTCGATTAAAGCGCTTTCTAATGCTTTGATGGCATTTTGTTCGGTTTCGAGTAAAGTATTGTAAGGATTTAATGTGTTATGGACCGCTTCCTGTGGTTCAGAACCAGGCAACATTTCGGGTAGATCTGTGGCTTGTGGGGCAGGGGCTATATCTATTTGCACAGGAGCTGTGGGCACGATATTACGCTGTTTAATGTATTGAGTGATCGTAGCCTTAAGATCCTCTGCTCCTATGAAAGTAACAAAGCCGCCAATAAGTGTTGAGGTCCAGGAAGCGCCCGCAACTGCAGGTATAAGGCCAAAACCTAGAGACAACATAAAAATGCCTAACCCTAATAATCCGAGGGCCATTAATCCATGCTTGATGAGTTCTTGATGCGTTAGTTGTTGATGCCTTAGTTGGGCACTAGCAACGGCTGTTTTGATATGGGGGCTGGAAATATCTTTGTGCAAAGTGGGTGTTACAAAATGATACGGAATCCCTTTTTGATGAGCCAGTTCTAATAGTTTATTAAAATTAGCCATATCTTCTGGGCTGTGTTCATCTTTAGCCGGTATTAATGGTCTAACGGCGTCTGCCCGAAAGGTATGGCATCCGTTGATAAATTCATATCCTTTCCAATAAATTTGTCCAGGCGGCAGTAAGAATTCTTTTTCACTAAAAAGCATTGAGGATAATCTTTGAACATTTGCCCCATAGACGGAGTCAAAAATAACGATACATTTACCACCACTAAATGAGTTGGCAACTGTTCGGCTGGTTGAAGTACTCATAAAAGCAGGATGATCAGTGTAACCGCCACCTTGATTAACTAATTTAATTCGTTCTTGGATCTCTTGAGCCGATGTATGACGTTCTCCACGATAGGATTTAACTTTGTGGTTACTTGGGTTTGGCATTATTTTATTTAAACCAGAGCCTAAGAATACTGCTTGAAGTACACTTTCCTTGTTATTTGTTGGCTGCATACCAAATGAAGGGTTTTTACTATAAAGAAAATCATTAATTCTTTTATAGCCCGAACCCGTATAAATGGCAATGGCGTGTTTTTCAGCAACTGTTAAATTGACAAATTCACTCAAGAAATCAACTTTGGCTCTTGAAAATACTGTAGCAACAGCTTTACCTATAAAATCAATGACTGCATTGAAACGGTCTCTGTTTCTGGTGGCCATATAGCGCGCACTGTCTGCTTCAGTAATATTGATATGGGTGAGGTTCGCTTTTTTAAGTAAAGTTGTCAGATTGATTTCAACATTACCAATCTTTGCATGGATGATATTTTTGTCATTACTTTGAGAATGCAACTTTACATCATTCGGGGAATAGAGCATGAATTTTACGAGAAGTTCTAGCTGTTGCGTATACAGGCTTTTGATTAAAGGCCCGTGATGTAAATCTGGCATTTCTAACTCCAATGACAAACCACAGCCAAAAATGGGCAGTTCATAGATAATTTAGGGATTTTATTAGTTTCATAACATACTACCAACAGAGAAGTATGTCAACGTGCTAGATATAAAGCCGCAATAGCTAGTCAATACATGATTTTATGGTTTTGGTCTTACTCTTAATATTGCCTTGCAATTCGACCAGTTGGTCGACTTAATTCTTTTTGTTTTTGAATTTCAAACTTCACTTGGTCTAGATCAAATATACCGTTTATCGATGTTAAATAGCATATCTCTAAGTGACTTCAGTAAACTCCGCTCAAATAAAGAAGGTTGAAACGTCATTAGTCGCACAACTTTCTTTGTTATTTTTATGAAAGCGCGTTGACATACTACGCACTTGATAGTAATTTAATTAAATTAAATAAATGGTTATACATCTTTGCTTTTTAATGCTTTTTTAATTGGCTTGGTTGTTATTGGGGTGGGAAGTGGCTGATTTATTACATGGTCCGTTAAATAAAAGTTTATATACTCAAACGCTTGAGCTTGTCACCAAGATCTTACTTTACTCCAAAGGTGAAATGGATTTTTATTATAAAAAAACGGGAAGCGTCTGGAATTTACAAGGTACAAATGAATTACATGTGGTTATAGGCGATATTGATGTCAATTTGACATTATTATTTAGCAAAGCCAATTTTTCTCACATACATATGGATCAAAGTGATAGTGAGAAATTTACCAATAAAACGGGCATTATATATAACACATTCCTGCCTCAAATCTATAACTATGTTGCTCAACATGGTGGATTAACAGAAGCTGAAAAACGAGCGGTTAATTACTATACTGGTTCTGGATATCTAGCTATAAATGATATGTTATATAAAAAATCTCTCACTTTTTCTAATAATACAACGTTAAGAGAAAATGTTCTTAAAGCGGTGATGTTAGGTTCTGGCTTAAACAGAATTCTACCCAGCCCAGAAGACCATAAAGTTAAAACTTACCGAGGTGAAAAGCATACTCCACAGCATGAAATCCAAGAAAGAATTAAATTAGTCAATCAAGGTGGCGGATTTACAGAACAACCAGCCTTTATGAGTACTTCATCCTCTATTAATGTAAGCAAAGGATTTATTCTTGGTCATGGTACTGGAAAGTGCATGATTCACTTTGATTCCATCTATGGCGTATCAGTTGAAAAAGCCTCTGCTTCAAATTTTGAGCACGAGTACTTAATTCTGCCTGGTCAAATCTATTGGAAAAAATATGAATTCATTGATGGGGTTCATACTTTTCATGCAGAGGCGGTTAGACCTTTAATTCCAGCAAAAGAAGAAGTTTGTGCACAGGACATTGTTAATTTCAATAAACTTTTAGAATTGGCTAAGAATAAAGGGATCCCCGTTAATTTTTTAACACCTTATTTGCAGAATGTGGTCTCAAATCCACAAAATTCAGTAGATGGTACTTCATCATTAACACCCGTGATGAAAACGGCGAGTAAGAGTGCAAAACAGAAACTAACCTATGGTTTAAAGACGGCTTTGCAGCTTGGAATAGGCGGATATCTATTTGCTGTAGGTCTCACGCTTATTGCTCCACCTATTGCTATCACTTCAACATCAGCGTTTTTGGGCATCGCTTGTCTTGGTGGATATATCCTTTTAAACTCAGCAATAACACTTATCCCAGAGATCATAGGTTACATTAAAAAGAAACCTACTGTTCAAACACCGCCGTTGCAACCTGCATCTTATCAACCTACAGCGGTTCAACCTCCAAAGCCTGTTGCAGCAACTGTCACTGAATTAGCAACCGCAAAAGAGTATAAAGAGCATCTGAAAAAAGAAGAAAACGCGGTCAAAGATTTAGAGGATATTTTGATAAATAAATTTCCTCAAGCACCACAATTTATTGCTAAATTACACGATATTTTGGGCTTGGAAAATGCTAACGGTGATAAGTTGCTTTTGATGCAATATGCGCATTTGCTTGAAAATAGAGTAAATGAAGCTGACGCTGTTGAGTTCCCTGTTGTTGAAAAGGAAGTTTTAGAAGAAGCCGCGACAGCCATTAAAGAAAAGACCCTTCTTATATAGATTATTAAAGAGAGTTACAATGTCAAAGTTATTACATGGTCCGTTAAATAAAAATATTTACACTCATACACTTGAGCTCATCACAAAGATCTTGCTTTATTCACCTAACGATGCAATTTTTCATTATCAAAAAACGGGTGTCAGTGATGAGAAAGAGTTGCATGTGAACGTAGGTGAAGTTGACATAAATTTAACTTTATTGTTCAGCAAAGCAAATTTTTCACACATACAGATGGACCATGGTGATAGTGCGAAATTTACTCAAAATACAGGTATTAACTATGGGGTGTTTTATCCAAATGTACTTGGTTATGTTACTTCTCATGTAACCTTAACAGAGGCTGAAAAACGCGCTGTTCATCATTATCAAGGTACTGGATATAGAGCAATGAATGATATGCTATATAGAAAGTATGGCAATGAATATTCTATTGCAAATATTAAAGATGAGGTCCTTAAGTCAGTTATGTTGGCTTCTGGGTTAAACAAAATATTCCCAACGCCAGAAGAGTATAAGGTTAAGACTTACCGTGGTGAGAGCCATACCTCCAAAAAGGATATTCAAGAAAGAATTAAGCTGGTCAATCAAGGCGGAGGCTATACTGAACAACTTGCCTTTATGAGTACATCAACAAATCAGAGTATCAGTAAAGGTTTTGCTTCAGGTTACAATGATAAGTGTATGATTTATTTTGATTCAATCTATGGTGTATCCGTTGAAAAAGCTTCTGGTTCGAATTTCGAAAATGAGTACTTAATTGTACCAGGTCAAATTTATTGGAAACAATATGAATTGGTTAATGGCGTTCATACTTTTCATGCTGAGGCAGTTAAACCTTTAGTACCATCAAAAGATGAAATTTGCTCACAAGACATTGTCAATTTTAATAAACTTGTTGAGTTGGCAAAGAGTAAGGGCGTATCGGACGCTTTTCTTACCCCCTATATAAAAGACGTGATATCGAAACCTGTTGAATCAAACGATACCTCACAAACTGTTGTACCGGTTATGAAGCAAGCAAAACCAGTACCTAAACCGGTTAGCCCAGCATGGACTCCTGCGCCTGTTTGGAACCCTGCGCCTATTTGGAACCCTGCGCCTGTTTGGAACCCTGCGCCTTTAGCAAATCAAAAAAGCGCTAAGGTTAAAGCACTTTTAGCGTTTACTATTGCTGGTGGAGTGGGTTTATATTTAACTGCAATAGGATTAGGTTTGATTGCTGCTCCTTTAGGAATCACTTCATTTCCTGTGTTAATAGGGGCTGGGATCGTTGGGGTGTCGATGCTCTTGAGCGTAGCATCTTTATTTAAGAAATTTTTCAAAAACCAACCTTTAGCGAATGTACCGGCAGTTTATCATGCGCCAGTTGTACCTGCAGCTCCTGTTAATGAACCAGTTATTCTAGAGCAAAATAATGTACCTCAAAATGTTATCCAGATTAATAATGAGTACAATACTTTTCTTCAAAAAGAAGAAAAGGCTGTTAAAGAGTTAGAGAGCATTTTGAAAAGTAAATTCCCAGAGGCACCTAATTTCATCACTAAACTGCATGATACTCTTGGCTTAGATAAGGCCAATGGAGATAAGCTCTTATTGTTGCAATATGCTCATTTATTAGAAAATAGAGTTAATGAAGCACATCCCTTGGAGTTTCCTGTTGTTGAAAAAGAAGTATTAGAAGAAGCTGCGACAGCCATTAAAGAAAAGACACTGCTCATTTAGATGTTATAGTCGAGATTACGAGTGTCTTAATATTCTGGTTTTTGAACCTTACGATGATTATGTAAAGCGTCATCTTCTTTTTTGGCGCTTTCGTGTATTCTTCTTGCTTTATTAAATATAATAGGTGAGTGATTATAAATACTATCTGGAATAACTTCATCCATGTTAAATTGATAAACATCCGCTGATTCTAAATAATCATCTATTTGCTGTGAGTAGGAATCGAGATGGATATTGGGTACTTTTTTTGATGTTCTAATAGGTAGAACAATAAATTTATCTGTTAAGTGTGTTTCTTGCATTAGACCTTGAAGATGACCTGCCCCTACAACAACTATTGCAGCTTTTTCTTCACTTAAATTAATGACATCTGCCATCACCATATTTCTTAAGTATATTCCCGCGCGAGAGACTGTATCGATTGCTTGAGGATATTCTGTCTCTTTGCATTCCAGTGGTATGAAATCAGTCTGGTGGCAATTGGCATAATCCATCGGAACAAGTTTAATGTCATGTTTATGTGCTATTTGTTCTATCGCTCTACAAGCTCTTGTAGTCTGGCCAAGATCTTGTGATGAGAATGTTTCGGTATATATTTCTTTGATGGGAATTTTATCTATAGAGGCTAGTATCGCCAACACATTAGCAAAAGCAGCTGAGTCGCTGAGATGATCTTCTCCGATCAAAATTAATAAAGGTTTGCCTTGATCTTTAGATTTTTTAAAAGCGGCATCTAACTGTTCAATGAGTTTTGCTCGTGCTTGCTTGATTTTTTGATTTTTTACTCTTAAATTACCAATCATGTTCTTGATTGCAGCACTATGATGCTTATGTTTTTGTGCTAGTTTAATTAGCGCAGCCTCATCTTCAAGATAAAGCGCGTTATACAGTTTTAACGTTTCAAAATCACCTAACTTTGACAACACAAAGTTAAAAGTTCTTCTAATGCCAAGCATAAGCTGATCGACACCTTCACGTACTAAAGCACCAAAGCGATACAATGGCTGCGCTTTGAGCTCATTTACCCAATTATCTTCATGATAGGTAGTATGCACGTAAATCGGTTGAAGAGGAGGGGGCATTTTTGCAACTTTTGGATAGCTATGCAGCATTTTATCCTCGATAATATCGACAGTAGAATGCTACATAGCTTACATTGTTAGCTAAACATTTTATAGGGTAACTTATACGTCATAAAAATATAAGTTTTGAAAATATGTTGTGAGTGTATTATTGAAATTTAGTCTTTCTACCTGGCAAACTCGAATAAACTCCCAATGCTCTGGCGATATGTGGCTGTAGCGTTGGAACTTTATCTTTGTCATGATCTTCCCTAATGAAGAACGTAAATTGCTTCAAATCCTTTATTTTACCGAGCCAGGGTTCTGTTTTTGAAATGATTATGATGAGCTCTTTGTTGTTGAGACCACAAATTCGTGTAGAGATAGCTTTTAACTCATCATTATTCATTGCGCTCCAGCTTAAATCTATTTGCTTGATTGCTTTAAGTTCATCATCTGAAAATAAATTGATATCCCTAACAGGATCTGCGCTCATCGATAAATCTAAGCAATGAAAGGCATTTGCTTTAGTTCTCTTTGTCCCTCTTTTAATAAGATATTTCTTTCTGTCTTCATTGTTCATTGCGCGTAGAACATACATATTAAAGTTCATTTTGCCATTAGATGTTTTGGCATGACTTTCATCCATATCAATATCTGACGTACTTCCATTGAAATGCCAACCCATTCCTTTGGCAATCCACTTTAGTAGTAACGGTTTGGTGACGCCGCTTAAGAATATCATATCCATCGATTTTGCTTGTTGTAGAATACCAACAGCCTCTTGCATGCCGTTGGGTAAACATTGGTTTGCTAAAGAGCCGATGAATAATCCAATTTTTAAATCATTCTTTTGTATATACGGTAAAATGGTAGACTCTAAGTTTTGCATATTACCATGGAGCAAAGTGATTCCTTTTTTAATCGCTTTTGGGAAATTATCAGGATTAACATCAATACCAATAGCATGATTACATTTAATGCCATGGCTGCTCATTAAGCTCTCAACACCGATCAAATCATTTGCATTGCCACAACCAAATGAATAAACTGATAGTCCGTACTGTTTCCCTTTTCTCAGTAAAGACTCTTGTCCATTAATAAGATCAAATATTTTCGCGGGAAGAAAGTTATGATGATTTTCATAGTATGTTCTAACCATCGCACTTGAACTATAAACTTTTTCTGTAGTTAATATTCTCCAAGGTATATCCTCGATATTTTTTGGTAATAGCGTACTTTCGGAATACCCATTAGATAATGCTTTTTGTAACACTTTGAGTTCAGCATTCGATTTGATGCGAAATTGTTTTCTGTCACCTTTTCTCGTTGTTACAAGCAGGCGTGATTTTAAGAGATCAAACTCGAATGGGCGTGTATCGCTAAGTGAAAAAGTTGATGATTCCAATGGATTAGTAACAAAAAAACCGGTTGCTTTTTTGATGGCCGTTCCATAAAATTTTAATGTATTCATTACAAGCGGCTCTGCGATATCAAAAGGTGGCTGCTCCTTATCCTTGATTTCATAAAGAGTATTGATGAAATCTTCAAGTGAGTGGCAAACAGCATCTAGTTCATCTTCCTTTTTTAGCTTTTGCTTGAAGAGTTCGGAATTTCTATACGGTGGTTCTTTAAAAAGCTTAAGCAACCTGGTCTCAGATTGGGTAAAGACATTGACATGATTCGGTTGAAAATCGGTCCGCTCTATGAAGACGTATTTCCCTTTTAATGAATCGACGTCTAAATAATCAAGCCACGATTCGGTCCCAGAAATGATAATCTTAAGATCCCGTCTATTTAATGATTCAATCCGGCTAATAAGTTGCTGAAAATCATCTTGTGTTAGGGCGCACCAGCTGAGATCAATCAGTTTTAATTGTTCTAGCTCACGATTATCGAACAAACTGATATCTCTTAAAGGACTATCGCTTAAAGACAAATCAAGGCAATCAAATATGGCTTTACTTGAGCGTCGGATTCCTCTTTTGGTCAAATAGTGTTTACGATCAGCCGCATTCATTCTTGATAATTCATAAAAACCAACAACGCGAGATAAACCTGCTTTTTCCAAAGCCAAAGGACTTTCTTGAACTTCATGACTAATGTTAGTGGCTTTAACTTTCCAACCGATAGCTTTAGCAATAGATTTTGTAATAAAGGGATCGGTATAGCCAGTAATAACAATCATATCCAGGTGACGCGCTTGCTGAAGTACTGCCACTGCTTGTTGTGTACCTTCTAGGATTTGTTGAACCAGGGAACCAATAAATAGCCCAAC
>CAYXVT010000072.1:0-1537 GCA_964468105.1 Uncultured Candidatus Berkiella sp. | reverse complement strand
CGTTGTATTCACTTAACTTTTTGCTATTTTGAAGATGCGGTGCGATTAAACGACTTGTATGCAGCATATCCCCTTCATGCAACTCGATTCCCTCTAGCTTGCTTTGAAAATTTTGTGGATTCAGGTCAAAACCGATACATTGTGCATCAATTTGTTCTTGCGATAATGCCATTTTAACGGCGTTAAGCTCGGCCCCTTCACCGCATCCAAATGAAAAGACTAACACGCCTTGAGTATGGGCTATTTGGTGAGATTTTTCGGATTGAATGATATTATCTACTAATGTTCTAGCAACTTTTTGATGAACTAATCTATAGAAATTCCTTTTGCTATCATCATAGACAAATTGGATTGGAGTGTTTTTCCAATCTGGTTTGTCTCTTAAATGATAAAATTGAGTAAAGGCTTTTTCAAAAAAAGCACCGGCTAGTATAAATTCCTTTTCAATTAACCAAGCATCGCTTTTTTGATAAACGGTTTTGACACCATCAGTACCTTGCGCAATCACATATGCAGATTTCAATTCCCTTATGTTAAGTGAAAAGATAAGCTTTAGTTTTACAATTTTCTGACCTTTTAACTCTATTTCAGATCCTACTGGAAGCGTCAACGTTGCAGAAATGATGGAGTCCTCAAAACTTATTTTTGCTGACTCTGGCGAAGGTAATACTTTTAAAGCTTCTAATAGAGTCGTGAGATTAGCGAGAGCTAATGAATCAATTAACTTTGCTGGTCCAACTGGTGCTTGTAGGATTTTCCTTTGGATTTCAAAATGTATAACATGAGGAATAACTAACAGCGGGGTGCTTCCACACATTGCAAAGCGACAGTTAACACCCAGTTTTCGTTTGATTTTTACTGCTCGTTGTTCAAAATCCGCAATATCTTGTACACAGATAATTGCATCATATTGTGTCGTTTCACTATTTTGTCGTACTTCAAATTGATGGTCTACACGTTGCAGCTTTTGTAAAACCATAGGGCGTATTGATTCGCCATATGGTATTGATAGCGCATGCGTTTGTAAAAACTTTCGCAGTGGTGTTTTAAAATCTCCGCCAAGTGATAGTGATATATCTTGAAATTCAATTTTTTCGGAAACAGTTAATTTACTTAATTGTGCTTCAAGCTGTTCTATTGTGTTACTTTGATTTTTTTTGTTTAAGATTGCTATCACGCCCCCTTGATAAAGGGTCGCGTATTGTTCCATTTGTTGTAAATAATGGGCGTCTTTGAATGCTTGTATTTGGGCGAGTACATCTTCATGCTTTACAAATGGCGCGTTTAATAAAATGGAGCTTGGCTCAATATCATGGAATAGAAAATCTTCTTGAAACAAAGCCGCTTTTTCATCTGATTCATCAATTTGTGCATAACAAATGCCCTGATAACCCATTGCCTTAAAATAGGGGATTTGTCGTCTTAATTGCGTTAATCTTGAAGGAGTATCATCTACATAAAGAACCAGAGGAAGACAGCTTTGCATTTTAAACACCCTGTAAGATGGAAACGGAGGAGAGACTAGCGAGGATGTATC
>CAYXVT010000071.1:14765-14988 GCA_964468105.1 Uncultured Candidatus Berkiella sp. | reverse complement strand
GAAATTAAAAGCCAATAAGCCTGATGTGATTGTTGTGCTCTCCACACCGGTGGCACAAGCTGCAAAAGGAAGTATAAAGAATATCCCGATTGTTTTCTCGGATATTACCTCCCCAGTAGATAGCGGATTATTACAAAACGAAGCTGAACCACTAAAGAATCTCAGCGGTGCCTCAGATAAGCAAGATCTCAGCGCATTTTTGCACTTTGCTAAACAGATCCTG
>CAYXVT010000071.1:10881-14755 GCA_964468105.1 Uncultured Candidatus Berkiella sp. | reverse complement strand
GGTTTACTCTATTCAACAGGTGAAGCAAACGATGCAGCCTTAGTAAAGATGATGCAAGAGGCGGCTCTTAAAGAAAATATGGAAGTGGTGTTAGTGCCTATTGAACAAGCTAAGGATGTGGGTCACCGGATGCAAGCATTTAAAGGTAAAGTCGACTTCATTTATGTTGGCGTCTCAGGCGCCATTCAGCCTTCGCTCCCTGCGATAGTCTCCCTTGCTAATAAAATGCAGATCCCGGTCTTTAATGCCGATTCCGATGCGGTCAAAAATCATCAAGTTTTAGCCAGTTATGGTGTTTCCTATTATCAAGTGGGCGTGAATACGGCAACCATTATCTATCAGATTTTACAAGGTAAAGATATTTCAACCATTGCACCACTTTATCCTAAAGCTTCTGATCATCATGGATTTATCAGTAAGAAGGTAGCTTTGAAATTAGGCATCCCCCTCCCTTCTCTTGAAAATGTCACGGTGGTGGAGTAAATCATGTTACGACTGAATCGGATTGTAAAATCATTTCCTTCAAGCGTGTCTCCCATTCTCAATGGTATCGATCTTAACCTTGAAAAAGGCGACTTTTGCGTTGTCATTGGATCTAATGGCTCTGGAAAATCGACTTTATTAAAAACCCTCGCTGGAGAACATTCTGTTGATTCAGGCAATATAACGCTCAATAACATAGATATCACCTCCCTATCGATTGCAGCGCGCGCACGTTATATCAGTAGTGTTTCTCAAGATGTTACTCTCGGTACAACTTCAGAATTGACTTTACTTGAAAATTTTTGTTTAAGTGGGCTCCGAGGAAAAAAAGCCACTTTTTCCAAATTTAATCGTCAGCAAGATAGGCTCGAAGAAAAAATAGGCACCCTCGGACTTGGATTAGAAAAATATCTGCATACGCCTCTGGTTGCACTCTCAGGGGGGCAGCGCCAAATGATAGCCACCATCATGGCACTGCATTCACATCCCCAATTATTATTATTGGATGAACATTGTTCGGCTCTTGATCCCAAAACACAATTAAAAGTGATGGCTTACACTAATGAAATGATTAGCCAGCAAGAAATGACAACCCTAATGATTACTCATCATTTGAATGATGCCATACGCTATGGCAATCGCCTTATCATGCTGGCCAATGGCAAAATTGTTTTAGATCTCAATGTGAGGGAAAAGCAAAACATCACGGTTAATGAATTGATTGATTTATTTCACACCTATGAAGATAGGCAATTGATTGATGAGGGAGTGATACCATGCTAGCCATGCTACAAGAACTTTTTCAAGCAGGGCTTGTTCAAGGATTAGTCTTAGCGCTAGTAGCGTTAGGCGTTATGATCCCTTTTAAAATTATCAATTTTCCTGATTTAACCGCAGAAGGAGCATATCCCTTAGGGGGGGCACTTTGTGCAAGCTTACTTATTGCGGGATGTCACCCTTTGTTGGCGACTGTGTGCGCTACTTTAGCCGGTGGCTTATTAGGCATGGGCACAGCTTATGTACATTTACGTTTTAAAGTAAACACTTTGCTTGCCGGCATTATTCTTAGCACCATGGTATACAGTGTCAATTTAAGATTGATGGCCAAGCCTAATATTGCGCTATTTGATAACGTGAGTTTATTTTCAGGTTTTTTTGAACATCCCTTTCTTAAAATCGCTCTGTTGCTAATCATCAATATCATTATTATCGCCCTACTCTATCGATTTCTTATTTCTGAAAAAGGGCTACGCTTGCGAGCGGTTGGTTTAAACCCCCTGTTTGCACAACGTCAAGGCATTGCTTTACCGCCTTATATTTTACTCGGCCTTTTTTTGGGGAATGGATTAAATAGTCTAGCTGGCAGTTTGATTGTTCAGATCCAGCAATATGCTGACATTGGTATGGGGGTTGGCATTGTGATCCATGCCCTTGCTGCGTTGATGATAGGCATCAGTCTTATAGGCACTCATACCTTATTAAGACAATTATTGGCCCCCTTTATTGGCGCACTTATCTATCAACAGATCCAAGGTTTAGCGATGGCACTTGGCCTTGCACCATCTGATTTAAAATTGATGACCGGTGCGATAGTCTTGCTGGCGATTAGCTATCAATTTAAAACAACAAGAGCTATTGCCTCATGAATCATAACCTTTATTTTTGTGGGCATTCTCTAGGGCTTATGCCAAAAACAGCTGAACAGTATGTTCAAAAAGCGCTTGAGCAATGGAAGACTTTTCAAGTAAATGCCTGGAACCACGCCAATTGGCTTGAACTACCAACACAGTTAGGACTTAAAATTGCACAACTCATTGGTGCTAATGCCGATGAAGTGATGGTGTGTGATAGCACCACCCTCAATTTAATGAAATGCCTACTGAGCGCCTTGGAATTGAATTCTTCCAGACACGTTATCTTGACTGAAAAAGATAACTTTCCAACCGATCTGTATATGGCCGATGCTATTGCCCACTTACGCCAAGTCACAGTTAAAACGGTAGCAAGTGAAAACATCATCGAGTCAATGAACAAACATGTTGCTGTGCTTTTGCTAACCCATGTCAATTACCGCACTGGCGCTAAATATGATATGGCCAAGATTAATCGTCTTGCAAAAGAAAAAGGCATTTTAACGATTTGGGATCTGTCTCATAGTGTAGGCGCGATGGCGCTGCATTGTTCACAATATGACGCTGATTTTGCGGTTGGGTGTACTTATAAATATCTCAATGGCGGACCTGGCGCCCCCAGTTTTATTTATGTGAATCAAAAACACCATCATCAAATGTCTTTATTGCATGGCTGGATGGGGCATGCTTCTCCTTTCGCATTTTCACCAGACTATCTGCCCGGAAAAGGGATCGCTTCTTATCTGCTAGGTACGCCATCAATTTTGAGCATGAAAGCTTTAGAAGGCGCACTGCAATGCTATGATCAATGTGATATGGAAGCTTTAGAAAAGAAAAGTCATTATTTAACTTCATTAATGATTAGAAAATGTCAGCAAGCCTTACCTGAGCTACAGTGTCTTTCACCTGCTGATTCATCACGAAGAGGTAGCCATGTCGCCTTCTCACATCCGCAAGCACAATCAATCGCACAAGCCATGATTGAACGAGGGGTTATCATTGACTACAGAGAACCCAATCTTATCCGCTTCGGGATTTCACCGCTTTATAATACGGAGGAAGATATTGAGAGAGCGGTTGAAATATTGCGTGAAATATTTCACGCAATATTGTTTGTGAAAAATTAGGCTTTTGGAAGTTCTTCTTTACTATTCACATGATAATGAATTTGAGGTGGTGTTCCATCAGTGCCTAGATAAGCACCTAGGGTCATACCAATAACAGAACCTGGAATTGCAGGAAGGCCACCCATGCAAAAACCGGTGAATCCACCGACCCAAAATCCGATGCTTCCATAGACAATAACGCCTAGAAAACTACCACCACTAACGACTTTTGTTTCAAGAGAATTCAGTTCTTTCATAACGTTACTACCTATTTTTTTGACATGCCAATTTTTACAAACCAACACTAGCAAGTCAAGAAATATTTAGTTAACTTTCGATCAACATCAGGGTGTAATTACAATGTTCCAAACATTCTATCACCAGCATCACCAAGCCCTGGGCAGATGTATCCACGCTCATTTAAACATCTATCTAAACGTGCAGAATAAATGGTGACATCAGGATGCTCATCGAAAAAGGCTTTTAATCCTTCGGGAGCTGCAACTATACAAACAAAAGTAATACTTTTTACTTTATGCTTTTTCAAAGTGCTCACAGCACGAATAGCCGAACCCCCAGTTGCTAGCATAGGATCGCACACATAAAAATGGCGCTGATCGCTATCTTCTGGAATTTTAAAATAGTAGCCTTCTG
>CAYXVT010000071.1:8184-10871 GCA_964468105.1 Uncultured Candidatus Berkiella sp. | reverse complement strand
CATTAAGGTTAATAACGCATCAACCATTCCCACCCCTGCTATCAAAATGGGCAAGATAACGGGTGAAGGGCCGGCCAGAAAGGGAGATTGAAACTTTTCCATTGGTGTTTCAATTTCTACTTGGGTTGTACTGAGATTTTGAGTGGCCTCATACCCTAATAAAAGGGTGATTTCGTGCACTAATTCTCTGAATAATTTATGATCGGTTTGCCGTTGGCGTAACAAGGAAAGTTTACCAGCAACCAGGGGATGAAAAATTTGATAGAAGTTTTTGTATACTTCGTGCTGTTTTATCACACTCATGACAACTTCCCTATAGGGTTAGTTAGGGGTTAATGATAGATTGATCTATCTTCTAATAATAAGGTTGCAGCAATGCTGGCTTTATAAATGATGAAGGGATCACTATGATTTAATCCTGCAGTGATATCCTTGATGTGGGGATTGTCATGACCTATTTTTTGCCAGTATTCGGCTAGATTTTGAATGGATTCGCGTAAGAATACTAAGTATTCATTAAATGAGGTTTCTTTATTCATTTTTAGTTCGCTCATACAAAACTCGTCCCAAGTCCGATCAAACCGCCGAAAACGCCACCCCAGACAACTAACCATCCAAGATGTTTGCGGATCATTTTTTGAATAATTCGGCGTTAAATCAGCAAGGCGTTTATCTATAATTTGAGTAATTGTTACTAGGAAATCATCTTGTTGTTGAAATCCGGATTTCTCTAACAAAATTTTATGTAAATTTTCATCAGCTAAAATATCTTCTACAACAATGCGTAATTTTTTCTGAACAGGTTCTTTAAGAGGCTCAACCGCTTTTTGTCCGCCCATCATGAAAAAAGCAGCGCCAAGTTTTGATTCAAATATCGCTTCAACTAAAGCGTTATACATTTTGTCATAATCAATCGCATCAGCAATTTCTTTCCATTTCTCTGTGTTGATGGTCACATTTGACATCACAGCATTAATATTTTCTTGCGTGAAAAATTCGCTCATCACCAAATGTTTTATACCGGATTTGAATTCCTGAAAGCGTGCAGGTATCACCCCCGAACCATAAAGAAAAGGGATTTTCTCAAACAACATGATAATGGCAATCCAATTGGTTAGAGCACAAGATAAAGCATAAAAACCAACGTTACCCAAAATATGCTGATAAGGAGTGCCAATAAAGCAATAACTCAAACCTACGAAGATGGCTGCAACAGCGTTAGTAAGTAAGCTCTTGTTCAATGCTGGGTGTGAAAACTGCGCAGAATTTATCATGCTCACCACAAAAAGTTGAGGGGTTTCAAAAAGTTAGAAGAGTGTATCAAATAGAGGTCAAATTGTATACTGGAAAGAGGATAGGCGGTACAAGCCCACATATCAAACTAACTAATGTGAAAGGATTGTCTGATGTAGGGTGGGCAAAGCATCGCGTGCCCACCGTCTGTATTTGATGTGGTGGGCACGCTAAAAGCTTTGCCCACCCTACAAAAATTTTATAACGAGGATATACACTACTATTATTTTGCCCCACTTTCTTTCTTGCGGCTTCTAATCATCTCTAGTTCTTTTTGCATAATATGCTGAATTAATCTGTCCATATCATCTTCTCGCATCGCGGCAAAGTCGACATTGATGCGATAAGGTTTATCATTTTTTTTGCTATGCGAAATATGTTCACAGGCAATGACGGTTCCATAACTTAAAATGTAAATTTTCTCAGGCATCAATACCATTTCTATTTGAATGTGTTGTCCTTTCTTTAATTCTTCTTCAACCATAAATCCTATGCCACAGGCACTGATATTCACTTGCTGGGGTGTCTCTTCTAATAACGATCCCCGTGAAGCGTTCATCGGCGCGCCTCTGGCAACTAAATTGATTTTACGATTTAACATCTTAAGAACACTGGCTATTTCTGGCTGTTTGGGATTCAAATTTTGAATAATAGCCGTTATGTCTGATTCTAATGTTAAATATAAACGCGTAGGATCAGGGTATTCCATTTCACCCTTTGAAAACTGCTGCATTCTTTTTTCTTTTTCATGATCAGTCAATATTCGCCAGGCTAAAATAACCTCATCATCTACTCGGAAATACCGACGGCGTTCTGTTGATTTCATGAAAACTCCTTTCCCATGTATTGGCACTTATTCATTGATTAACTGATTTTGCAGGCGCAGGCGCTGGCGTTGTTGTTTTTGTTTTAACATCTTTATTAACATCTGTCGCTTTATCTGATTTTTTGGTGTTTTCTTGCATATTCGCATTCTTAGATTTAAATCCTGGGGGTTGGTTAACCAATATTTCCCGAGTAGGTTGTTGGACTTGCCCTCTCATACTTTCAGGGGCAACGTCTGGTGCTTCTTGCACTCTGGGAATATCATCCTGAGTTAAGACTATTTCGACACGACGATTTCGGCTACGATGCTCATCCGTATCATTGGAGAATAATGGCTGCGTATCTGAATAACCTGAGACTATCATCCGATCTTTATCTACGCCGTCTTCATGGAGTTGATGGGCAACGGTAATGGCACGTGCAGATGATAATTCCCAGTTAGAGTGAAATCGAGCAGTGGAAATCGGCTTATCATCGGTATGCCCAGAAATCGTAATATGGCCAGGAATTTCATTGAGTAAATAAGCAATTTTATCTAAAACAGGCAAAAATGTTGGGTTTAAGGAATC
>CAYXVT010000071.1:0-8174 GCA_964468105.1 Uncultured Candidatus Berkiella sp. | reverse complement strand
TGACAACACGTTGATCTTTATTAAATAATTTAATTTTTCCCTCATGAATTTCACTGGAAAGAAGTTTTGCCAATTTATCAGTAACTTCCACAGCATTCTTAGAGCGGCCCGCATTTCCATTGCCAGGTCCTTTCATTTCTTCTTCTGTTTTTTTGTGATCAGGATGATCTTTTGGATCAAATTCTAGTGTTTGATCCATATCATCGATGGTAGATTGTCGAACTTCATTCATGGCGGTTGGCCGTGGTTTGCCTGGAGAAAACTCTCTTGCAACAATGCTGGTTCCTTTAGGAATTTGATAAGCGACCACCTCTCGTTGCACACCAAAGGCTTGCTCCAACGATCCCCCGACTTCTTTAAATTTTGCAGTATCTTGCTCTGAAAATGAAAGAAGTAAGACGAAAAAGCTCATCAATAATGACATCATGTCCGCGAACGTAACAACCCAGCCTTCTCCGGCCTTCTTGCCATGTTCAACAACATCATCATCATCATGCTGCGTCATTAATGCTTGATCCACGTTTAGAACGAGGGAGATAGTTTTTCAATGCTTCTTCAATCACACGTGGATTTTGCCCCACTTGAATACCCAAGAGCGCATCGATGACTAAGGATTTTGAAAGACGTTCCTCATTGCTGCGTAACTCTAATTTTTCTGCAATAGGCAAGGCAAGCATATTTGCCAAAACCGCACCATAAAAAGTCGCTAATAGCGCAACCGCCATCGCAGGACCAATGGATTTTGGATCGCTCATGTTTGACATCATCATGACAAGACCCATCAAGGTTCCTATCATCCCCATTGCAGGGCCAGCTTCACCAATGGCTTTAAATACCTTTTGCCCCCACATATGACGTTCTACTGTTAAATTCATTTCTTTACTGAGGATCTTTTTCATCACTTCCGGTTCATGACCATCGATCAGTAATTGGATCCCTTTCTTCATAAATTCATTATTAATTTCTATTCCTTCCAAAGACAGTAAACCGCCCTTGCGTGCGGCATCAGCAATTCTCACCGCCTCTTCAATAATGTCTTCATGGCTATATTTTTTAAAGAAAAAAGCACGTCCTGCCACTTTAAAGGCACCAAAAAAGCGATTAAATCCAAATTTCATAATGGTCACGACCGTGCTACCACCAAAAACGACGATAACAGGATGCATATTCATGAAGAGCTTGATGCTACCGCCTTCTCCGGCAATAGACAGATAAAGGACGGCTAAACCGCCGATAAGGCCTAATAGAGTTCCAAAATCCATTTGCTCTCCTACTGTTCATCCAAACAGCAACGTCAAACCTAAAAAGAATGATAGTTATCTATGATTCTAGCTCTAACCGTGCAACTTCGCCTTCCATTAAAACTTACAAAGCTAACTCTTTTTCCTTTTGCTTAAGATGCAGCGCCAACCCTCATCGCAACCCGTCATCGCTTGACCACAGGGGAAGTCTAGGATAAGTTTTTGGTTTTCCTAATATAATTAAATCCAGTGGCTAACAAAAAAACAGATTCTACCGTCCCCGATTTTGAAGGGGCACTTAAAAAGCTCGGATCCATTGTTGAAAAAATGGAAGGGGGCGAGTTAACGCTGGAACAAGCGTTAAAACAATTTGAACAAGGTGTCACCTTAGCAAGGCAATGCCAACAAGCCTTGCGCGAAGCAGAGCAACGGGTTCAAGAGCTCATTGGGGAGAATCATCTCCCACCAGAAGTAGAAGAATAACCTTTAGGAATATAATGCCTATTCAAGCAAGACTGAATCGTTGCCAAGCACAAATGCCGGCGCTCCTTGCGCGTTATCTTCCGCAGGCTGATTTAAACGATTTATATGCCGCCATGCACTATGCGTGCTTAAATGGGGGTAAACGCCTGCGTCCCTTGCTTGTCTACTGTGCAGCTGAAATTTTTGCCCCAAACAACGACGCTATTGATGCCATTGCGGTGGCCATTGAGCTTATACACTGCTACTCGCTTATTCACGATGATCTCCCCGCGATGGATAATGACGATTTGCGCCGCGGCAAACCCACTTGTCATAAAGTGTATGGAGAAGCGACGGCTATCTTGGCGGGCGATGCACTATTGAGTTTGGCCTTTGATATTCTCTCTAGCCCAGAGCATTTCCCAAGTGTTAATGAGTTAACCATCTTAAAGATAATTAAGCAATTTGCGCTAGCTAGCGGTGGGCAAGGCATGGTCCTTGGTCAAGCGCGCGATCTTGGGGCGCAAGGAAAAGTCCTTTCTCTAGATGAATTAATTCAAATGCATCGCGCAAAGACTGGGGCTCTGATTGCAGCCAGTGTACAATGTGGCGCGTTAGCTACCGGCAAAGCATCAGAAGATGACTTAACTGAGTTAGATAAATTTGGTCAGGCCATAGGCCTTTGTTTTCAAATACAAGACGACATATTAGACACACTGGGTAACAGTGACATTATGGGTAAACATCCTGGGCAAGACGTGAAAAATCAAAAGTGCACTTTCGTGACATTATTAGGGTTAGAACAAGCACGTGCTCATGCTAATGCGTGTCATCAGCAAGCGCTTGCAAGCTTAGAGCACTTTGGTGAAAAAGCGTCTCCCTTGCGTGCATTGGCTGCTTATATTATCGAGCGCAGCCTATAATGAGCATTATTCATAGCATCAATTCACCACAAGATCTTCGTAACTTACCCGCATCACAGTTACCTGAAGTTGCCGCCAGCATCAGACAATTCATGCTGGAAGTACTAAATCAAGCAGGTGGCCATTTAGGCGCAGGTCTTGGCGCGGTCGAGCTAGCCCTTGCCTTACATTATGTTTTCAATACGAAAGAAGATCGCTTAATTTGGGATGTCGGACCCCAAGCCTATCCC
The DNA here is from genome assembly GCA_964468105.1 of Uncultured Candidatus Berkiella sp. Taxonomy (GTDB): domain Bacteria; phylum Pseudomonadota; class Gammaproteobacteria; order Berkiellales; family Berkiellaceae; genus Berkiella. The sequence continues at coordinate 5,318 of CAYXVT010000071.1, read as the reverse complement.
CACAAGATCCTTACGGGAAGACGAGATAGCTTACACACCATTCGACAAAAAAATGGTCTTGCCCCTTTTCCACGTCGTGAAGAAAGTGCCTATGATGCTTTTGGAGTTGGTCATTCAAGCACTTCCATCAGTGCGGGCCTTGGCATGGTATTGGCGAACAAACTACAAGGCTTAAATAACCGAGTCGTCTCTATTATTGGCGACGGGGCAATGTCAGCAGGGATGGCATTTGAAGCATTAAATCATGCAGGTGATCTGAAAGCTGATCTCTTAGTGGTGCTCAATGATAATGATATGTCCATTTCTGGAAACGTCGGTGCACTGTCCAATTATTTTGCTCGCATTTTATCAAGCAAACTTTATACCTCGATGCGCAAAAGTGGCAAAGATGTCTTAAAACGCATTCCCCCTGTCTGGGAATTTGCGCGTAAAACAGAAGAACATCTTAAAGGCATGATTGTTCCTGGTACTTTATTTGAAGAAATGGGTTTTAATTACATCGGCCCTATTGATGGCCACGATCTCAGCAGTTTGGTGAAAACACTACAAAATGTGAAAGATCTCAAAGGTCCGCAATTAGTGCATACCATTACGCGTAAAGGAAAAGGCTATCCTCCTGCTGAAGCGGATCCTATTAAATACCACGGTGTCACAAAAGGTTTTTATCAGCCAAATACCAGTTGTTCAGTTGCAGATAGCGCAACAGCAAAAGCCAAAATGCCAACCTATTCCGAAATATTTGGGGACTGGTTGTGTGATATGGCGTTAGTTGAACCACGCTTAGTCGCCATCACGCCAGCAATGTGTGAAGGTTCAGGCTTGGTACGTTTTGCTAAAACCTTTCCAGATCGTTATTTTGATGTGGCGATTGCGGAACAACATAGTGTCACATTAGCGGCCGGCTTGGCTTGTGAACAAATGAAACCGGTGGTTGCGATTTACTCAACCTTCTTGCAACGTGCTTATGATCAATTAATCCATGATGTTGCACTTCAAAATTTACCTGTTTTGTTCGCAATAGACAGAGCAGGTTTAGTGGGAGGCGATGGCCCAACGCATAATGGCGCTTTTGATTTAAGCTATCTTCGCGCCATTCCCAATATGCTGATTATGGCACCAAGTGATGGCAATGAATGCCGACATATGCTTTATACCGGCTTAATGGCTTGTTGCCCTGCTGCGGTTCGTTATCCACGTGGTAGTGGTCCTTTGGTGGATTTAACTTCACCTTATGAAGCACTTCCTATTGGGAAAGCACAAATCAAACGGCATGGCCACCAGATCGCCATTTTAAGTTTTGGTTCAATGTTAGAAGCAGCAAGCATTGTTGCTGAACAATTGGATGCAACACTTGTGAATATGCGCTTTGTGAAACCCTTAGATGAAGAGCTCATCAAAACGTTAGCAAACACTCATCAAGTGATAGTCACCTTAGAAGAAAATGCGGTGATAGGCGGTGCAGGCGAAGGCGTCAATGCTTGTCTTTGTGCCCATGGGTCCCAAAATCAGGTAATCAATATTGGCATACCCGATCACTTTGTTGAACATGCACTACCAGATGAAATGTTGGCAAGCTGTGGCCTTGATCCGGTGAGTATATTAGCCAACATTCAAGAAAAAGTCAGAAGTCACTCTTGTAATGAGATGGTTTCTCCATTAGAGTCTCCTTGATAAATTCAGAACACCAATTTTAGGGTTGAATATGATGAATGATCCGGTCGCCGATATCCAAAGTAGCCCAGATTGGCGCAATATGCCGGTTAATCGTGTGGGGATCCGGGGTCTTAGACACCCTATGATTTTTGAAGATTTTACCCCTTCACGCGGCTTATCACGTCAGCATGTGGTTGCACGCTTTGATATGTTGGTAGATCTCCCTAAGAATGTGAAAGGCACCCATATGTCTCGCTTTGTTGAGATCCTCAACGAAGAAGAAACTGTCATGAGCGTTGCTACTATCCCCCATTGGTTAGACACCATGGTTTCACGCTTAAATGCCAACTATGGTTATCTGCAAGTAAACTTCCCTTACTTTGTAAAGAAATATGCGCCTGTTTCTCAAGCGGCAAGCTTGATGGATTATGATGTTAGCATTCGCGGAATTTTAGATGGCGACCAATGTCATACCTTTGTCACAGTCGTTGTGCCTGTTACGAGCCTTTGCCCTTGCTCAAAAGAAATAGCCGATTATGGCGCCCATAATCAACGTTCTCATGTCACCGTCACAGTTCGCGCGACCCAAACACTTTCACTCATTGAAATTATCCAGTTAGTTGAAAGCAAAGCTTCTTGTGAACTTTATGGCATTTTAAAGCGCACCGATGAAAAAACGGTTACCGAACGCGCCTACGACAATCCTAAATTTGTCGAAGATATGGTGCGTGATGTTGCAACCTCTGTAGAACAACTTGAATCAGTGATGGGCTATAAAATCAGCTCCGAAAACTTTGAGTCTATCCATAATCATTCTGCTTTTGCTGAAATTGATAGATTGTGGGTAACAGAAGAAGTTAAAGCGAAGAATGCGCTTGATAAAGTAGTTAAGGATGCTGTCCCCTCTCTATAACTTGTATATACAAGTAGTTTTTATGCTCTTTAACTGAACTAAAACAACGCCCCTTATGTCGAACTTCATAAATGAGAGTTGATATAAGGGGCGTTTTTTATGGCTCAGCAAGGCGCGCAAAGCATACCCAAGCAAAAATTAAGTTCTATGCTGGATTCAAATACAGCCACTGCAAAATTTGTTGATCATTTAATCCAAACCCACCATGTGAACACTCAAAGATATCCGCAGCACGCAGTCGTTATTGGTAATGGCACGCAATCACTTTGGAATGCCCTCTTATTTTATGTTGATGGTGGCAATGTGACATTGGCGAAAGGTTTAAATGAGACCCCTGAGAAATTTGAAATCCCCTATAACTTGATAGAAGAAATGCTTGATTCTTTTCTTGAGGTTGATATGCCAGAAAGTGAATTGCTAAAGAAGCTTCGTCCTGCTCACCCCTACATGTTACTCAAAGAAGTGATAGCGCTTAAGGCATTATCAGAAAAAGGACAACTTGATAATGAAAGAGTAGATTATCTCAAAGAACATTTGAGAATGTTTTTAATGGAGGTTAACGGAAAAATCAGCAATAAAGATAAATCTCTTACCATTTTTAATGCTGAGCTTAAAAAAGTAAATCCTCAAGAAATTATATTAACCAATGAAGGAGGAATAGATATTCCTCTAAAAGCGGATTTACTTATTCGTGTTAAAGGCAATATGGTTAACGTACAGACTTTTGATGCCCCCTCTTTACTCAATCAAAAAACGCAAGCGCATGCAATGCATGAAACGATGGTTAAAGCGGCTAAATATCATGAAAGATTAGAAACGTCGATTAAAGATTTTGTTGATAAACCCAACAAGGAAGCAGATGCTTTATTTGCAAAGGTAAGCAGACAACGCCCCAATATACCGGATGTAATGCGACCCCAAGTCTCTGTGGTGGGCCTTGGCCCCGCTGGCGCTTTTGCGGCAATCAGAGCCTATCAAGAAGGGGCCATTGTCACCGGTATTGAAAAAAGAACCGGCTATTCACGCAACAATGTCTTTAGATTAACGCCTAAAGTGGTAGAGGAGCTTGCTAAATTATTTGTCGACAAACTAGAAGATATCAAAGATTTACCAGACTCCCATCCTTTGAAAACCATTGTGAACATAAAAAGTTTAACCGCTAAAACTCCCTCGCCATTAGGTGATTTTTATGCTATCTCGATTAAAGACTTTGAATATTTAACCAATGCCTGGATAGACTTAATGAGCAAAAAAGATCCCAAAGGTATGCAAATATTTAGAGGGTATGTTTATATTCCGCAATGTATTGATAAAGATGAACGGGCCATCTTTATACGAGAAAGTGATGCGCCGGTCGAAAAAGGTAAAGAAGCTGATATTCTTGGAACAGATAGACAAGTGCCAACACAAATACTGGTCGCAGCCGATGGCTATAACAGCCAATGCCGCAGAGACTGTAAAATTGAAGTTGAAAAAATGTCAACTAATGCTCCCTATGCGACCTTTACTTATCATCCCCCCAGGGGAGATGAAAATGATTTTTTCAGTAGCATGCTCAAAGGCCATCCCAGAAAAGAAATTCCTATGGAAAAACTACGTGCTTTAGGTTGGGATAAAAACCGACAACCTGTTCCGCGGTACTTTAATACCGGCGATCATCCCTATCTCGGTATTGAAATGCCAGATAACATTGCCGTTGAATATCAACAACTATCTAAATTAATCATGGATGCAAAACAACAAAATTCATATGAGCAGGTGCAAAAATTGAGTGCGCAAAGAGATGCTCTCTTTGATGCCTGGGGTCGATTAACTTTAGGTATGTTCCTAAGCCAAGATCAAATTAATAAATTGGTCCTTAAAGAATGTGCTCTGATTAATGTAGAGTTAATGAAGGCTAAAAAGTTTACCTTTATGGTGCCAATGTCAAAGATAGCTGCTATTTTAATTGGGGATTGTGCACAATCGGCGCATTTTCAAACGGGCAGAGGCGCCATTGTGGGAATTGAAGAAGCAGATGATGTTGGACGTTTGGTTAAGAATCTAGTGCGAGGGGGCACGACTCTTGAGAATGAAATGGCCCATTATGAGAAATTCTCACAACGAAAAGCGCTCACTCTTGAAGAATTGGCATTTCATTTTCCGACCAAGGAAGATTTACGCGTGCAAAAAACACCTGCTTTTCATACTTTCAGAGAAGACACCCGCGTGGGTATTCTCACCGATGATCATAAAGCAGTTAAACCTGAAACAGCTAAAGAAGCACAAACCAAAGCGACTTCTATGGCAACCAAAAAGAACTACTAATTTATAAAATAGCAAAAACCCCAATACCATAACTAAAGCTATCATGTGCCCTGACGGATGTTATGGCTACTGGGTTTTCTAATGGTTTCAAATTCTCAAATCTGTCAGTATCTTCCCACACAAGTGAGGCCAAAACGCCCCAGTGCTTGCAAAAGGTTTTTTGAATGCCAACCGATGCGCGGGTATTTGTCTTTGTAACATGATAAGAACGTACAATAGGGTTAATTAACAAAATATCATCTTGATCAATGAAGACATCAGATAACAAAAGTCTATTTCTAACGAGGCCTATTGTCCCTTGGATCTCAATATCATAGCGTTTACATAGCGGGTAAAAACCCATAAGCTCAACAAAATTCCCCGTTATTCTGGTATTGGTTTGATGGGTAGTGGTACCATCACCAGGTTCAATCGATACCCCTAAAAAGGTGTCGCCTTCCACTAG